>CAYTNB010000275.1:0-2512 GCA_964439085.1 uncultured Desulfobulbia bacterium | reverse complement strand
CAAGATTAATGACGTTCTTAACGAGTTGAAAGAGCCGATTGAATGCCAGTGCAACTACGATGACCCACAGGCTGCAGCCGCCCCATATTTGCATATTCTCCGAAATTTTGAACAAATGAAAAGTGCCGGGATCCTTGATTATACCGTTCTTGATGAGGAAGGCCACCAACTTGACAGCATGGAGGCCCTGGATTGTTGGGTGAGCCAGCAAATATTGAGCCAGGAATTAGCCGAAATAAACAGTTTATTATGCGGCAGCGAGCATTGTGACCTATGTTGCATCGGGCCACATGAATCAGCCAGACAAGAGTTTTTTGAAATTCCGCTCCAGGAGAGTGAAAAAAACATGTTTACCATTCCCCAAATTAATTCCACCGCCAGCCGCAGCCACTCGTCCAATGACGAAAATCCTCTAAAGCAGGAAGGTCGGCCCTTTTACCAGAGGGACGACCCGGCTCTCTTCCACTGGCAACGGGGATGGAGCCTTATCCTGCCCCGGTTGGCATCATGTCCCCAACTGGATGATAAGGGACGATGCCTTATCTATCCGCAACGTCCATTAGTTTGTCGACAGCCACAGATTTTTCCCTACCTGCTAGAGCCAGCTGCTCAAAAAGCAGAATCTGACAAACCAGTCTTTATTACCCGCCGCAAACTACTTGCTGTCTGGGATTGCCCTTATGTGAAAAAATTCCAGGATCAAATCGCTGACTATGCCAATTTATGTGGCATGGAGACAATTTTTAAAGAGAATAAGGCGTAAAGGAGCAATGCGCCGCCAGATATCCCTCTCAATTTTTGTGCGTTTCCTAATCTATTTTACACACTGGATGGTTCTAGCCCACCTGCCTATACTATTAATGGCCAGGGGCTTTAGCGATATACAAATCGGCCTGGCGATTAGCCTGTATTCCCTTTCTTCAATGATGTTAATGCTGCCGATGGGGGCATTTTCAGACTTTTTTTCTCCAAAATGGACCATTATAGGCGGTGCACTGCTCTTCGGAGTCTCCTTCCTTTCCCTGATGTTTTTTGATTCATTCTGGCCCATCATGGGTGCCATAACGGTGAGTGGCTTGGGAGTCGCCGCCCTGATTGTGGTCAGCGAATCGTTATACCTGAAATTATTTGGTAACAAGAAGCGTGGGGCAAGAATCGGTCTATATCAATTGAGTACCTATCTTGGTTTTGGCTTGGGGCCGCTCACTGGTGGTTTTTTGCTAAATTATTCCAGCACCGCCCTTTTCGGAACGGCGCTTGGCACCAGCGTGTTGATCTTCCTGGCCGCTTTAGGACTTAAGGACTGCCCGCCCATTAATTTTTCCTTCCGGCAATACAGCGCCGACCTTAAACGACCCAAAGCCCTTCTGCTCACCGCCTGTGTCTTCATGCTGGGCACTCATTTTGGGGTGGAGCAAACATCTTTTTCATTGCTGCTCAAAGAGAATTTGGCCCTGTCCCCACAAAAAATTGGCCTGGTTTTCTGTTGTATAGGGCTATGGATGGCGTTAATGGTTCCATTTATTGGCCGCCTACATGATCGGCACAAATCACTTTTTCTGTTCCTCATCATCGGTCTGGGTATATCCGGCCTCTTTCAAATGCTCACCGCCTTTACCACAAGCCTGCCCTGGCTGCTTGGTGTACGGTTGTTACATACCATAGGCGATACCTTCGCCCTCCTGGAGTTAAGTATCCTGGTCACCATCTTTTTCCCCGCCGCCCGTTTGGGAGGCAGCGCCGGTTTTATGTACGCCGTCCGCACCACCGCCACCTTTCTGTCCGCTATCCTGGCCGGAGTCCTAAACCGCTATTGGGGCTATGGATTCTCCTTCCTCAGTAACGGTTTACTCGTCGTAATTTTTGCAATCACCTGCCTCCTATTCATCACCTTGAGCAAAAATAGAAAAAATGCCGTGGGCTGGTAAAACAACAAGGAATCTACAATCAAGACCAGGCAAAGTGGAAAGTGGCTCGATTAAACAAACCCCACTCAGTGTTCGTCTAGTCAACACCAGCTTCAAACGAGATGACAACCAGAGACATGAACCACAAGTGAGGGGGCGGGATACCTAGGAAACGGAGGAACAAAGATTGATTACCCTGTGCCGCATAAACCTTTAAAGCGTCACATCTTAAGGCTGATGGCGTCGTAAAAAGTCCGATCTACCGCGTCGTGGACCATTTTTGTTCGCTCGGCATGCCATATGTATGGCCTCGCTCTCAAAAATACCCCACTCCTCGGAGTCTACGCTTACCTGTATATCGAAATTTTCGCTGTCTACGCTTAGCTACTTAGCCATCCCATTGGTTTTTACGAGACCATCAAGGCTTACGAGGCACGAGTTTGTTGGACCAGATCTAAGTTCCCATATAGGCTTAATCTTTTTAATTCTTCTTTCAGGCAGTTGGGCCCAATGAATGAAGTAGTTTTTTTTACCAGCATTAGCAATATCACGAACTCCGGTGGGCAGGATGACTCCATCCATCTTTACATCCCAGTCATCAAAGG
>CAYTNB010000274.1:0-2514 GCA_964439085.1 uncultured Desulfobulbia bacterium | reverse complement strand
ACGCGCCAAATCCTCAAACAAATACTCACCCACCAGTCCAGCATGCCACGAGGTTCCACAGGCAATAATGATGATGCGTTTGGCTCTTGCCATTTTTTGTTCATAATCAATAATACCCCCCAGCGAAACAATTCCTTTACCAGCCTGTAAACGTCCCCGCATACTGTCTTTGATGGAGCGGGGTTGCTCAAAAATCTCTTTTAGCATAAAATGGTCGTAGCCCTCTTTTTCCAGTTGACTCAAATCCATTTCCAGTGCCTCGACATAAGGTGTTTTTTTCTGGTTTTTAATGGTCTTTAAGTCAACTTCGCTGCCGAGGCGCAGGATGGCAACATTTTCCTCTTCCATGTAGATGACCTTTTTGGTGTATTCCACAATGGGTGTCGCATCGGAGGCTACGAAAAATTCATTTTCGCCCACACCGATAACCATGGGGCTGCCTTTGCGGGCAACAATCAGTGTGTCAGGATCGTCCTGCGACAGAATGGCAATGGCATAGGCGCCTGTAACCTGGTTCAGGGCAATGCGAACGGCTTCCTCCAATTCTACCTTTTCGTTAACCTGAATATCTTCTATCAGGTTGATTAGCACCTCGGTATCCGTATCCGAATCAAAGTGATAACCCCGTTCGATGAGGGCACTTTTCAGGGAAGCATAATTTTCAATAATGCCATTATGGATGATGGCCAGCCTTTCATTTTGTGAAAAATGGGGGTGGGCGTTGATTGTGTTAGGCTCTCCATGTGTGGCCCAGCGTGTGTGGGCGATTCCGGCGTGTCCGTTTAAGTTTTTACCGGAAACAAATTTTTCCAGCTCCGAAACTTTCCCTTTGGTCTTAAAAACAGAAAGTTTTTTGTTGAGCAGAGCGATTCCGGCACTGTCATATCCCCTGTATTCAAGCCGGTGAAGGCCTTTTATTAAGATAGGATAAGCCTCATTGGGACCAAGATATGCTACAATTCCACACATAATAGAAAGGTTTTATTATATTTTAATAAATGATATTTTGTACCATACAACACAAAGAAGTGTTAAAAAGACACTACTTTACCACGTCCTTGTTTATTTTTTAAATAAAATCAGGAGAACTGTTAAAAAAACAAAGGTAATTATTTTACTTTACTATGGTATAAAGAATATTCAATCGGGCACGTCTTGTAGAATCTCCGACAAATTGAGGGCCGTTAAAAATGTATCTCTCGGGATAAATTGCTCCTTGATTTACGAAAAGCAATAATCCGTTATCGACTTCGGTAGAATCACTTATTAGTGATTCGATGTAATGCGTAATTCGGAATGTATAGGAGTTATCCGAAGCATTGTATATTCCGCCAAAGTAATCGGAGCCTTCATTTTCATCCGGCAAAACAGTATAAATAGAATCGTTCATGATTCGAATAAGAGACAATTGCGTCGGTGCACCGAGATAGGGTGTATCTTCAGCTCCGGGCAAAATCAGCTTGGCTTCGTTGATGCCCACTTTTCCCAACTTATTCAAATCTCGGATGTGCGGGAACTTAATAATGGTTTTAACACCTGCCAGCCCCTGAACATAGAATAATTTTTGTCCTAATGTAGTATCTCCGCTGACCACCTGATTTCTAAAAGTCTGATTAGCAGTACTAAAGTCATGATGATAATTGTTGATTTTAGCCATAGAGGCACTCAGTACATAATCATAACGGAGTGAATCATCGGAGTCGTTATGATAATACAACGACAAAGCTGTTTCGGCCGTATTTGTGATGAAAAAGGCAATTGCTCCTCCGGTAGTTACAGGATCAACTTTGAGGTAAAGTCCTCTGAAATAATCCATAAACAGATAGTTGCTATCCAGAATGGTGGTATCGGCATTCAGAAGTTTGTCGCCCAATGCTTTATTCAGATGGCTAAGGTTGATTCGAAGGACACCACTTATGGTATCTTTTATAGTATCTGTTTCCGGACGATCAAAAATATATGTGGCATTTTTGTTGGGATGAAAAGTTATGTCTGCGTAATCGGTAGGATAAACATCAACATTTTTATTGGAATAGTAAACGCTGTCATAAAAGATATCGTCTTTCATTTCGTACACATGCAGATGCAACAAGGCGTTGGTGTCTCCATACACAGTGGAATAGAAAAGCTGCAACACCAATGAATCCATGACCGGATTGGTTCCGAAACGATGTCCGACGGTTGTCGGTAATACTTTGGTGTAAAAACTGGCATTGGTCAGCCCAAACACCGGATCCTGAATGCTTCCTACAATGCTCTCCAACAATTCATCGGTACGAGTGGTATCGATGGGTTGCGAGTAAACATTAAATCCCCTTTGAATAAAATGCATGGAGAGGGAATTATTGGGCATTAAACCTGCTCCAACCTTCGAGGGATATTTTGAACAGGATAAGTTAAAAAAGCTTAAAACTGCGAAAAGCAGGAAAATATTAACAAAAAACAGTGGTTTTTTCATCCGAATGAGGGAATTAATTCTCTCCAATAATCTGGTCATAAAACTGGTTATATGCA
>CAYTNB010000273.1:0-2524 GCA_964439085.1 uncultured Desulfobulbia bacterium | reverse complement strand
TTGAAACGCCTGGAAAAGAATCATCGCCCCATTGAGATTGCCATTTATTTTTTCTCCAAAACCAAATATTCCTATCATTATCAATAAATCCCCATTTAATATCAACTTTTGGATTAATAGAGTCAGGAATATTTTTTACTAACTTCAATATTTGTTTTTCGTTGAATAACGGACAGAGTGATAATTTTTTAATTTGTTTTTCTACTTCCATTTTAATAGCATTTTTATCAAAAATCCATTCTCCTTTTTGTGTGTCTATGTATCCATAATTATCCCAAAAATTATCTTCCAATTCTCGAAAGAAAAAGTTACGACATTGAAATTTATTTTTCTTTCCATCCCATTCATTAGTGCGACAATAGTCCATTGATTTTTTTTCTTTCTCTTTTTGTCTAAAACAATATAGAGAATCTCTTAAATCAGTTGATTTCCATGTTTTTTCATCAATTTCTATTTTTTGAGTTTTCCAACCACTTGTAAAATCTAAAATAGTAAAAAGATTTTCAATATCAGAAATATTAAAATTAGCTGAATAAATATCATCTCCTTTTTCTTGATACTGTTTAAAGGTTGGTTGTTGTTTTATAAATGCAATTGCACCTTCTCTTTTTTTTGAAGTAGATTTTCCAAAAGAAATTTTTACTTGCTTCGATTTTATTTTTATTTGTGTAATTTTTTCTTTTGCTGTTTTGTTGACCATGAAAATTTCTACTTTTAAACCAAGTTCTTTAGATAAAAAGGAGTGCCATAAATGCTGTTTTTCAGAAATTCTATCTTTCTCTCCTTTTACTTCTACAAAAAAATATTCATTTTCAGAATAAACAAACAAATCTGGAAGCCCAGCTCTATTGTTATTAAAATCTTTTGCTAATCTTTCTAAAATTCTTAGTAGTTTATTGCTTTCAATTTTTTCAACAGCAATTAATAATTCTGCAATCGCAAATTTATCCCAATTTTCAATTGGTCTGCATGGTTTTTTATAATTCTTTGTGTATGAATTTTGTAAATGTTGTTTTATGTCTGAATGAGAAAGTTCTTTAATTTTATTATCAAAAAGATTGTTTCTTTTCTCATAAAATTCATCTGAGAATAAATCTTGTGGCATATTTTGATACTGACTTGGAAATTCTCCGAACTCTGGAGTCCATACTCCATCAAGTTTTGCAAAAATTACATCCCAAAAAAGTAAAGAAAAAATAGTCCACCAATAATCATTTTCTGACCACAAAGAAAGAAAATTCTCTTTTTTATAAATTTCTTGTGCAAGTTCTTCCACAAAAAATTCTTTACCTTCAAAAATATATTTTGCTTTACCTCTAGTGTTGTTTACTTTTTTGGCTTGTGTAAATTTTTCTGAAATCATAATATTTGATGAAATTTATATAAAGATATTCTTTTTACTATTTATAATCAAATTCATTCTCGGAACGAAGTGAAGAGAATACCTTATTTTCCCTCTTTTAAATTGAAAAAATCAAAAATTCTTTATTCTTTAAAGCCCAACAACAAAAATCTTTAAATTCAAATTTTTTCAAAAATATGTCGCCTAACGGCGGAGGTATGTGCGCGCGTTATTCAAAATGGAGCGACAGCGGAATTTTGAATAACTAGTTATTATATAAAGTAATTAACTGTTTAGATGCAGTAATTGTATGTTGTACAAACTTTTAATATAATTTGTCTATAAAGAATAGCTAGAAAAAGTAAGTAGACAGTTATAATTGTAAAATTACTCTTTCAAAAAGTATTAAATATCTTTATTCTATACAAGAAAGTATATCATATTTTTAATGAAAATGGAGTAAAAACAATTCAATGGCACTTGTTAATGGAATATAAGATAAATAGCAGTATGAATTTCTTCTATTAGTTTAGGCTTGGTTATGTCCCAAGCAGTTGAATTAATTGTTCAATTTACAGCTAGCTTGGCGCTTATCTTAAGTTTAAATATTTTTAATCTCATTTGACTTTTAACTGATTTTAAGATATAAGTATAAGATGTATGCTATTGTTAAATATAGTTAAAATAAATTTAAAAATATGAGATTTAACAAAATAGATTCTGTTCCTCCAAAATCTACCATTTCAGAAAGAGTGGCAAAAAAGGAAGAAGAAGAAAATCCTCTTCGTTCTCATACCAGTTTTTCGGGATTAAAAGATAGGAAAGAACGACAACAACCAGTTGATATTGTGCCCGAGGAAAGTAAATACAATTATCCTGAAGCCGAAGAATTGCTTGGTGGACAAGAATATCCTCACGAGTTAGAAAAACGTCAAAAATCTGGTGGCGCTTTTGTTGATGTTGAAGATCTTCTTAATTCACCATTAGAAATTGAAGATGGTGATTTAGCAGAAATGAATGAAATTGAAATCCAGGCCGAAAAAGCTCTAAAAAAGAAAATAGTTAGTTTAAACGTTAACGAAGACGTTTATGATTTTGTACCGATTATTGTTAAATTATATGAGAGTTTTAAAGAAAAAAACCAGAAAAATAAGGAATGGAAGAAGGAAAGAGAATTTAATA
>CAYTNB010000272.1:0-2528 GCA_964439085.1 uncultured Desulfobulbia bacterium | reverse complement strand
ACTAATGGTGTGTCCATACACCAAACTGAGATCATTTTGCAAAAGGCTCCTGTATATCGAAATTTTCACCTAGCCATCCCATTGGTTTTTACGAGACTATTAATAGTAAAAAACTATAATTACTGCACTCGTAAAAAGTCTACACTTAGCTACTTAGCCATCATAATTGGGGCAATGGAGCTTTCTGGCCATTGTGAGCGATTCTTACAAGAGTAACGTGTGTGGAAAAAATCAAATCATTCGTTGCCATGTTATTCCCACGGTAAACATGAACAAGATACTGTACGGAAGTAATGCCAGCTTTATTTTTTTCTACGATAAATTTTAATATTGTTCCTTCCTTAACACTCTTTTTAAATTCAACCTTATCCATACCAAAAGTAACAAAATTACAGTCAGGATACTCTAATGTTGCCGCTATCCAGGCGTACTCGTCAACCCACTTAAGCAAATCTCCACCAAATAGGTATCCATATTGATTTAAGTTGCTTGGCATAACTAATTTGTGATTTTCCATAGCTTTTAATCTTTTCAACAATTAATTAACTGCCGCATCTGGGGGAATTATGGCAGAGCGCCAGGCAGGAATTATGGTGGCCGCCATATATGGCGGCACCACCAAAGAAAATATAAGTAGCGTATCACTGAACTCGATAGTGGGCCGCAGATTTAAGGTTGGATAAATCACCGACCACCCGACCAGAATGGGACGAAACAATTCAGCAGAGAAGAAACATACATGCAGATAGGCAAGGCTGTACCCCATTAGGAATGATAAAAAAGAGACAATAAAACCTTCCCAGAAACGCAGACCCAAAACATCGGCAGTCTGCCAACCCAATACCTTTAAAATAGCCACCTCTTTTCGTTCATCGGGACTCATACCGGAGGCCTTATCCCAGGCAAAAATAATAAAAGCGGCAATGGCAGTTAGCAAGCATATAGAGCCAAAGCCCCCCCGCCAACCAAATACAGCCCGATATGTTTCCTTGATCTGATTTTTGGATACCACTCTAGTGCTCGGCAGAAGAGCGGCAATTTTACGGGCAATGGTCTCAACCTCCTCCGGGTTTGCCACGTAAACGCAAAAATCGGTCACCTGTTCTTTGCGTAGGGCAAAGAGATCACGGCTATCGGCAAGGTTCATAAGAATAGTATCATAGGTAAGAATATCGCTGTTCTGTTTAAAAACGCCAGATATTTTAAAAGTTTTTAGAGTCAAATCCGGTCTGAACATGGAGAGCATGGCACCCTTGTCCGACAGGCGCAGAATTTTCTGAATACCACGACCAATCACAGCTTCACCGGCTGCCGGTAAATGCCCCCCGGATAGCACCCCGCCTAAACGATCACCTAATGGCATCTTAAGCGGATCAACGCCAATAATTGTATAATTGGCTTTGGTTGTAGCGTCAAAATAATAGCCCCAAATTCGGGGTACAATTTGGCGAATACCCCAAATTCCAGTTAATTTGTCCAGATAAGCAAGAGGAATGGATTCCTGCCGACCGGCAGTCATCTTTTGAATAGTAATTTCCGGTGCCGTGCCCAGATCACGATCAGCCTCGTCATTTAAGGCCTTAACCGTCAGTTGAAAGGAGGCCACCAAAAAAATAACTGCCGTAAAAATAACAATAATCCCCCCGCTCTTCAGACGGCGACGCCAAAGGGACTGCAGGGCATAATCAAGGATATTTAATTGTTTCTCAAATGACATGGATAAATGGTTTGATCATTTAGTGCTTTCCGCATTATTTAATACTTAATTGGTAATCTCCAATCGTTCTGAGCTTAGATCAATCATGTAATGCTTTATTAAAAAAATGCGTTATAGCGCGCCGCCGGAATCCAGAAGGAACCAGTGGGAAAATGCTCCATCTCCCCAGGATAATCCATAAATGGAACTACATAATCAGTTAGAGCCGGGTGTCTGGTGTAGCGGGCCTCTGTGGATATACAGAGGTCCGTAAGCCCCAAACTTGCCACCACGGTGGCGATGTCATTATGCTCTTTGGCTACTGTCTTTAGCTGACTATGCATTAAAAAAATCATCACAAGATCAGAGGCCATAATGACCAGGATCAGATACAAAAGGAGACGTGCGGGTCGCATGGTTTATTTCATCTTCATGTTCATCATCATTTGACCATTACGTGCGGCCTCGACAACGGCTGAGGTAATTTTTGAAAAAGGCAAAACAAGCTTGGCCTTATGATCTTTTGCGAAGGAACGGGCTGCTACTTTGGTTGAAAATGGTATAAATTCTTTTCCCATTGGGCCATGGACATCACTGTCCATAACAAAAAAGGCCTTGCTTGCATCAATCCATTGCACTGAATAATAATCTTTGGCCATAATTTTTATGATATCGGCTTGAATAGTACCACCATATTTATTTGGTGAAAAATAATAAGCCAGCATATCCTTTGGGCCGTCAAAATATTTCACCTTGCCATTTTTTTCAGTTATTTTACAAAGCCAGGCAGGGTATTTGGCGACAAACATGCCGCAAACAGCACAACGGGTAT
>CAYTNB010000271.1:0-2538 GCA_964439085.1 uncultured Desulfobulbia bacterium | reverse complement strand
TGGCTATCTTTCCAGTAATTGGCGGGGGATAGCTTCTTAATGGCTCTCGCCCCGCCCATGGCTTAGAATATTGAGACAGCATTGTCTCAAGCCAGGTGGCAAATATGTGTCGATCGTCTGCATTATACTGCATGTATACATTAACTTGACATCCGCTCTCTTTTTAAACATTTTTTCTCTGCCAAAGGATATACATGGATCACACTTTGAAAACAATTCTCCTGCAATACAAGTTGAATTCAGCCAACGACGATTTTTTTCTTCGCCAGGTTGATGCATTAGCCGCGGCACAGGGAGATACAGTATACCAGGGCATGCTCGAACTCCTCACAAGCATTATTATACCGTTGAAAGAGGCAAAGAGGCACTGGTATAATGCCCGGGATCATCGTCTGAAAATGATGAAAAACATGGATCGTGATGTTGATTTCACCACTGTGCTCTGCGACTACTTCCAGACTTCTACCGATCTTCTTGCCCATCCACGTCTAGTGGAGTCAACGCTGTATGAAAACGTTGTAAATGAAAATATTCATGACAAGCTGACAGGACTCTTTAATCGCGCCTACTTCGATGAAGCATACAACTTGCAGGTTTCTCTTGCTAAACGATATCTTGATGATTTTACAATTCTCTTTCTCGATATTGATAACTTTAAGGATATAAACGACACATATGGCCATTTAGCCGGCGATGAAACGCTGAGACGCATTGCAAAAATCATAAACAGTCACAAACGTGACAGCGATATTGCCGCACGTTTTGGTGGTGAAGAATTTGTCCTGCTTATGACGCGCACCGATAATGTCAGTGCCTTTATCTGTGCAGAAAGACTCAGAGAAGAAATCGCAAAGCTTGAAATCCACTACCAGAACCAATCCTTCAAGGTAACGGTGAGTGGCGGAATTGCTTCCTTTCCTTTCAATTCAGAAGATCCTGCACTATTACTGGAGATGGCAGACAGCGCTGTCTACCTGGCTAAAGGCGCCGGGAAAAACAGAATATCTCACTTTAAGGAAGAAAAAAGACGATATCTGCGGGTAAAAATACACGAACCTATTCTGATCAAAGAGCTTGACTTCCACAACTCCCAAACCTTTAACGGTATAAGCAAAGATATATGTGTTGGTGGTATTCTTTTTGAGAACAGCGAACCATTGCCCCTTGGTTCTCTTATTAAAGTTAAGGTTCCGGTAACCGACGGAGCACCTGTCCTCCTCATTGGTACTGTTGTAAGGGTTGAAACATTTAGCAATAACAGGTATGAAATCGGCATGACAACTTCTTTCAAAGAGATGGATAAAATTGTCAACAATGAAATAGGCAGCATGCTTCGTGAGCAGAATGGATAATATTATGGTAGAGTTCTGCTCTTTTTCTTGCCATTCCAACGTCCCACTTTATAAATAAACATTATGAAAATGACCCACGTGATAGTGACAGGAATCGTACAGGGTGTCTTTTTCAGGGACTATACATACAGGCAGGCATCAAAGCTGAACCTGACCGGCTGGGTTCGCAATCTACCGGATCGTACCGTCGAAGCTTTATTTTGTGGGAAACAGAAGGATATTGAAACTATGCTTGCCTGGCTGAAACAGGGTTCCCCGCGATCAAGAGTTGACAACCTGACAATAGAGCAGATTACAGTTAAAGACAATTTCTCCACCTTTGAAGTACACTATTAATCCTCCATGCTTCTTGCAATAGACAAACTCAATCTCTGGTTCAACGACTATAACGACAACAACGACCTTATCCGTAACCAGGTTCTTTTTGATGTCTCCCTTACCTTGAAACAAGGCAAAACAACAGCCCTTGTCGGCGAATCAGGCTCGGGGAAATCAATCACTGCATATTCAATCCTCCGCCTTCTTGAAGCAGGCTCCAATATAGGCGTTAAGGGGAAGATTCTTTTTGAGGGACAAGATATTTATGCCTTGCCTCCCGAAAAACTCCAGGAAATTCGCGGCAATAGAATAGCCATGATTTTTCAGGAACCTATGACTTCGCTTAACCCGGTGTACAACATTGGCAATCAAATGATTGAGCCTCTTATGCTGCACAGAAACATGGACAAAAATGAAGCTGGCCAGGAGGCCCTGCGACTGCTTCATCGCACAGGTATCGATCAACCTTCGGTTCGCATGCGATCCTATCCCCATCAACTGTCTGGTGGACAACGACAGCGCGTAATGATAGCTATGGCCCTGGCCTGCAGACCATCTCTTTTGATCGCCGACGAGCCAACAACTGCTCTTGACGTCACAATCCAAACACAAATACTCGATCTCATAAAAGATATTCAACAAGAATATGGCATGGGTGTTCTGCTCATAACCCACGATCTGGAGATGGTAAGAAATATTGGCTCAAAAATTTATATTATGCAGGCCGGTCGCATAATTGAAAGTGGCACAGCAGATAAGATTTTCTCTCAACCCTCCGAGGCATACACCAGACAACTGATATCAGCCATCCCCCGAACTACTAAACCAGCTGCCACCCCCGGGCCAGTTCTTCTTAGAACTGAAAACC
>CAYTNB010000270.1:0-2589 GCA_964439085.1 uncultured Desulfobulbia bacterium | reverse complement strand
CGATAATACCTCTGTATATTGGGGGACTCGAGTGCGTGCAGCAGGGTGTTCATGGAGCGCTTACAGGCAAGGCTCTGGACTCTGTTCAGTACCCCCTACCCCTGAGGGGATAAGAAACACGAAAATTCCCACCAGGATACTAGTATTTCCATCCACTACCGCCTAGAGATTGTTTCTTTTCTTTGGTTGTTTTTTCCTTTCTTGTCAACTTACCTTCCTTCCAAAACCCTTCTTCTATCTTACCATTGGCTCTTGTTAATACGCCACGGCCATCAAACTTGCCGTTCCACCAACTACCCTCATAGGAAGAACCGTCGGCCTTTTGGGCTTTTCCCTGACCGCTGGGCGCATTGTTCACCCAATTGCCGGTGTAGGTAGACCCATCCGTATAGGTCATAGTTCCTTGGCCAGTAAATTTATCATTCATAAAGCTGCCCTCATATTTTGCACCTGAGGAAAACGTATATATGCCTTTGCCGCTGAATTGGCCGTAGCTGAATTCACCAACGTAGATCGTGCCATCGGCCATAGAGTAGGTGCCCTTGTTAAAGAAACGGCCCTTTTTAAATTCTCCTTCATAGACTGCGCCATCAGGAAAAGTTTTTTTACCCTGACCTGAGAATTTACCATCCTTGAATTGGCCAGTGTACTTCATGCCGTCGGTGTAGGTCTTAGTGCCTTGTCCGTTGGCCTTGCCGTTTTTAAATTGGCCGGTGTATTTCATCCCTCCGAAATATAAAAATACGCCTTGTCCGTTCAGGCAATCTCCTTTCAGGCACTCGGCGCCGACATAAGAGGGTGACAAGAGGAACAAGGATAAAACAAACAATAAGTGTCGGGATATTGCCATAATAATTGTCGATTGTGGGAGTAGTTTGAGTATGATTAATAGTCAATATTAATCAAGCACGCGGGCTAAAGTCAAGACCTCTATGTCAGCGGCTCCATTTTGTCGTAATACCTTGGCGCATTCATTGGCGGTTGTGCCAGTGGTTAGCACGTCATCAACAAGAAGTATATTTTTTTCCTTGATTTGGAGAGGATCTTTAATCTGAAAGGCTCCGGCAAGATTCCGGCGGCGATTTTTACCGCTTAAACCGGTTTGGGGAGTAGTCCAGCGACTACGGATGAGGATGGATGCCAGGATGTTATTTTTGTCTTCTGGAAAGAAGAGACGGGCCAATTCAAGCGCTTGGTTGAAGCCCCGTTCCCGCAGACGTTTCTTATGGAGCGGTACAGGGATAATCACGTCTGGCGCAGTCAGATCATTTATGGATGGGGCTCTTTCCCTTAAGGCGGCAAAGGTGTTCCTGGCTGTGGTTCGACCCTGATATTTAAAGGAATATATTAGCGAGGCGGTAAATTTGTTATAACGAAAAATGGCCCTGGCACAACTGAAACATGGTGGCTTTTTCAGACAGGAGCCGCAGAGATGATTACCTGCTGCGGCATCAGGAAATTCTTTGCCGCAGCAGGTACAGAGCGGCGGCCTGATTAATGGCATCTGTGTGATACAAGTGGGGCAGAGAAGAAGACTCCCCGCCTGGCCCAGGCGCTCATGGCAAAGTAGGCAAGTGGCGGGGAACAGGATATCTTTTAAGGCAGGATAGAGACCAGACAGTATGAGTTTCATTCCTCGTTATTTGGGAACATAATCCCTCAAAGATTGACAATAATTGCTTCGCCAAATTCGGAGCACTTCAACGTTGTCGCTCCTGTCATGAGGCTGGCCAGATCATCGGTTACAGTTTTCCTGGAGATGGTGACCTCAAGGGCGTTTTGAATGAGATCGCCAGCCTCTTGCCAGCCCAGGTATTCCAGCATCATCACCCCGGAGAGGATTATAGAACCGGGGTTTAGCTTGTCAAGCCCTGCAAATTGGGGGGCCGTACCGTGAGTGGCTTCAAAGACGGCAACCTTGTCACCGATATTGGAACCAGGCGCCAGTCCCAGGCCACCCACCTGAGCGGCCAGAGCATCGCTGATAAAATCACCCGTCAGGTTAGGCAGGGCCAGAACGCTGTACTCGGCAGGTCGCAAGATGATTTCCTGAAACATGGCATCGGCAATTCTATCTTGTATAACAACCTTGCCTTCAGGCCGTTTGCCATCATATTTATCCCATAGTTCCTTTTCGGTGATGCATTGCTCCGGGAATTCCTCTTTGGCCAGTTCATATCCCCAACTGCGGAAGGCACCTTCGGTGAATTTCATAATATTCCCTTTGTGAACCAGAGTCACGTTAGGTCTATTATGTTTGATAGCATATCGAATGGCCCGCCGGACCAGGCGTTTGGTGCAAAAGGCACTGATGTGCTTAATGCCGATTCCTGATTCAGGACGTATTGTTTTACCAAATTCCCGGCCGATGAAGTCAATAACCTTATTGGCTTCCGGACTGCCACTTTGCCACTCGATGCCTGAATATACATCTTCGGTATTTTCCCGGAAGATGATCATATTGACCTTTTCCGGTTCTTTTACCGGGCTGATTACGCCCTGGAAATAACGACCCGGGCGAATGCAGGCGTAAAGATCCAGGTCTTGCCGCAGGGTAACATTTAGGCTGCGAATACCCTTGCCCACTGG
>CAYTNB010000269.1:0-2623 GCA_964439085.1 uncultured Desulfobulbia bacterium | reverse complement strand
GACACTACTGAGTGCAACTATTTAAATAGATCTTCTGACTTTTTTAGGTAACGTTTGTAATAAGTAACGTGCTTGAATGATTTATGGATGCTGGCGATAGTTTTATAACAGTCAGCCGCTTTCTCCTTTTCATCATCCTTTAGGTACAATTCAGCCATGGTTTCCAGGCTGTTAACAGTACCCTGTGGGTTACGAGTGATGTTGTAGTCTTCAACCAACTCGCTATATAGTGCGATTGCCTTGTCGAATTTCTGCCACTGGCTGTAAATTTTGGCCTTTGTTTCCTTGATACAGATTAGAGAAAAGGTGTCATTTCCGGCACTGCATATATCATTGGCCCGCTTACAAAATTCTAAAGCCTTGACAAAATCCTGATTCCCAAGACAAATATCTGCTAGGCGCATGCAAGCGTTTGCTATGCCATTATCGTCTTTATCTTTCTCATAACCAAGAATGGCGTTATGGAAAGCGGCGGCGGCCTGCGCCGCTTCCTTATCGTTTAGAAAAGCCATGCCCTGCTCGAAATCTTGTTGGGCCTGTGTCTTTTCCTCTTCTTTCTCAATTTCAGGAAACCCGGTGAGACTGGGCTCATTGTTTTGCTGCATGATTTTCTCCTTCGCATACGATCGTAGTCGTACTGCTATTTTCTATTCTATGCAAGGCCTCTTCTGCAATCTGCATAATACTTAAGGTCTGGGGTCTGCCATTATGGTAGACGGTTATAACTGCGCAGTCACTAGTCAACTTCTTAATCTGTTCTTTAACTTCAGATGCCTGGATCAGGCCAAGTAATAAGGCTGCGTGTCCTCTGGTGGCTGGATCCGGATGTTTTAGCATGTCGAAAAGACAGTAAAAAGGGGCGTCTCGAATTATGGCGGGATTTTGCAGGGCAATTTCAGAAAGCGCCCAAAGAACAGATACCCGGGTGGCAGGCACATTGCGATACATCAGCAAGTGGCGGGCAAAGGCACCAAATATATCGGTGCGCTCCGCAATAATTGCCCCAATTGCCTCAACCAAGCCCCAATGGCTGGCGGCGGAGTCGGAGCAGGCATCGTATAGGCGATGTAATAGGTCACTGATTGCACCGGGCTTTCTGGTAGAGTAACGACCGAAGACCTTGGCCATGACATTAGTATATCGCATGCGTTGGCCGTAATCAGGCTCATAGAGAAGGCGTTGCAAAAAACGGAGACTGCGTTTATCGTCAAAACAAAAATCAACAAGGGCTGTTATATTCTCAGCATCAGCCAGCGCTTTAATCTTCTGTTTGGTGGCACGTTGTTTTTTTCGGCCCGGCTCACGGAGTGGTTCCATGACCGGAACTTGACCAACGGGAGGAGAGACAGCTTTTGCACCTTTATTACTGATTTTAGCAGACAATTCCTTAACGTCACTGTTCACCCGGACAAAGTACAAAACACCCCTTACCGCTCGACCGTCAAGATTCCTGGTCTCGACTATTTGATGGGTTTGCTCATCGTAATTTTCAAGACGATCGGTGAGGTAGTCCTCATCGGAGTCAAGATCCCAGGCAAAATCCCAGTTGTCATCACAGGCATGTACCAAACATTCAACCATGGCAGCCCCAACATTATGGCCAGTTTGATCACTGACGAATGTTGCACCACATTGGCAATGTCCGATTTTAAATTCGTCCATTTTGCGCTGTTGCGGTTCTACCGGCGGAGATATATTCTCTCCACAGAACGGGCACCATGGTTTTAGCGGTTGGCTGTTTGATTTGCTCATTTTATTTCTTGGCTTAGGGCTTCAACAAATTTTGGCTCTGGCTTATAGCCCAGTGAGATGGCTTTATCAAGAACTTTCTTGGCCTCCTGGTAATCCTTGTTAAAATACAAAGCTACTGATAAATTATTATGAGCCATGGCAAATTCAGGATCAAGCTCAACCGCTTTACGGCCAGCAGCCAAGGCGGCAGGATAGTCTGCCGCCATAATCTGCACTGATGCGAGGTTTACCCAGGCCATGCTGAAGCCTGGATCATGCACCGTTGATTTAATGTATGAACTTATGGCCTCTTTGATCTCGCCGCGATGCTGGTGGATTAGGCCGATATTGACATGGGCCTGGGCTGGCTTGACCAATTGGGTTAGGGCCTTTTCATTCAGAGCCAGGGCTTTGTCGAGATCACCCATTTCAAAATAGATAGCCCCAAGGTTAACATAAGAATCGGCGTTTTGATCATCTATCTCGATGGCCCGTTCTAGTTCCTTTACTGCGTCTTCAAGGCGGCCTGCCTTGCGATATACCAGTCCGAGGTGGTGATGGGCTCTGACGGATTCAGGTGTTTCCTGGCAGTCCTTTTCAAGCTCGGCAATTACACTTGCCAGATCCTCTTGCATATTTTGCTTAGACATTGTTTATTCCCTTTTATGTGTGGTTTTTTCATCTGCTATTTCATACAAAAAATTATCACACAGATAAGCATGGTGTAGATATTTATCAAGGGCAATGGCTTGAAATGGGTAATAAAAAAAACTGGTAAATGGTTCCGAGGTAGAGGCTCTGGTATAAATATGACAATAAAAAAAGGTGCTGTTTCAAAAGGTCTGGTTGTTGCCGGGATGAGTGGCGGTTCTGGAAAAAGTGTGGTGGCTGT
>CAYTNB010000268.1:0-2646 GCA_964439085.1 uncultured Desulfobulbia bacterium | reverse complement strand
TTTTTAGAAAATAATTTATAAGGTACTAGGTAAGCGTAGACTCCGATACCCCCTCGTGGGGTGTTAGAATAAAGATAAAACTCTTTGCCTGTCAGGAGGCGTTTATAAAGTTCTTCCGCATAAAATCAAAACAGGCTTCAATATCCTCCTTTACCTTTTACCAATCGAAGGAGAGTTGCAATGTCCTCTGAAAGATTGGCAAACTGTTGCTCCATATCATGTGCAACTGCTGATGAGTTCTCTGCCCCCTCAGCATTATGTTGAGTGACAACATCCAGGTCATGGACAGCTTCTGTTAACTGCTCAATCCCAATTGACTGCTCTCTGGAGGCTGTAGCAATTTCACTTAAAAGCTGGGATGCTTTGCCCGTTTTATCTGTTGAATTTACAAAGGCCTCGCTAGCCTGGGTGACAAATTCAACTCCGGTCGCCACTCTTTCACTGTTCTGATCCAGCATTTCGGTGACACTTTTGGCAGCATCGGCGGTTCGCATGGCCAGATTACGCACCTCGTCGGCAACAACGGCAAAGCCGACTCCGGCCTCTCCAGCCCGGGCTGCTTCAACGGCAGCATTTAAGGCCAGAAGATTAGTCTGGAAGGCTATCTGATCGATGGTTTTAAGGATTGATGAGGTCTCCGTGTTGCTTTCAACAATTTTATTCATGGCCTCCTGTAGCTTGTCCATGATTTCATTTGAAACGATCATCATTTGATTGCTGTCGGTCATCAGGTGATCTGCGTTGTCGGCATTTTTAGCGTTCATCTTGGTCATGGATGATAATTCTTCCAGGGAGGCAGAAGTTTCTTCTAGTGACGAAGCTTGTCGTGAAGCATTATCTGAAAGAGACGCACTGCTTGAGGCAGACTGATGCGCTGCCTCTCCAACACTTTTGGCGCTGCTGTTCAGGTGATCAATGATTGTATTAATTGGATTGCTTACCATTTGCCGCATAGCTATAAAAATTATGGCGGTAATAAAAAACAAGAGAAACAATATCCCCGCTGACATGAAAATCTGTAATCTGGTGACAGTTGTGTTGAGGGAGGTGAGGTCAAAGTTGAGTGATAGAAGGCCGCCCATCTCCCCCTCTTTCCACCTCGGGTGACATCGGATACAGTCTGGGACAACTACCTGCGGTGCTAATATCTGTAGTGTAGCTCCTTCTCTTTTCCATACCGGTTTTAACTCTCTTTTGATCTGTCTCATCATCTCCGGCTCTACCTGCTCCTTATAGTTGCTGCCATTAGATGAGAGGTTGACGGTGCCTTCGTTATCAAAGAGATTAACCGCCGTAACACCCTTGATCATTTTCTGGCGGTTTAGGAGCTTTTGGAAATTAAGCATCTGGCCCTTTTCCAGTGAGCCTTTCACTCCGTCTTCAAGGGAATCAAACAGGGTCTGAACAGAATCAATGTAGATTTTGTTCATTTGCCGTTCAACAAAACCGTTCAACAGAAAAATACAGGTGAGTAGCGAAATCGTGAGCGCCGCAAGTACCGCAAAAATAACTCGATGTGCTACAGAAAATTTGTCCAATAAATGTACTTTCATTGTTTCTCCTTAAATCATATCAACTTTTTTTGAAAGCCGATAAAATGGAAAACCCTTTTTGGCTGCAAATACTGGTGATGCGCAGCCGATACATGGTGCATTTGCGTCAATGCACCATGTCTGTTTACTGTTCCACCAGCGGGTTGGGCAATCAGCATAGGTGTCTGGCCCTATGCATCCCAGTTTAAAGAGACAACCTTTGTCGCCAAGATTTTCTGCAAAAACCTCTTGTTGGAAATCGTGGTAGCGGGGACATCTTTCGTGGATTTTGTGATCAAAAAAAAGTTTAGGCTGACCATTGTTAAGCAGTTCCGGGAGACCGAGGCGCACGAGGTGGATAATGGTTTTCCAAATCCAGTCAGGATGAACGGGGCAGCCGGGAATATTAATGATTAGCGGATTTTTGCCTTTACGTTTATAAAACTCTTTGAGGTTGATAGCGCCGGTAAGATTGCCTTCAGCAGCTGGAATGCCGCCAAATGAGGCGCAGGTCCCGACTGCTATAGCTCCGGCCATGGTTTCTGAGGCCTTCAACAGGTGGTCGGCAAAGGTCTTGTCGCCAATGACACAGGCTTCAGGCATGTCGTAGGGAACGGCTCCCTCAACCGCCAAAAAATACTCTCCGGCCCTTCCAGTAAAGTACTCCTCAATTAGCCCCAGGGCTTGTTTGCCGGAAGTTGCTGACAGATCAGCATGAAATGCAAGCTTAGAATACTCGGTAATCATGGTTACTGCATTTGGTGTGTTGGCTTGCAGCAGTGAAATCGAACAGCCGGTGCAGGACTGCCCTTGCAGGTAGATCAGAGTTGGTATTGATTCCCGGTCAATCTTCTTTAGAGCGGCCTGGACGGATTCTGGCAGTGTACCAACTCCAAAAGCGGTGCTCAGGCATGCTGCCATCCTTAAAAATTTTCGGCGGTCAATATCAAGCATAATTTCCTTAGCCTATAGTGGTTTATGAGAAGGTCAGTGGCTCAGTGGACGGCGCAGGCAAGACAGGGGTCGAATGAGTGGACTATCCTGTTTGCCTCTATTTGTTCTTCTGGGTTCTCCACGTGTGTTCCGATAAGGGCGGATTCCAGGGCACCCGGCT
>CAYTNB010000267.1:0-2693 GCA_964439085.1 uncultured Desulfobulbia bacterium | reverse complement strand
TTCCGAATCAGAAAAATTCATAATTCCTCATTTTCTTTTTTTTTAGGCTATAACGTCTAGATCAGGCGCGATTTTTAGGGAAGGTGTTTTTTGCTAATATGGAGCGTAGCGCAATGCAAAAAATGGCTTCCCTAAAAATTGTCGCCTGAATCTTATTGTTATGACTTTTTCACAAAACAGCTGACTTTTGAATTCTGAACTGTTATTATACACGGAGCAACGCTAACAACTCTTCGACAGGTAAATATTGTGCCCATTAATCAATCAGTATACAAAAATGAATCAAGGAAGATGTACGATATTACTGATGAGAAAAGGGAGGAATATCGTCGTATATCAAAGGCTTCCAGACTGGCTAAAATAGCTGCAGAAAAAGGGTTGCATGAAGCTATACACAAGATTAACACACCCAAATTAGACCCGAATAAATTAATGCCTCAATTAGTTTCAAATGGAATAAGCTCATTGAGTCTTTTCTCAGGTGGTGGTGGCCTTGATTTAGGGTTTGATCGTGCTGGATTTCTACACAAGGCTTCATACGAGCTTATACCTATTTGTAAAAATACGATAAAAGCAAACAGACCTAGCTGGACTGTTTTTGGAGGAGCTGACGAGGGTGATGTAACTCAAGCCCAATGGAAAAAGTATAAAGGTAAAGTGGATCTAATACACGGCGGGCCACCATGCCAGCCCTTCTCAATAGCAGGGGAGCAAAAGGGGTTAGACGATGAGCGAAATATGTGGGGTGAATTTAGCCGAGCAGTAAATACAATTAAACCTAAAGCATTTGTAGCTGAAAATGTTCTTGGTTTACTAAACCCAAAATTTGATGGGTTTGTACAAAAATATATTTTGGATCAGTTAACTGATTATAATATTATAAAATTTGAGATGCATGCATCGGACTACGGTGTCCCACAAATTAGAAGAAGAGTATTTTTTGTTGGTTTTAGAACAAAAAAATCATTTTCAAAGTTTGAGCTTCCAAAGCCAACACATAACAGAGAACACTTAGGTACAAAAACCTTACAATCAAGCCTAACTCTTTTCGAGGATGACAAGAAAAAAACTATGGGCGTTAGAAAATCGCTTGGTCTGAGTGATATAGGATATGACAACTTAGCTCCCACAATTAGAAGTGCATTTACTGGCAAAAGAAATACAACTTCTGTGCTAAACAGCTCTGCCGGGCAAAAGTCCTGGGGCGATATGGAAATATGGCCAAATGGTGTTCAGGCAGATAGAAAAAAAGCGTCAGAATTTCCTGCAAAACATGACCACTTTAGATTGAGCGTTCAAGATGTCGCGATAATTCAAGGGTTTCCTGAAAACTGGAAATTTTCAGGGGCTGTTTATCAAATATTAGGTCAAATCGGCAACTCAGTTGCTCCCCCTGTCGCGTATCAAGTTGCAAAAAATGTTGCTCTTGCCCTTAAATAACGAATTAATTATTTTCATCGAAGTAATTTTTAACCATTTTTCTAAGTGTTTTTGCATGGTTATTGGTTATTTCAATCCAGCCGTTAAAATAAGTAAAAGGTATGTGCGGATTATTTAGACTGCTGCCTCTTTCTATTAAATACTTCGCTCTATCTTTTAGCATCTCAAGCATTCTTGCTGGGGAGTAACCATTTTTTACATCTTGTAACTCAATATATTTTTTCTTTTTGTATTGCCTTTTTTGAAGTCCTCGTGCATCTTCATATGTATATATAGCCTTATCTTCCATAACCTTGTGTACTTCTTCAATGGTTAGTTTTTCAGAAGCCAAATTAGCCAGCATGAAATCTGGTTTTATATAAGCTTCTTTTCCTTCTATCCATTCAGCCATCATCTTTGGCGAGCCATAATGATAGAATTCTCTACCATCAACGAAGAACCCGATAAGCCAGTGTTTGTTTTTCCACTTTTTAATATGATCGGGTCCAAAGTCTCTTACTGTAGTCACGGAACCGTTTGATGTGGTTTTCAACTCAAAAGGTATCGCGCTCCCTTCAAAATCAAGGTGAGCGTCAACTCCATCCCTACCCTCACCTTCATCTTTATATAACTCAAACAATTCACGCATTGCTTCTTCTCGGGCATCATCTTGAAAATTTCCAGCCACAAGTTACTCCATTTAATATTGATACGTAGTATTGTCATAACGTCGTGAATCAGCGGTTGACAAAAGCGGCGCGTTTTTGCGTAAGCAAAATAAGTGACGCTTTTGGCAATCCGCTGTATTCACCTTGTTATGTGCGACATTAGTGTATAGACAATTCATACAGCTTTTTAACACTTTTCCAATTTCTGGTTGTTGCCGATATACCGAGCTTATTTTCAAGAAATGTATTTGTTAATTTGCTTTTTCCATATCCATTTGGGCAATACAAATATACCTCACTACCTTGAATGGTTAACCTTTCTGGAGATTTTACATAGTCCAGTAGTAACTCCTGTTTTTGGTTGGAAGGAGTAGACTGTAAAAACGTAACAAGAATCTTAGTGCCATTTTCTTCTGCCTTTGCCTCTTCATATGGGCAATTATCCACAATCCCTTCTAATTCTTGGTTTGTTCGGATATCCACTGGTACGTGAAATGCGTATTTCTCTTCAATTGCCTTTTCTATAACTTTCTTTAAGCCTTCCCTATTTCGCTTGCTTTTTGACTCAAATATCACATTACCACTTTGAATATATGTAGTTACGCT
>CAYTNB010000266.1:0-2711 GCA_964439085.1 uncultured Desulfobulbia bacterium | reverse complement strand
CTAGGTTTCTCGACTTTGAGGTCAAAAATATTGGTTATATAATGCGGGATTCTTCCGTGGGGGCAGCCACCGCCAGCCGAACACCGCTTAATATCTTTGCACCACAGTCGCGAGCAGCCAAAAATATTCACAATATTGCTGCGGCTCTCTTGCGAAGCGAGGACGAAAAAATTAAAACCAGCTCTGCCTTTCAACGTTATATGAAGCTGTTGAATGAGTGCAAAAACCTAAGCCACTGATCTCACCATGAATCAACCTGCATCCTGGGCCAATCAATTTGGGCTGAATAAAAATCCATTCAAGGATAATATCGATACCGATCTTTTTTTTCGTACCAGGCAGCACGAAGATGCGGCCTTAAAAATAAAAATCGGCCTGGAAGATAGACATGCGGTTATCATGCTCTCCGGTATTTCCGGCACGGGCAAAACCCTTGTCTCGCAGGTAGCCCTGCGAGACATGCAGAACTCACTGTATAAGCCGATTCTGGTTTTATCCTATCCAGGCATGAGCCGGGCGGGCTTATTAGCCGCTGTCCTGGTAGAGTTAAATGTCAAGCCCGCCCGTTTTGTCCATGATCGTTTGCGGCAAATTCAGGAAGTGGCGCTGGATTTATATCAACAGGGACGGCGCTTGGTGATTATTATTGATGAGGCCCATTTCTTAAAGGCTGATGCCCTGCATATTTTGCGTACCCTCTCCAACCTGGAGACGGAGCGAGAAAAACTGGTTACCGTTATTTTGGCTGCAGAACAGTCCCTGATAAGGCGTTTACGTTCGCCATCTTACGCTGCCCTGCGTGGCCGGATTACCTTTGCTATTACCCTTACCCCGCTGGATCGCAATGACTTGGAGCAATACGTTAAATATCGTCTTCTGAAATGTGGTGGCCCGCCTGACCTGCTGCCTTCCACAGTTTACGACTTGCTCTATGAGAAGAGCGGCGGTATCCCCCGGGCTGTAAATCGCCTGCTCTATGGCGCTTTCATCGAGGCTCTGGCCACCGGGCGTAACAAGGTTGATGTCGCAATAGTCGCAGTGGCGGCTCAAAAATTGGCTGTGATTAATGGGTAAACTCAGTTCTTTGCGTCTGGCTGAGGAGAGTTCCCAACCCAAGGCTGTAGATTCCGGAGTGGACAATCTTGAGATTGCCGCCCTAGCTGGCGAGTCGCCCACGGAGATCTTTCATTTGGTAACGTCCTTTGAGGCGGCTGGCGATCAGCCCCGAGCTATTGAGCTATTGTCAAAAGGCTTGGCTGATGGAGCCTCGGGGCAGGTGCTGCTTGGGGTTACCGGCTCCGGTAAGACCTTTACTATCGCCCAGGTGATTAGCTTCGCCCAACGTCCCGCTCTTATTCTGGCCCCCAATAAGACCCTGGCTGCCCAGCTCTATGCCGAGTTTAAGGAACTTTTCCCCGACAACGCTGTTGAATATTTTGTCAGTTATTACGATTATTACCAGCCAGAAGCTTATATTCCCCAGTCTGATACCTATATAGAGAAAGATTCGGCTATTAACGACGCTATTGATAAAATGCGTCATTCCGCCACCCGTTCGCTGCTTACCCGCCAGGACGTAATTATTGTGGCTAGTGTCTCCTGTATCTACGGCCTTGGTTCTCCTGACGAGTACAAAAGCATGCATTTGTTCCTGAAAAGGGGTGAAGATTGTCCTCTGGAGGAATTACAGCGTCGCTTGGTTTATATGCTCTATGAACGCAACGATATAGACTTTCATCGCGGCACTTTTCGGGTGAGGGGCGATGTGCTGGAAATTTTTCCGGCTTATGAGGATGAACAGGCGATTCGGCTGGAGATGTTTGGTGACACCATTGAAGCGATTAGGATGGTCGATCCCCTGCGTGGGGTGGTTTTGGCCGAGGTTGAGGAATTAACAGTATTTCCTGGCAGCCATTTTGTTACCTCTAAAGAGCGGCTACAGATTGCGATCAAGGGGATAAAAGAAGAATTGATTAATCGTCTGGAGGTCTTGCGGACGGACAAACATCTGCTTGAGGCCCAGCGCCTGGAACAGCGGACTGAATTTGATTTGGAGATGATTAGTGAATTGGGTTATTGTAATGGTATAGAAAATTATAGCCGTCATCTTACCGGTCGCCAACCGGGTGAACCGCCGCCGACCTTAATTGATTATTTCCAGGATTTTGTTCTGTATATTGATGAGAGTCATATCTCTGTGCCGCAGGTACGCGGCATGTACCGAGGTGATCGATCCCGCAAAAAGACCTTGGTGGAATTTGGCTTTCGCCTGCCTTCAGCCCTGGATAATCGCCCTCTGCGCTTTGAGGAATTTCAAGAACGGATTAATCAGGTTGTGTATGTTTCGGCGACTCCCGGCGATTACGAAATTGAGGCATCCCAGGGGCGTATCGTTGAACAAATTATTCGGCCTACCGGCCTGATGGATCCGGAAATAGAGGTGCGCCCTGCCGATACCCAGGTTGATGATCTGCTGGAGGAAATTCGTCTGCGTACTGCCAGGTCGGAGGCGGTTCTGGTTACCACCCTTACCAAGCGTATGGCGGAGGATCTCACCGATTATTACGAAAACCTGGGCGTGAAAGTGCGTTATCTGCATTCCGATATTAAGACCCTGGACAGAGTTGATTTGATTCGTGATTTGCGGCGAAAGGAGTTTAACGTCCTGGTCGGAATTAATCTGCTTCGGGAGGGCTTGGATATCCCGGAGG
>CAYTNB010000265.1:0-2723 GCA_964439085.1 uncultured Desulfobulbia bacterium | reverse complement strand
CCGCGCGATATGGACCGTTCAGAGGTTGAAAAAATCGCGCTGAGCGTAGACGCTGTGCAAAAGGCGCTGAACGGGGCGGTGCCGAAAAAAATCATCGTTGTCCCCGGCCGGATCGTCAATGTTGTTATTTAGAGTGTTCCCAATCCAACCGAGTCCAAGAATTGGACCAAAACCGCGAGGCAGCGTTTGCACAGCACAACGCGTTCGCGGTTTCGGGCCAATGCTACTTGATTGGGTGCGCTCCGGCCGCCGCGCCCTGCTTTTTCTGCCACTGGCTTTGGCCGCCTGCGGCTTTACCCCGGTCTATGCGCCCGGTGGCACCGCATCCGCCCTGCGCGGCAAGGTCGAAGTGGCGGCCCCCGAAACGGTCGATAGCTACCTATTGGTGCAAAACCTCGAAGACCGGCTGGGCCGACCTTCTCAACCGGATTACAAACTGGCATTGGCGCTGGCGATCAGGGAGCAAGGTCAGGCGGTGACAGCTGAAAATGAAACCACCCGTTATTCACTGGTGGGCAGGGTTGACTATAAGCTGATTGACATCACCAGTGATGAGGTCATTTCCGAAGGCTCGGTTGATAACTTCACCGGATATTCCGCCACCGGATCGACCCTTGAGACGCTGGCCTCTGAACGGAACGCGCGCGAGCGGTTGATGATCATTCTGGCCGATCAACTCACCACTCAGCTTTATACCGTCGCGGATCTGCCCTTATGAAGCTGAACACGCGCGACGCCGACAGCTATTTCGCCAAACCTGATCCCGCGCGCACCGGGCTGTTGATCTATGGGGCCGATGCCATGCGCGTGGCGCTCAAACGTCAGCAGGTGATTAGCGCGCTTCTGGGCAAAAGCGCCGACGAAGAAATGCGCCTGTCCCGCATGGCGGGGAGCGATCTGCGCAAGGACCCTGCGCTGTTGCTGGACGCGATCAAGGCCGTGGGGTTCTTTCCCGGCCCACGCGCCGCTTTTGTCGAAGAAACCACCGACGCCGCCGCCCCTGCAATCGCGACCGCCTTGAAGGAATGGGCGGTGGGCGACGCACAGATCATCGTCACGGCGGGCGCGTTGAAAGCCACCTCGAAGCTGCGCAAGATGTTTGAAGCCCATACCAACGCGTATGCTGTGGGCATTTTTGACAACCCGCCCAGCCGCGCCGAGATTGAGCGCATTCTGACAGCGGCCGGCTTTGGCGCTGTGCCAACCGATGCCATGGCCATGCTGACCGCGCTGGCGGGCGATATCGGACCGGGGGATTTTGCCCGAACCGTCGAAAAGCTGGCGCTGTACAAAATTGGCGATACCTCTGACCTTGGCATTGACGATATTGACGCCTGCGCGCCGCAATCGATCGAGGCCGCGCTTGACGATGTGCTTAACGTTGTGGCCGAGGCCCGCAGCGGCGAGATCGGCCCGCTGATGCGGCGGCTTCAGGCGCAAGGTACCAATGCGGTCAGCCTTTGCATCGGCACCACCCGGCATTTCCGCACGCTTTACACGGCTGCGTCTGATCCCAACGGAGCCGCCTCGGGGGTTGGGCGATTGCGCCCGCCGGTTTATGGCAAAAGGCGCGACAGGATTGTGCGTCAGGCCCAGAACTGGGGCGCGGCGCGATTGGAAACCGCGCTGACCGTGCTGACCGATACCGACCTGCACCTGCGTTCCGCCGGGCAGACCGCGCCGGCAATGGCGGTGATGGAACGTGCGCTGATCCGTCTGGCAATGCTGGGGCGTGCGCGCTGATTGATTGTTGACGCTAGAAAATTTCCCAATACATCCACGGGCAACGAAACAAGGAAAATGAGTATGTATAAAGTAGTTGGAAAAGCTCAGACCAGAACGTTCCGCGTCTTGTGGATGCTGGAAGAAATCGGTCAGCCTTATGAATCGATCATCCTTGCGTCGCGCAGTCCCGAAGTGGTCGCAATGAACCCGTCGGGCAAGGTGCCGGTGTTGCTGGACGGCGACGCGACGCTGTTGGATTCCACCGCGATCATCACCTATCTGGCCGACAAACATGGCCAACTGACCTACCCCGCCGGAACCGTTGAGCGCGCACATCAGGATGCCCTGACCCACGCCGCGCTGGACGAGTTGGATGCGGTTTTGTGGACCGCAGCAAGGCACAGTTTTTCCCTGCCTGAGGACAAGCGTGTACCGGAGGTGAAATCCAGCCTGAAATGGGAGTTTGCCCGCAATCTGGACCTGATGGCCGACCGTCTTGAAGGCCCGTTCCTGATGGGTGAAACCATGACCATCGCCGACATCGTCCTGACCCATTGCCTGAACTGGGCCTACAACGCGAAGTTTCCCGTGGAAAATGAGAAAATGCTGGCTTACGCCAAGTCGATGCGGGCACGCGATGCGTTCATGCGCGTAAAGGAAAAATTCGCTTAACCCGGCTTGTTCTTGCCTGCAAAATCGGCAGCAGAACGCCCGGCCCAGCGCCCGGTGGCAAAACAACCGGTTAGCAAATAGCCCCCGGTCGGGGCTTCCCAGTCAAGCATTTCGCCGGCGCAGAACACGCCCGGCATGGATTTCAGCATCAGGGTGTCGTCCAGGGCACCACGCGCAATACCGCCAGCCGTTGAAATGGCTTCGTCCAGCGGGGCCAGCCCGACATGGGCTAGCGGCAGGTTCTTGATCAGCTTGGCCAATGCGTCCGGCTCTTGCGGCAGGGGTCGGCCAAATTCGTTCAGCAGGGCCATGCGCGCCGACCCGAG
>CAYTNB010000264.1:0-2725 GCA_964439085.1 uncultured Desulfobulbia bacterium | reverse complement strand
TCTAATTCTTTTGAGAGTTGTACCACCATCAACAAAAATTGTCTTTACATATAATGTATCAATATCAATAGCCTCATCCTGGCTCGCATTTGCGACAGCAGACTCTAATAATTTACGAATTATACGCGCTGCTTTCTTAGGCATAAATCTAAGAGAAATAATTGCCTCACCAGCGTCTTTTCCTCTCACCAGATCCGCAACAAGTCGGGCCTTCTGCGGTGAAATTCGGGTTCCTCTTAAAACGGCTTTAGCTTCCATCTGCTCAGTACTCCTAGACTATAATTTATTTCTTGCCCTTTTTGCCACCGGCATGTCCGTAAAAGGTCCTAGTAGGAGAATATTCGCCAAGTTTCTGGCCAACCATATTCTCTGAAATGAATACAGGGATAAATTTTCTACCATTATGTACGGCAAAAGTCATACCCACCATATCAGGAAAAATATCAGACCTTCTGGACCACGTTTTAATAACTTTACGTGAACTGGTCTCCTTGGCCTTCATCACTTTTTTCATCAAATGATCATCTATAAAAGGACCTTTTTTAATTGATCGTGCCATTATCTCCTCCTATCAGGATCTTTTTGTGACAATATATTTATCAGAACTTTTTCGTTTACGGGTTTTGAATCCCTTAGATGGCATACCCCATGGAGAACAAGGATGACGTCCACCAGAGCTTTTTCCCTCTCCTCCACCCATAGGATGATCATGTGGATTCATCGCCACACCACGAACATGAGGGCGGTTGCCTTTCCAACGGTTACGACCTGCCTTGCCAAGTTTCTGACGATCATGCTCAGCATTACCAACCTGTCCAAAACAAGCACGACAGCTCTTATTGAATTTACGAACTTCTCCGGAAGGCAATTTAATCAAAACATACTCACTTTCCTTGGCCATAAGCTGCGCAGAAACACCAGCACTGCGAACCATCTGAGCGCCCTTGCCAATTTTCATTTCAATGTTATGAATGATACTACCAAGCGGCATATTACCCATTGAGGTACAGTTACCAGGTTTAACATCTACACTTTCACCAGACACCACTACATCTCCAACCTTAATTCCAACAGGCGAAAGAATATAGTTCTTTTCACCATCAGAATACACTAACAAGGCAATATTGGCAGACCTATTAGGATCATATTCAATAGAGGAAACCTTAGCAGGTATATTGGCTTTATTGCGTTTAAAATCAATTAGTCTGTATTTTCGCTTATGTCCACCACCAATATGTCTAGCGGTAATGCGACCGTAATTATTACGACCACCTGATTTACTTAAGGAAGATAAAAGACTTTTCTCTGGCCCTTTCTTAGACAACTCCGGATTAAAAATAGAAACCCTATTTCTTTTTCCTGGTGACGTCGGTTTATAGGTTTTAGTTGACATTGCAAACCCCGATGTTCAATTTCACGATTATTATAAATTTGATTTAATTGTTATCGTAAATAAACGATAATTACAGCTCTTCAAGAAAATCAAGTTTTTGACCATCTGCCAAGGTGACATAGGCCTTCTTCCAATTAGAGGTCTTACCGGCATACTTGCCAAGCCGCTTCTGCTTACCATGCATGTTTGCAGTACCGACCTTAGATACCTTTATATTAAAAAGCTTTTCAGCAGCATCCTTTATTTCTATCTTATTGGCCCTTGGATCAACCCTAAGAACTACCTTGTTCTCGCTTTCTTGGAGCATCATACCTTTTTCAGTCAGACACGGTTTCTGAATAACATTATACAATTTCATGACAGCAGCCTCTTTTCCAATTGTTCAATACTAGACTGTAGAATTATGAGATTTTTATGACGCAGAATATCATAAACGTTAACTCCGATACTTGGGATAACCTTAAATCCGTATACATTTCTAGCAGATTTCTCAAGAGTCACATCGTTAAACGGTACCACGATCAACGCATTACCCACCTCAAGAGCATTCATCACTGAAACAAACGATTTGGTTTTGATCTCTGCGAGCTTAAAATCGTCAAGAACTACAACATTGTTTTCAGAGAAACGCGCACTAATCGCCATCTTCAAGCCCAATTTCCTGACCTTTTTAGGCAGATTGTAAGCATAGCTTCTAGGTTTAGGGCCAAAAGTAACCCCACCGCCCCGCCATAATGGGGAACGTCTATTACCAGCTCTCGCTCGGCCAGTACCTTTCTGGCGAAATGGTTTGATAGAACTACCTCTTACTTCGACACGAGTCTTAGTACATGCTGTACCAGCGCGTCGATTTGCACGCTGCATCTTAACAACATCGTGGAGAATATGAGGTTTGACTTCAACGGCAAAAAGGTCATCATTGAGCTCGACCTCGCCCACCTTCTCTTTTTTTATATTATATAAATCTGCTACTGCCATTTTATGGCACCCCCAAATCGGTATAACAGGCCCTTAAGCAAAGAAAAGCCTATTTTGTAAATATCTGTAATAAGCCCTGTTTCGCACCAGGCACTGACCCTTTAACAACCATGACATTGTCTTCTTTACGAATGTCAATCACAATCATATTCTTCTTGGTAACTCTAACATTACCCATTTGTCCGGGCATTTTCTTTCCTTTAACAACTCTACTAGGCCAAGCTGAAGTACCGATGGAACCTGGCGCACGGTGAAACATTGAACCATGTCCACCAGGACCACCATGGAAGCCATGACGCTTCATAACTCCCTGAAATCCTTTTCCCTTGCTAGTAGCACTAATATCAACCAGGT
>CAYTNB010000263.1:0-2750 GCA_964439085.1 uncultured Desulfobulbia bacterium | reverse complement strand
GCGCGGTGATAGTCTATCTCATAACGGTACAGGGTCATGAGATTGTCTAGCAATGTTAAAAACGAAACCTTGCCAACCTGGTAGGCGCTAATGGAGGCTTCAAAAGTCTGACTGGCTTGAGGAATAATCCCGTTTTGGTAAAGGTCGGTTTGCTGATGATCCTTTTGTATATCACGCCAAGCGTCATCAATTTCAAAATTTACCTGGTTCTGGAAACTTTCATATCGTCGTTTTACCATTAACAATCCGGCCTCAGCCCCGGCTTGGGCAGCATCCCTTTTGGCGGTGAAAATAGGGAGGTTCATGCCAAATTGAATCCCCGCAAAATCGATGCCTTGGTCAGCGCCGATATGTTCCCGGAAGGTGTATGCCAAACCTACCTTGAAATCGGGCCGGTAATTAAGCCGAGCCAAGGCTTTCTTGGCCTTGTATCTGGCCATGAGCGCTTTGTAGGCCGCAAAAAGTGGCCGTCTGTTTTGAGCTTGCCGCTGAATGTCGGCAACGGTCAAAGTTAATGCTTTGCTGGATAAACCCGTTATGGTAGGCAGCTTCTGGCCAGGAGGCTTGTTCATCAAGGTGTTAAGACGAGCCACGGCCGTCTTCCGTTTCTGTGTCAGAATTAGAAGACGATCACTGAGTTTGGAACGTTCAACCTGCGCCTTTAGTACATCTTGTTGCAGGCCCTTGCCAACCTCATACCTGGTCTCAGTAACCTTGGTGAAGTCTTGCAAGAGACGGGCGTTTTTGTTGGTTATTTCTATTGCCTTGTTCAAATAATACAACTCAAAATAGGTGTCTTTTACCCGGCGGGCCAAGGCAAGGCGGTTATCTTCATAAACGCCTTTGTACCAGAGTGAAAACTGCCTGGCAGCATCTTCATTGGCGGCCAGTTTACCGGGAAAAGGAAATTTCTGACTTAATTTAATAACCTTGCCAGTCATGGGGGTCTCATCTGCCCTGAATTTATCTACCGGATAGTTATTGAAGGCAAAGGATAAAGTCGGGTCATCCAGGCTGGCGGCAGGTATGATTCTGTTGGCATACATCTGCCAGTTGGCCCTGGCTTCCTGTAAATTGGGGTTGTCACGTAAAGCGGTCGCAACCAGGGAATTTAAAATAGTATCCTGATTGCCAGCTGCTGCTTGTCCTGAGAACCAAAGAAGCGCAATTAGTGATAGTGTTATAAATTTTTTCATGGCGTTTAATTTTAGTTGCTGTTCGGTGCTATTGTGTGAGTATTATTGGCGCTTCGCCAGGCTTAACGAATTTTCTTGGTGCCGAGTCCTGAATTCGTATAATAAGTGCATAACCTCTGCAGGTAGCTGATCCTAAAACACCTTTGAGAAAAACAAGACTTTAGTTGTCTTTTGAAAAGAGCTACCAAACTATTTTCGGAGGTTATAAATGAGCTACCTACACCTAAAAGTCTTGTCGAAAGATACTAGTGCCTCGCAAACACTTAAAGTGTCACTAGATTACGAAGTGATTTGGCGTGCCAACAAGGCACGACTGGCTGAGCATATCAGCGCTATGTAACAGAAGTCGTAACGCCGTTGGTGCGTCAAATGACAAACAAGATGCGACACTTTAAGGTTTATGATGCACTATGTCGAAATTGAGCTAGAAATGGAAGCATCTATCAAGCAAATAGCAAAGCCATGGATCGTTCGCACACTGCTCTGTTCACCATTAGTACCTTACAGATTGTTTTCTCGGAGACTAAGCTTTGCACTGCTTACCTGTTTTTTAGAAAAGAATCTATTTGAGGTACAAGGTAAGTGCAGACTCCGATACCCCCTCCTCGTGGGGTATTAGTTATTTTTTGGTCTTTTTTTGTAAATTTCTTGACGAAGATTGTTCATTTTAGTGCGCATTTCCTGTAGTTCCCCAAGGGTTGTGTCTTTATTCCAACGAGCTTCACCATAATCGAATTGCATATCGTTTAATTGTTTGCGGGCAGTCCTGGTTTCCTGGAAAAACTTTTGGAATTTTTGATAGTTTTGCTGGTAATTGTTATTTTGTTCTGGATCGTATCCCATCATGGGAGATATGCCGCCACCCATCATGCCCATCTTGCTGTTCATCATGGGCCCCATACCTAGGCCACTCATCATCATTGGATTCATCCGGCAACCGTTCATCATCATCATGGGTGTCATTTCCGGGCTATTCATCATGCCATGCTCGCTTCTGCCAGCGTTGTGCATACCTTGGCCCACCATGCCACTGTTGTTCATCATATCTTTACTCATCACCCCACGCATCATCATCTGCTGGCCTTCCATCTCCCGGGCGTTACTGATTCCGGTAAATGCCGTGATGCTTAGAGCCACTGCCAAAGTTGTCAGTATTCTTTTCATGATAATCCTCCAAGTATGAATTATTGTGGTATATCGTTTCGTGATTTCAAGTCATACTGTTCGTCGCCTATTTGGCCATTGGGAATGGTTGCGAGTCCTGACAGGTCTCGGAACTGCACCCGCATGCTTTTTTATGTGTCAGCATATTTACGAGGATGCGCCACAGGGGCTGAATTGAAATGGCCAACAAAAACACGGCGGCAACCAGCTTGACAGGCCAGGGAATGATATCTGCGGCTTGGCCCGCAACGGTGCTGGCTTTAATCCCGAATTTTAAATAAACCATGTCAAGCACCAGGCCGCAGCTTATGCTTACCAGGCTGATAGCGGCAAGATAGATTCCGGCGGCTCGTTTTCCCAGGATACCGATCAAAACCGAGAGTGAGGCAA
>CAYTNB010000262.1:0-2755 GCA_964439085.1 uncultured Desulfobulbia bacterium | reverse complement strand
GATAGTGTAGCTGTTTCTTTGTCAGCTTCTGATTGTGGTTGGGGTGGACATGGTGGCTATGCCTTCCTTGATGGTATTGGTACTGTTAAGCCGCCTTCAACGGTACCGGAGCCGGGAACAATGCTTCTTCTCGGTACAGGCCTTGCTGGACTCGTTGCTGCTCGTAGAAGGAAAGCTATAAAAAAATCCTAGTAAAAGTTGCCTTGATAAAGATAAAAAGAGCCGGTGGTGTTATCAAACCAACGGCTCTTTTTTTTGTTAAACCCTTCGCAATTATAAAGATGTCAGAATTCTTTACAGTTTCGTGATAGACAACATTGACGGTCTCGTAAAAAGTCCCCAATCCCGTCATTCCCGCACAGGCGGGGATCCATAACATATTGAAACTACTGGATTCCCGCCTGTGCGGGAATGACGAAGAATAAGAGAATTATAGTTTTTACGAGTACATCAACATTATTTAACTCCAAAAGTAATTGTGAATCTTGCTCCGCTATTTGCAACATTTCCTGCCTTTATCTCACCTCGTAGCTGGTTGACAAGATGCTTTATCTGCCATAAACCTATGCCACTGCCACCCAATTTGCCGGAGACAAAAGGGGCAAATATCTTGTCAGGCAACAGGTTATGGTTGATCCCTGTACCGTTATCATCGATACGGATATTAACTTGTTGATAGGGCTTACTTGTCCTTAACGTAATTTTAATTTTATTGGCTTCTGCTTCAAAGGCATTTAACAGCAGGTTTTCAATGATACTTTCTAACATTGAGATGTCTGTATTTAAAATACATTTTTCATGGCAAGAAAATTCAATATGCATGGATGGAAATTTATTGGTCATACCTCGGCAGAGCTGCCGTAAATAAAGGTCCAGATTGCAATCACGCAGCTCAGGCTTTTGTTCTCCTTTCAGCGTCGTCATCCTAACTTGCACCTTCTTCATTCTTTTTAGAGCATCATTAATTGTCTCTAACATATCTTTTTGGAACTCTGGATTGTCTATATGCTCGGCGGCGTTTACCTGGATAAGGGACAACATTGCGGCGGCATTTTTTATATCATGCAGAATAAAGGCGGACAGAGTGTCCAGGGCTTTTTTTTCACTTATTCTCGCAAGCCTTTCAGCCATTCGTACACTTAGTATTGCTGAAGCTGCCTGGGTACTAAGGGCTGTTAACAGATCAAAATCATCATGTCCGTAGCGGCTGCCGGTATATTCCGGCCCCAAGCCAATGAATCCCACTAATTTTGTGCCAATTATCATTGGCGCCAATAAATCAAGATGATATAAGTTGAAAAACTCATGCTTTTGGGTCAAGATTTTTTGGACTTTTGAATTTTTTGCTGCGTCTTTGATATATAAAAAATTATTTTTATCTAAAAAGTGGATTAATGGATCACTGCTTTTAAAATTTTCTAAAGGTGTTTTGGGGGGAATATCCTTCGCATATGATTGTGGTTGTACCGCTGATGAAATGAGATGATAGCCATTACTTTTATCTCCCAACCAAATCATGATATCGCTAGTGTAGAGGCAGTCGGTCAATATCTGTTTTAGGGCATTAGCGACCCCGTTTTCATTTAATTCCCCTTGGAGGAGTGACGAAAAAGCCAGCCATTCATCTCTATACTCGTATTTATTGTTATAAAAATTGGTGCTGACAAAGTATTTCATTCGTTGTCGTATTTGCTCAGAAAGGATCAGGATGGCAGAAAATACAATTCCACAAATGACCGCAAACCAGAATAGAACAAAATGGATTTCAAAGCCAAAACGTTTAGTGATGAGGGCCAGGCTGCCGAGGCAGAGGAGATAAACTGCCAATAATGATGGTGCGGTAAAGGAGTAGATGACCTGTCTGGCAATGAATAACTTTCTATTCAGGAGCCGATGCCTGGCCAGTGAATAGGACATCAGCGCCAGTGCCAATAATAGCACAACTGTTAGCAGCATAAGATGCTGGTCTTTCAGAATGGGATACATCAGGCGGTATGAAAATGCCCCGCCGAGGATACCACTGATCAGGAAAACACCTATGATGAAAAATTTATACTGCCAGCGTTGGTTTGATGAGAGAGAGCGCCAAAACATTTCTGCTCTCCACGCTGCGCCAAGAACGGCAAAAAGGCTGAAGACAGCTCCGTAATGAAATAAGTTGGTTATGGAAAGATACGGGCTAGGATTGTTTGCAAGGGGAGGGAATATTTTTACAAATATGATTATCCCCAGAAGCAGCAGAGCAATTACTGAAGAGGCCAGGCGCTGTGATATTAGTTCTTTTCCTGCACAGAAGGTGAAGTAAAGGCGGTTTATGGCTAAAAAAAAGATAAAACAGAAGGTGAATTCGGACAGCAATATATCATGAAGTGGAGGGGGAAAAGCTTGGCAGGCAAATAAAAAATATTCGCCTGCCAGAACAGGAATTGCTATGAGCAGAAGACATATTGTGCAGGAAAACCTGAGGGTTTGCTTTTGAATAAAATTTGTGCAAATGGCCAGACCGAGGAGAAGGATATGCACCAGTAACCAATTATTCATATACGGTTGCCTCAAGTGTCCTTGGCTTATGATCAACTTTTAAATATTTTGTAAATCATGAATGTGTATTAAACCACAGTATCTTTAGGCGTCAATAATAACATTAAATATTTCTTATGGCGTTTGTCGAAATTGGCAGGCCAGGTTTAACATGCTACCTGTTTCGGCTAGTATGAAACCGTAAATTTCACCCCAAAATGAGGTAACACTTTTC
>CAYTNB010000261.1:0-2811 GCA_964439085.1 uncultured Desulfobulbia bacterium | reverse complement strand
CATCGGGGGAGCTAACCGTTGAGTTAATTTCGCCACTCACCGGGTAGGCGGCCATACGTTCTTCAACCAGGGCAGACAAAGGCTTACCACTTTTACTTGCGATATCGCAAATAAGGAGCCAGGGGATCATGCCGGAATCACAATAGGAGAAGTCCTTAAAATAATGATGGGCGGACATCTCTCCGCCATAAATGGCATCTTCCAAACGCATTCTCTCTTTGATAAAGGCGTGCCCGGTTTTGCTCATAACTGGAGTGCCGCCCGCCTGTTTTACCAGCTCAATGGTGTTCCAGGTCAGGCGGGGATCGTGGATTATCCTGGCTCCTGGTCGATGTTGCAGCATGGCTTGCGCCAACAAACCTACGATATAATAGCCCTCCAGAAAGCGGCCTTGCTCGTCAAAAAAAAAGCAGCGGTCAAAATCGCCGTCCCAGGCAATACCAAGGTCAGCGTGGTGGGTGAGGACAGCTTCAGAGGTAGCGGCTCGGTTCTCTGGCAGGAGTGGATTGGGTACGCCATTGGGGAAGCGGCCATCTGGTTTTGACTGCAACTTGACAAATTTGCAGGGCAACTCTTGCTCCAGCAGATCCAAAACCGGCCCGGCACCGCCATTACCGCAATTAGCAACGATGGTAAGTGGCTTTAACTTCCTGGGATCTATATAGGTCAATAGATGTTTGATATAGGCAGGCCTTGGATCTTCCTTGGTATAGGCCCCCTTCGTCGCGGCTTCTACCTGATGCCCTTGGGCGGCCAATCTCTCGATTTCCTTAAGACCGGTATCGCCGCTTATTGGTCGGGCGCCTCTTCGTACCAGCTTCATACCATTATAGTCAGCAGGATTATGGCTGGCAGTGATGATGATACCGCCATCAACCTTAAGATTGGCGGCAGCAAAATATATCTCCTCGGTGCCGCAGAGACCGATATCAACAATATCGACTCCGGCAGTGCGAAAGCCATTGCAGAGCGCCTTGCTTAAGGCTGGCCCTGATAGGCGGATATCATGGCCAATAACAATTTTTTTGGGTTGAAAATGAGCCGCATAGGCCTGGCCGATTCGATAGGCTAAATCTTCATCAAGTTCAGCGGGGACCTTGCCGCGGATATCGTAGGCCTTGAAACAAGTTAGTTTTTCTGGTTTATTTGTCATCGTCTGTTTTGGGGTATTCGCATATGATCAAGTCATACAGCCAAATATCAATATTAGTACCTTACAGATTGTTTTCTCGGAGTCTACGCTTCGCTCCGCTTACCTGTTTTTTAGAAAAGATATAAATGAGGGGAAACAATATGACCACAATGACTGATCTTGCTGATCTCTATGAAGAAATTCAGGAAGCTTATGACAAAACCGCAGGTCTTCTTGATTTTACCTGCCAGGGTTGTTCTGATAATTGCTGCAATAGTTATTTTCTGCACCACACATACATTGAGTGGGCCTACCTGCGAGAGGGATTCTCTGCCCTTTCTCAGGAAGAACAGGACAAATATTTGGCTCGGGCAAGGGATTATGACAAGCAGGGAAAGATTGAATTGGCAGAGGGACGAAGGCCGGAGATCATGTGCCCTTTAAATGATGAAGGACGCTGCGGCCTGTACGCTCACCGTCTGTTGATCTGCCGATTACATGGCGTACCTACCGGCATGACCTTCCCGAATGGCCAGCGCCGGGATTTCCCCGGCTGCTTCCGGTGCCAGGAAATAACCGCTGACCTTCATAATGTCACTGCAATGGATCGTACCCTGTTCTTTAACAAGATGCTGGGGCTGGAACGTGAATTCGTTGGCCCTCGTCTGAATGCCTTACCCAGAGTGAAAATGAGCCTGGCCCAGATGCTGCTTAGCCCCTTGCCTTTCTGATGATACCCTCGTTTCGGCCTCTGCTTAGTTTCTAATCATCTCCGCAACTTGAAAGGCAATTTCCAGGCTCTGCTCAGCGTTAAGGCGTGGATCGCAGTTGGTCAGGTAGTTCTCCTGTAAGTTTTTATCCATAATATTTCTTCCGCCACCGGTACATTCAGTGACATTTTCACCAGTCAACTCAAAATGAATCCCGCCAGGGATGGTGCCCTCGGCCCAGTGAATTTGGAAGAAGCACTGGATCTCTTGGAGGATGTCATTGAAATTTCTGGTTTTATGCTTTGTCTCGGCGGTATAAGTGTTGCCGTGCATCGGGTCACAACTCCAAACCAAATTATAGCCCTCTTGCTTCATCTCCCGTAGTAGTGATGGCAAGTAATTGTCAATATCTTTTGCCCCAAACCGGGTGATTATGGTAAGGCGGCCTGGTTCATTTTCTGGATTTAATTTATCTATAATCCGTTTGAGCTCATCAACGTCGTGATTAGGGCCTATCTTCATGCCGATGGGGTTTAGAACCCCGCTTAAAAATTCAATATGTGCCCCGTCAAGCTGGCGGGTGCGGTCGCCGATCCACAGCATGTGAGCGCTACAGTCATACCAGAGACCGGTAGTTGAGTCCTGACGAGTCAACGCCTCTTCATAGCCCAATAGCAGGGCTTCGTGTGAGGTGAAAAAACTGGCCTGGCTTAAGAGCGGATTGTCCACGTCGAGGCCTATTACCCCCATAAAGTGCAGGGCCTGGTCTATCTGCTTGGCCAGGCGTTCGTAGGAACGTCCCATGGGTGAGGTTTTGACAAACTCGTTATTCCAGGCTGTAACCCGGTTTAATGCCGCATAACCGCCTCTGGTAAAGGCACGCAGAATATTCAAGGTGGAAGCCGCTAAATAATAACCCTTTACCATCCGGTTGGGATCAGGGATTCTGGCCTCCATTGTGGGCTCCGG
>CAYTNB010000260.1:0-2845 GCA_964439085.1 uncultured Desulfobulbia bacterium | reverse complement strand
TTTAAATTAACTATTTAAACACCGAAGCAATAAGATGGACGTTTCAATCAGATTGGCGGGGCAATTGTGACAATAATACGCATATCAGTCCGAGCCTTAACTCCGTGCGGCTCACTGATATCAGCAACCAACATATCACCAGTTTTAGCGGGGATTGCAGTATCATCACTTAAAAAATCGCCTTCACCTTCAATAACTAAAATACTCAGTTGTCCATCAATCTCATGTGAATGTACCGGAAATAATTGACCCGCACCTATATTAAAATTAATTATCTTAAAATAAGGCGATTCATGCAAGACAACATTTTTAATAGAAATTGGTGAAAATTCCCGGCTTTTATCTAGCTCTATCTTCTTCATGTCAGCTTCTCCCTTGTCAGTTTTTTTAAAAAACGGTATTTATAGTATAAGAGAATAAAAACCACTTGGCATTGACTTAGATCAAATTCATTTTTTTTATAACTATTCAGCTGCACCCCATCCAGAGTCTGCGCTTATCTGCGCCCGATTGTGCCTTCCAGCACACTGTTGTATAGCTGGAAGGCACAATCGAACACACCTGGAGCACATCTGAACAGTTACCGAATGGAGGTTTTCGCTAGGTTTTCAAACTACCAGAATGATTACATTTTTTAGCCACAGGTAAGTGTCTGTGTGTTTCTGTGGCTAAAAAAAAAGCAGTTCGCTCACAGGGCGCTATGTTCGGATAATTATTCTTTCCATGGCCCTTAACTCGGCAGTGCTCCTGCATAGTGAGATCATTTTAATCATTACAATGGAAAATTATCACAATGAAAAAATCAAAACCCCACCGTATTCGCAAGGCAGTAATCCCCGTTGCCGGTATGGGAACCAGGTTTTTACCGGCCAGCAAGGCAATTCCCAAAGAAATGCTGACTATTGTAGATCGCCCAACTATCCAGTATATCGTTGAAGAGGTTGTGGCCTCCGGCATCGAGGAAATAATATTTATCACTAGTCAGGGCAAAGAGGCAATCGAAAACCATTTTGACTATGACTATGAGCTTGATGATGTCTTGGAACGTAAAGGCAAGACCGAGTTGCATGAAGAGGTGAAATCTCTGTCAAAGCTTATTGACATTGTTTCCGTGCGCCAGAAAAAACAATTAGGCCTTGGACACGCCATTCTATCAGCCAAAAATGTTATTGGCAACGAACCCTTTCTCGTCCTTCTAGGTGATGACCTGGTTTTATCCGAACAACCTTGCTGCCACCAAATGCTCGAACTATATGATGAAGTACAGGAATCAATTGTGGCAGTTCAAACCGTTCCTATGGATCAAACCTTTCAATACGGAATTGTGGAAGGTCGGCCAACCAAAGAGAAGGTCTATAAGGTAGACAGGCTCATCGAAAAACCGGCACCAGGTACAACAGACTCAAACCTTGCCATCATTGGTCGGTATATCCTCCATCCCGATATCTTTGGGATCCTTGAAAAGACAACCCCTGGACATGGCGGCGAGATTCAGCTTACCGATGCCCTGCTGGCCCTAGCCAAGAAACGTCCAATGTACGCCTTCGAGTTTTCAGGTACCCGCTATGATGCTGGTGACAAAATGGGTTATTTGAAAGCCATTGTCGCCTACGCCCTGCATCATCATCAATTAAAAAATGACTTCCGCCAGCATCTTAAAGAGGTGGCAGCTACTCTATAAATATGCCTTTCCTCGAAGTGGCGGCAGCCTCACCAATTTCCTACACCCTTACCTATAAGAGTCAGTCCGCCTGTCACCGAGAGCTTACGGCGGGTTTTCGTCTTTTGATTCCTCTAGGGCCTCGTCAGGTTACCGGTTATTTGCTGGCCATATCCGACAAGCCGCCAGCTGCTGACTACCAGATCAGAGAAATCACCGATATTCTTGACCCATATCCTATTTTTCCAGGTTCTATGGTGAATTTTTTCCGCTGGCTGGCCGATTATTATCAATATCCAATTGGTGAAATAATCAAGGCGGCGCTGCCCGGCGGGCTGGCGCCGCAAAGTTCACGAAGAATAACCCTGACGGCGGCTGGCATCGTTTCTTTTGGTAATTCATTCCCCAGGCAAATATCTGAAGAGTGGTTTGCCAATTTGTGCGAGAAGCAGGAACTCTCTGCCGCTCATGTTAAACGTATATGGCGGCGACAAAAAAACAGAACCGTCATTCGGCAATTGGAAGAGAAAGGCCTTCTTGAAATACATGATGAAATCAGCAAAGATCAGGTGCGCGACAAAACAGAGTTGTGCGCCCAGATTATTAATAGTCCGACAGTCCCTCTGGATCTAAAAAATTCTGAACAAAAGACCATGCAGGCCCTGCTTAAATTAAGCCGACAAACCAATCGGCAATGGGTCACAAAACGTGACCTGAATAAGGTATATACCGGCAGCGGCCAAGCCCTTTCATCTCTTACAACCCGTGGCCTGGTTATGATGGAGGAACGTAAGGTATATCGTAACCCCTTTGGGGAAGTACCGCCCTCCTATCCCAAGCCCCATGAACTGACAGACGACCAAAAACAAGTATTGGAGAAACTTGAGCCAGCAATCAAGTCTGCGGCATTTAAACCTTTCCTGCTGCATGGGGTAACGGGTAGCGGCAAAACAGAGGTTTATCTGCGAGCGGCGGAACTGGCTTTGCAAAGTGGACGAGGTGTATTAATTATGGTGCCGGAGATTGCCCTGGCGGCCCAGATTGAGGGGAATTTTCTGGCCAGATTTGGCGAGCAAATATCCTTGCTCCACAGCGGTCTTTCCAAGGGCGAAAGACTGGATCAGTGGAAACGAATTGCCGCAGGTCAATCCAGAATAGTTATCGGGGCACGCTCCGCCCTCTTCG
>CAYTNB010000259.1:0-2865 GCA_964439085.1 uncultured Desulfobulbia bacterium | reverse complement strand
CGGAACCACAACCGGTGGTGTCGCTTCGCTCAACCACCGGCTAATGACTATAACTCCTCCGGAGTAGCGCTAACGCGAAATAGAAACCCCCTAACTACGCCGATGCCCAACACCCCACCACCCACCAGCACCGAACAAACCTCGCAGGCGGTCCAAAAGCTGATGGACCAGTACACCGAGATTGCGCGGCTGGCCGGGGCGCTGGCGCACGAGATTCGCAATCCGCTCTCGACGATTCGGCTCAACATGGAACTGTTGGCCGAAGACATGGAAGCAGAAAACTCAAAAGTGGGGCCATCGCCCGCACAGCGCCGCGCAGCTAAGCGAATTGGCCTCGTCCACAGCGAGTGTCAGCGACTGCAAGATTTGCTCGACGACTTTTTGAACTACGCCAAGGTACGGCATCTCGACCTGCAACCGACCGACCTCAACGCCGAGATCGACGAGGCGCTCGACTTTTTCGCGCCCGAGGCTGCCGAGGCAGGCGTCGAAATCGTCCGCTATCTCGATCCCGACTTGCCGAGCGTGCTGCTCGACCGCGAGGCGTTCCGCGGCGCGCTGCTCAATCTCATCCTCAACGCCAAACAGGCGATGCCCAGCGGCGGCCAACTCGTCGCCCGCACCAGTGCCTCGGGCGACAAAGTGGCCCTCTACCTGATCGACACCGGCATCGGCATGGACGAAAGCACCGCCGCCCAAATGTTCGACGCCTTCTTCTCGACCAAACCCGGCGGCTCCGGCCTCGGCCTCCCCACCACCGCCAAAATCATCGAAGCCCACGACGGCCGCATCAGCGTCCAAAGCTCAGTGGGGAGGGGGACGCAGTTTACGGTGGAGTTGCCAGTGCCAGCACGCCTGGGGAATGACGAATGACGCAATGACGAATAAATAGCGCTGCCTTCTTCTAACCGTGGACGGATATGGAATTCCTCAAACACATCATCGGAAATAGCGACACCAAGCAAGGACGTCTTTTCGACTTTGCGATTCAAGCGTTAATCGTCCTTTCCCTTGTCACCTTTGCATTGGAGACGCTCCCCGACCTCTCCGAACACACGCGACGCTGGCTACGTCTCATCGAAATCGCGACTGTGTCCATTTTTACGATTGAATACATCTTGCGAGTAGTCGTCGCTGACCGAAAAACTGGCTTTATGTTCAGTTTTTTTGGTGTCGTTGACTTGCTTTCAATTTTGCCGTTCTACATTGCGTCCGGTATTGACCTTCGGTCTCTTCGCGCATTTCGGATGCTTCGACTTTTTCGCATCCTAAAACTCGTTCGATACAGCAAGGCGATTCAACGATTCCATCGTGCTTTCATCATCGCGCGAGAAGAACTTATCCTCTACTTCTTTGTGACACTCTTGCTCCTGTTTCTTGCTGCTGTCGGTATCTACTATTTTGAAAACGATGTTCAACCTGATACTTTCGCTTCTGTGTTTCACAGTTTGTGGTGGGCCGTTGCAACACTCACGACAGTCGGCTACGGTGACGTGTACCCTGTAACAGTCGGCGGTAAAGTGTTCACATTTATCGTGCTGCTCATCGGGTTGGGCGTCGTCTCAGTTCCAGCGGGACTGGTTGCATCAGCTCTATCCAAGGCACGAGAAATGGATGATTGACCCTGCGTGTGGTGAGCAGCGCAAAGCGTGACCGTTTTCTTAAACCGCGAATGCGGCGACAACACGTAGCCGTGGGCGTAAGCCCACGGAACACGCACGCCCACATCACCAACCGCGAACGCGGCGGCACCAATGTCGGTTTTTCTTTCGCCGCTTCACGGCTCGTAGGTTAGACCGGGGCTGATTCCCCGAGCTTACCGGCTTGTTGAATTAAGAGTTTCACAGGAGGTAGTTGCTGGTTTCCCCCCTTTCCCCCGCGCACGGCTTGCGCACCGTGGGCGGGGGAAAGAAGGGTAGTCGGGTTGTTAGGGGTGATGATTGACGGGGAATTATTGGGTGCTGGCAGGCGGAGGTCCTGCCCCGCCGGCGATCAATCCGATCAAGATGCGGACGTTGAATGCTGAGACCATCCAGGTCCATTCCTGTCGCACTTGTTTCAGGCCACGGAGCAGGAACTGCCTCGCTCCAAAATGCTGCTTGATCGCGGCAAACGGCCGTTCCCCCACCGGAGCACGACGGGCGTACTTTTTCTTCGCTTCGTCCGTTGCCATCTTGGACGCATGGGAGACCCGATGCGATTCGTACTGCTCGCGGTTGATCCTCCGTGACTTTGCCTGACCGGCCACGCACCTCGCTTTTAACGGACACCCCTCGCACTGTTCCGCGGAAGCGACATAGCGATGACGGACTCGCTGGGCTCCCCGCTTGGTCGTTTCGGTGGTCGTGTTTTTGTACCCCAGACGCTTGCCTTCGGGGCACCAATAGCAGCTCGACTCTTCGTCGTAGACGAATGCCGACTTGGACAGCTGCATTAATTTCACGCCGCCCCAATTTAGCGGTTGGGTCGGCAAGCGATCGCGATCCTCGGCAGGAACCGGCTGAGAAAGGTCATCGCGAATCGCTGGATTGTTGTCGACCTTGTCGTTCTTGATCGGAGAGTAGAGATCGATGCCGGCCTCTTCGCAGTCGGCCAAATTCTTGCCAGTCGCCATCAAGCCATCGGCCAAAACTTCCGCCACAGGAGCATCCAAGCCGAACTGCTCCTGCACGTCTTTCACCGCCGGAATCAACTTGTGGTCTTCGTTGATATGGTTCAGTACGTCGGCTGAAACGATCATGCCGCTATCGACATCGACCGTCGCCGTCGGGGTGTAGTTCGGTGCATAGCCGCCCTCTTTATTCGGCATGATGCGGCATTCGGGGTCCGTGAGCGGCAGCCGCTTCGGCTCGTCCTCGCCCGCCT
>CAYTNB010000258.1:0-2882 GCA_964439085.1 uncultured Desulfobulbia bacterium | reverse complement strand
AGGCCGTCTGAGAATAGATATTTTGTTTAAAATCGAGGTTTTTTAAAAAAATATGCGCAGGTATATACTTGATATCTTGAGTCTCGTACCTCGCTTACCGGAACATATTTTTTTGACAACAACGAAGAGTTTGGGCAAGAGAGCATTCTCGGACAGCCTCTAGAGATGGTTTGGCAGGAAATAACCAACCCTGAAACCATACAGTACGCCCTTCCTTAACCCTGACAAACATGAATCAAGCCAAGATAAATTGTCAAAAAGAACAATAACATCACCCCAAACAGGTGGAATGTACGGCTCAGGCCGTTTCCCAGCAAACATCAATCAAGGAGCTCAACGATGTCTTTGGACAAAAGAGAATTTTTATTAAAAAAGAAAGAAAAAATTGCTCTTGGAGGTGGCCCTGATAGAATCAAAAAACAGCACGCTAAAGGGAAGTTAACAGCGAGAGAACGGCTGAAGTACCTTTTTGACGATGGCACTTTTATAGAAGTTGATGCTTTTATAAAAAACAGATGCGACAGGTTTGGATTGGATAAACTTGACCTTGAGGGCGAATCAGTTGTTACCGGTTATGGCCGAATAGAAGATAGAATCGTTTACGCGTATTCACAAGATTTTACTATCACAGGCGGTGCTCTTGGCGAAATGCACTCAAGAAAAATTGTTAAGGCAATGGACGCAGCCGCAAAGATTGGCGCACCGATCGTTGGACTCAATGATTCAGGTGGCGCCAGAATCCATGAAGCGGTTGATGCTCTGTCCGGCTACGGCGATATATTTTTTAGAAATTCTATTTATTCCGGTGTGATCCCACAGATTTCCGCAATCATGGGCCCCTGTGCAGGAGGGGCAGTATATTCGCCAGCCCTCACAGATTTTATTTTCATGGTCGACAAAACCTCGCAGATGTTTATCACAGGTCCCCAGGTCATTAAAACAGTAACCGGAGAAATTGTTTCTGCCGAAGAACTCGGAGGGGCAATGACGCACAACAGCATAAGTGGAAATGTCCATTTCATGGCTGAATCTGAACTCCATTGTCTGGACAGTATCAGACAACTCCTGCAGTATCTGCCCTCTAACAGCATGGAGACCGCCCCCCCAACAACCTGTTTAGACGACCCGAACCAGCACATTGCCGAGCTCAACGATATCATTCCTGACAATCCGAACAAACCATATAATATCCTCGATATTATTATGCCACTTGTGGACGATAATGACTTCATGCAATATCTGCCCTACTTCGCCACTAATATTATAACCGGATATGGACGTATCAATGGTAGGTCCGTAGGAATCGTTGCCAACCAACCCAGTGTCATGGCCGGCTGCCTTGATATAAACGCCGGTGACAAGGCGGCAAGATTCATCAGAACCTGTGACGCCTTCAACATCCCTCTTCTCACCCTTGTAGACGTTCCCGGTTTTCTTCCCGGAACAAGCCAGGAATACGGCGGCATTATCAGACACGGCGCAAAAATACTTTACGCATACAGTGAAGCAACAGTTCCAAAGGTCACTCTGATTACCCGCAAGGCGTATGGCGGCGCATATGTTGCCATGTGTTCAAAATCTCTAGGTGCCGACATGGTCTACGCGTGGCCGACAGCCGAAGTTGCTGTTATGGGGTCAGAAGGGGCAGTCAATATCATTTTTAAAAATGATATTGCCAGGGCTGAAGACAAAGCAGCCACCAAACAAAAAATCCTGGATGAATACACAATGGAATTTGCAACACCATATAAAGCTGCAGAACGGGGTTTTGTCGACGATGTCATCGAGCCTCATACATCTCGCCAGAGAATCATCGACGCCTTTATCATGCTCGAAGGTAAACGTGAAAAGCGGCCTGCCAAAAAACATGGAAACCTGCCACTCTAATACCAAGGAAACAACATGACCATCAGCGAACTCCTGATAAAATTTAGCGACCCTGGCGTCATACAATCTCTTTCAATGACCGATAAAATGGTTGCCGGGGCTGTTACCACCATTCTCGGCATGGGGATCACCTTTTCAGCACTGATTATCTTACAATTTGTTATCTCCTGGATGAATACTCTCCTCAACAGATCCACGGAAAAAACCACAACCAGGGAGCCCCATAAAAATACCCCCGAAACACAGAATCAACCCCTCCAGGACAATACGGAACTCATAGCTGTGATAAGCAGTGTCATCGCTATGCAAATGACAACATCAGTAGATAACATTGTCATTAAGAATATAACAAGAACTGAGAATTTGACTCCGGTATGGAACCGGGCAGGTATCGCAGAACTGATGAATAACAGATTATAATTTCGACAAAGGATATTTCTATGAAAAAATTCAGAGTTATCGTAAACGGCAATGAATACACGGTTGAAATTGAGGAACTGGCAGAAGGAATAAACAAGCCGCCTTCCCGGCCGGCCACTGCATCTACACCTCAGCCGACAGCGCACCGACCTGCTCCAGAAAAAGTCACCCCTGAAACTGCCGTAAATAAATCTTTACCAACAGGTGGCGCTATAACAGCACCGATTCCCGGAACAGTGATAGATATCAGAGTTGCTGTTGGCGACAAGGTAACCAAAGGTCAGCCTCTTCTCGTTCTTGAAGCAATGAAAATGGAAAATGAAATCATGGCTGCAGCCGATGGCATTGTTCAAAAAATCAATGTAACTAAAGGCGTATCTGTTAATGCTGGTGACACTCTCGTTGAGCTGTCATCTTAAAAGGAGACAACTACCATGCTGGAAGCTCTTCTCGATTTTTTACAATCCACGGGATTTTATGGTCTCACCATAGGATCAGTTGCCATGATCTGTGTCTCGTTCCTCCTGCTCTACCTGGCTATCGTTAAAAAATTTGAACCATTGCTCCTCGTTCCT
>CAYTNB010000257.1:0-2932 GCA_964439085.1 uncultured Desulfobulbia bacterium | reverse complement strand
ACAATGCCATGGGCAAAGAGTTGTTCAAACAAACGGCCCAGCAACATGGCGTCGGCTATGTCATTGACTTGCATTTCATCAAAGCACAACAGCCAGGTTTTTCGCGCTATGGCTTTGGCAATGGGGGCGATGGGGTCATCACCGGCGCTGCGGACATAATCCTTGTGCTGGCGTTGTTCACGCTGTGTCATGGCGCGCCAGTTCGCCAGCGCCGCATGGGTTTCGAGCATGAATTGATGAAAATGCACCCGGCGTTTTTGTGCAAACGGAACCGTTTCATAAAACATATCCATCAGCATGGATTTACCGCGCCCGACGCCGCCATACATATAGACGCCTTCGGGTTCTGGCTCAGGCCGACCAAACAGCAAACGTCGTTTGCCGGGGCGCCAGTTCTTCAACCGCCCTTGCAATACGCTTAGCATTTGCGCTGCCCGTTCTTGCGCTGCATCGCTTTGCAGGGCACCATCGGTTACCAACGACCGCCATCTGGATATTGGTGTGTCCATAGCCGCTACTATGCTTGCAAATGATGAAAAAGCGATTGCAGATTACAGAGAATATTGCGAAAACTATATTGAATCTATAGGTGAGAGTAATTATATGTATAGAGTGGTTGCGGTTTAGTAGCAGGTAGTTGTTTTCGTAAATTCCGCCGCGTGAACCTATGTCATTAATAATAAAGGAAAAAAAATGATAGCTTCAGTGTTTTCTTCATCAGTAATGTGGGCGATACTCTTTACCGGATTGGGATTGAGTATTGTTTTGGCAATTCTGTTCCGCCGTGTTGTGAAAACTAACATGGTGCATATTGTGCAAAGCCGCCGCAAAACCACGCCTTTTGGCGCCGGACAAACCTCTGGCAATGTGTACTATCGTTGGCCGGCCTGGGTGCCGTTTTTCGGGATAACGGTCATCGAGCTGCCGGTCAGTAACTTTGATCTCTCACTGGAAAGCTATGAAGCTTATGACAAGGATCGCGTCCCGTTTGTCGTTGATGTTGTTGCCTTTTTTCGTATTAATGACACAGCTCGTGCCGCCCAACGCGTTGAAAATGTTATCGAGCTTGAAAATCAACTGATGCAGATTATTCAAGGGGCCGTGCGGAAAATTCTAGCGGGTTCAGACATTGATACCATCATGCTTGAGCGCGCTCAATTTGGTACGCAGTTTACGGATGAAGTCAGCTCTCAGCTAAAAGAATGGGGTGTTGAGCCTGTCAAAGCGATGGAGTTGATGGATATTCGCGACAGTAATGAAAGCTTGGTCATCCATAATATTATGGCCAAGAAGAAATCTCATATTGAGATGGAGAGCCGTGTAGAAGTTGCCAATAATCATAAGGAAGCGGAAACTGCCGAAATTGATGCACGACGTGCCGTTGATATTCGCAAACAAGAAGCCGAACAGGTGGTGGGCGAGCGTACCGCAGAAAAAGATAAGGCTGTGGGTATTGCCGATGAACAGGCGCGTCAGGAAATCTTGACCCAAGAACGTGAAACGCGCGAACGCGACATGAAAGTGAAGCGTGTTGAGCAGGTCAACCAGGCTGAAATCACAAGAGACGAGCAATTGGTTGCCGCAGAACAAGAACAAAAAACCACTGTGATCATTGCCGAAGGCGAATTGGAAGCGCAACGCAGAGAAGCCGCAGGCATTGAAGCGGTTGGTCTTGCAAGGGCCGAAGCCGAAAAGGCAATGCAATTGGCACCCGTAAAGGCGCAGATTGAGCTGGCAAGAGAAATCGGTACCAATGAAGGGTATCAAAGGTATCTGGCCATAATTGAGGCCGTTAAGGGATATATTGAAGTTGGCGGGAAACAGGCCGCAGCCTTGGAAAAAGCCGATGTGAAGGTGATTGCCAATACGGGGAATGCCACAGAAGGCATGACCGGCGCTATGAATATGTTTTCTTCAAAAGGTGGAACCGATGTTGCCGCTATGGTTGAGGCCTTTGCGCAAAGCCCCATGGGCTCAAACATCCTTTCCCAATTCCTTTCCGACAAGCCAGATCAAGGCGCGTTGGACACGGATAAAGAGGAACCTTTGGGTGAAGACGGGGCTTGAGCAAAAAGTGCGGCCTCTAACGCAGAGGCACGCCCAGTTCGCGGCGGATAAGGCGTTTGCCGCGTTCATCATCACCTAAAAAGAAGCGCCATTGCCCGTCCTTGTTTTTCCAAAACAGGGCGGGCACTTCCATATTCCAACCATTGCGCGCCATGATCTGGCCAAGGCGGTCGCGTACAATGCGGCCCCATTCCAGACAGGCGCTACGCCGCTTGCTGGTTTCCGGGGCCGGGGGGACGCCGTAGTTGAAATAGTATGCGCCCTCCACATCCGACATCCAGCGCTCGTATATGGGCCATTCGCGGGTGCAGGCCAGATCAGCGATAACAGCGCGTTCTGGCGCGGTGGAAAATTTGCGCCGGGCATAAAGGATAACGCGCGTGTCCACACCGGCGGCATGCATGTCAGCAAATTCAGTGCGTTCAAATGAAATGCAATCCGGGCATGAGCGGTAACCGATCTTGTATAATATAGGTCCATCAAGGCCCGGGGAAACCCATGGGCCGTGCTCCAACGTGTCACTAAGCTGGTCGGCATCAATAAGGATGGTTTGCGGTATCTTTGGCAGCAAAACACCGGGCACAGGCGGGTGCTGGTATTTTGCAACATAGAGAAGCCCCACCATAATGAGTGCAAAAACAAGGGTGATGACCAGTGCCGGTGTGCGCAACATATTTGCTTCCTAGTGATTCTCATATCCAGATAAAGTTAAATCCACGCCTTTCTCAAGACGTTATGGTCGATTTTGGTGTATTTCGTACGCTGAACGCTTGCGTCAAAAAAGCTTTAACGCTATGTCCGCGATCAGTGGGGTAATGTGTTCACAGTTGGGGCCCCGATATTGTCAAAAGACAAGATGGGAAAA
>CAYTNB010000256.1:0-3037 GCA_964439085.1 uncultured Desulfobulbia bacterium | reverse complement strand
ATGCCGGAGTTATTGGGGACTAAATGGAATAAAAGCAAAGAAGTCGTTTTTAATACTATAAATAAAACTTCTGATACTTATTCTTTTAGCAGTACAATAGTTAACATTACGAATGGATTAATTAATGCTTATAAAGGGTTAAATTATAGTGAGCAGTTTGCTTTTAAAAATACTAAATATGAACTAGATGAATCAGATAGAATGGAAATTGAAATAGCTTCTAAAAAGTACTTTGGAGAAAAAACTTGGCAAAAAAAAACTAACAAAGAAGAAATATTAAAAGCTATAGAAGAAGAGTATCAATCGTTTTTTACAGATAGTAAAAGAATGTATAGAATTAAACCAACCCAGACAGATTTGTTCAAAGAAATATTAAAAAATTTAGGAATTGAATTAGATGGTGATTTATATCATCATTCAGATAGAAAGAATATTTATCCTCAACCTGTTTTTAGCAAAAAACATAATATGAAACTACTTGCTATTCCTCTTATTGATAACATAAAAAATCCAATGTTCAATAAAGCCATGATTATCCTTAGAAAAATAATCAATGAATTATTAGTTCAAGGAGAGATAGATGAAGATACAGAAATAATAGTGGAGGTTGCAAGAGAATTAAACGATAACAATAAACGAGCAGCAATTGAAAAGTATCAAAACGAAAGAAAAAGGAATCGTGAAAAATATCGCGAGTTTATAAGAGAATTTAATAATAAAAAAGGTAGAAACATCAATGTAAACGAAAGGATTAACGATTTTGAATTATGGACAGAACAAATTTTTGACGAGAGCAATAGGAAAATAGATGATAAATCTTCAAACCGTTTGAGTATTTTAAAAGAAAGAAAAGCTATTGACAGATATGAACTTTGGATGGAACAAAAAGGGCAATGTATGTACACTGGTAAAATGATTAGCATTACTCAACTTTTTTCTGCTAACATTGAAATTGAACATACCATACCCAGAAGTTTATTGCCAGACAATACTAAAGCGAATCAAACAGTTTGTTTTTCAAAATACAACAGTGATGTAAAAAGTAACAGAATACCTTTTGAATGTCCTAACTATGCAATTAATGATGCAAATGGTAGTGCTATAGAACCAAGGTTAGCAACTTGGCAAAAATTGAAGGATAGGTATAAAGAACTTTATGATAAAAATAAAAGGGCAAAAGGTAATGAAGATGAAAACTCTAAAAACAAGAGAATTCAAGATAAGCATTACTATAGAATGCACTTAGATTATTGGTCGGATAAACTGAACCGTTTTACTTGTGAAGAAATAAAAGAAAGTTGGGCTAGAAGGCAATTAGTAGATACTCAAATGGTAAGCAAATACGCCAGAGAATTTCTTAAAACCTATTTTAAAAAGGTAAATGTAGAAAAAGGTATAATTACTGCTCAATTTAGAAAGATTTATGGTTTTCAAGAAGAAGATGAGATTAAAAGTAGAAATAAACATACACATCATGCGATTGATGCGGCTGTTTTAACCCTTATTCCTAACAATGCAAGTAAAAAGAAAGCATTACTTGAAAAATCTTACGAGAAGCAAGAGCGTAGAGAAGGACAATATAGGACTTTTCCGTACCCAAATTTTAATGCTCAGGAATTAATATCAAACATTGAAGATACTACACTAATTCTCAACCATAAAAAAGATAAAATCATTTCTCAAACGTATAAAAAAGTAAGAAAAAGAGGTAAGGTTCAGAAAAATGAAGATGGCTCTATCAAATGGATGAAAGGTGATAGTATTAGAGGGGATTTATTTGGGCAAACTTTTTTGAGTAAAATAAAAGATGTAGAGCGGTACGATGACGGGCAGCCTAAAAGAGAAAATGGAGATTGGAAATATAAAAAAGATAAAAAAGGAAATAATGAGTTTACTTATGCAACCAAAAAGCCTATTGATGAAGTAAAAGCAAAATATATTAAAGATATTATTGATCTTGATATTAAAAAGTTAGTCGAAAATCAAAAGAAGAATGAGTTTGTTTATGACCATCAAGGAAATAAAATAAGGCACGTAAGAGTAAAAGTAAAAAAAGGCAGGGTTGTAAAAGAACGTGTGAATTATAAAAGCAAAAATGGGTATAAAAATTTTTATTATGCTTCTGCTGGAGAAATTCCTTATGCTATAATGCTTGAAAAAATTATAGGAAATAAGATTGAAAGAAAAATGATTCCTATTGCTATTCACGAAGTGGCAAAAGTATTTAAAGAACATAGAAAGTTTACTGCCGATTTGTATCTGGACTTTTTTCATAATGAGATAAAAACAAATTATAATAATTGGAGGTTACTAAGTATTGGTCAAAAAGTTATTGTTCTTCAAAATGATAATGAAATTGAAGAAGTTGTTGATATTAATTTTCAAAAAAATAGGTTGTATAAAATTACTCAGTTTAAATATGATGGTAGTAAAATTATGTTATTATATCATTTGGAAGCTCAATCGAAAAAAGGTATAGATACTCAAATAAAGGAGATAAAACATACGCTATTAACTAAGTTTGAACTTGAAATAGGTGTATCAAAAATACTTCCTAATGATAGCATAGAAAACGCTAAAGATAGAAGTGAAGATTATCAAAAAAGGAAAGTTAATTTTAAGGATAGATTAGAGCTAATTAAAAATCATTCCAATGGCGGTCATGAAATATCAAAAAAAATAGAAACTGAAATTTCTAAATTTAAAACAGAATCATCTTCGATTGAAATTGAAGGAGTGACTCCAATTTTAGGTTTTTCTCAAAAGAGTTGGAATTTTCTATACGAAGGAGAACATTTTGAGATGGATATACTAGGTAATATTAAGATTTTAGTTGATAACCTGTAAATAGTATAGGTTGGAGAATATTAAACCTTAATTATGATAAAACGTACTCTATTCTTTAGCAATCCGGCTTATTTAAGCACAAAAAATAAGCAATTAGTTATTAATTATCCTGAGGATGATAAAGAAACTAAAACTATCCCTATTGAAGATGTTGGAATGTTAGTATTAGAAAATCAACAAATTACTATTA
>CAYTNB010000255.1:0-3045 GCA_964439085.1 uncultured Desulfobulbia bacterium | reverse complement strand
CAAGATTCTTCGCACATCATGCCCGGAACATGCAACGTCACCGACAAATCCTGCTGCTGACAACCGGCGGCCGAAACCAACAGAAGCATACTCAACGGCACAAAGGCAAAGATCGAACGCATGGTCATACTTGCAAAACTTCTAAAAAAGGAGGCGGAATTTTCCAAACTTCAAACCAAAAAGAAAAGAATCGCCGGTCCTTCGGGCCGCCGTACTCCTTATTGCTTAGCAAGCACTTCAGCAGTAATCTCGACCAAATCACCCTGAGCAGCCATCTCGCGAATCTCTTCGGTGATTTTCATCGAACAATACTTCGGGCCACACATGCTGCAGAAATGGGCGCTCTTAAACGTCTCTTCCGGCAGCGTCTCGTCGTGATAGGCCTTGGCCGTCTCTGGATCCAACGCCAATTCAAACTGCTTGTTCCAGTCGAAAGCGAATCGGGCTCGAGAAAGCTCGTCGTCGCGATCCTGGGCATGTGGCCGGCCACGCGCAATATCGGCCGAATGGGCAGCGATTTTGTAAGCGATCAGACCCTGTTTCACATCCTCTTTTTCTGGCAAACCCAGGTGCTCTTTGGGCGTGACATAGCAAAGCATTGCCGCGCCGGCCCAACCTGCTATCGAAGCACCAATGCAACTGGTGATGTGGTCGTAGCCAGGAGCAAAATCGGTGACCAACGGACCCAACACATAGAACGGTGCCCCTTTGCAAACTTCAATCTGTCGCTCGATGTTCATCTTGATTTGGTCCATCGGAATGTGGCCGGGACCTTCGACCATGACTTGCGTTCCGCGGTCCCAACCGCGCTGGGTCAGTTCGCCCAGCACATCGAGCTCAGCAAATTGAGCTTCGTCGCTTGCATCGGCAATCGAACCAGGGCGCAGCCCGTCGCCCAAACTCCAAGTCACGTCGTACTGACGCATGATGTCGCATAGGTCATCAAAATGATCGTACAACGGGTTTTGTTTGCGGTGGAGCATCATCCATTTGGCAATCAACGAACCGCCCCGGCTGACGATGCCGGTCACACGATTCGTTGTCAGATGCAAATGCTCGAACTTCACACCGCAATGGATCGTCATATAGTCGACGCCCTGTTTGGCTTGGTGTTCGACCATATCCAAAAAGTGTTGCGGGCGCATCTCTTCGATATCGCCACCCAATTCTTCCAGCATCTGGTAGATCGGCACGGTACCGATTGGCACGGGCGAGGCTTTGATAATCGCTTCGCGAATCGCGTCGATGTTTTTTCCGGTCGACAGGTCCATCACCGTGTCGGCACCGTAGTGGATCGACGTGTGCAGTTTTTCCAGCTCGCCTGATTGGTCGCTGGTGACCGCCGAGTTGCCGATATTGGAGTTAATTTTGCACCGGGCAGCGATGCCGATGCCCATCGGTTCCAATTGGCCCTCAAGATGGACGCGATTGGCAGGAATCACCATCCGGCCGATCGCCACTTCTTCAAGAACTTTTTCCGGAGTCAGGTATTCGCGTTGGGCGACGAACTCCATTTCAGGAGTGAGCGTGCCACTGCGGGCAAGTTCTAACTGTGTGATTGGCGTAGGCATCGACGAATAAAACCTCCGTGCGACAGGAAGAAAAAGGCAACAGAGAAATTCCGTCCACCTTGCACTGTTTATCGTATCGGTGCCCCGGAGGTTGTCAATCCGCCGCCATCGCAATCGTTCGCCACAAAAATGCCCTGGAAAACGCCCCGGAAAATGCTAGCTTGCCACGTTCGGGTTTCGGCTCCTCAAAAACCGCTCTTTCTCTGGAAGAGCGGTTTCGGGCACAATGTCCCGATTGCCAACACTCCATGGAAGGAGCCGAGAAAAAATTGTTTGTTAAGAATTTCATCGATTGGAGCGTCTATGCTGTGGTTCGAGTGCTGATTAGTCTCATCCAAGCCCTGCCGCTCAGCGCTTTCACGGCCCTGGCTCCAAAGTTCGCCTGGTTCTTCTGGAATGTGTTGAAAGTGCGCCGCCAGGTGGTCGAAGAAAATCTGACCATCGCATTTCCAGAGGCCTCCTCTGCCGAACGGCAACAGATTGCACTGGGCATGTGGGAGCATTTGCTGCTGATGATCGCAGAAATCGCCCACGCACCACGCAAAATCCATCGCACCAATTGGCAAAAATACATGACCATGCCCCGGATGCGTGAGACGATTCGACTTTTCCTGAACGATCGGCCCTTGGTTCTAATCTCTGGTCACCTGGGCAATTTTGAAATGGGCGGCTATATCCTAGGGCTGCACGGCTTCTCGACCCATACGATTGCCCGACCGTTGGACAATCCGTATTTGAATCGGTTCATCAACCGGTTTCGTGGTGCCACCGGCCAATACATGCTCCCCAAAATAGGGAGCAGTCGGCAGATTGCTCTGTTGCTTGAAGGGGGCGGATGCCTGGTTCTCTTGGGAGACCAGTATGCAGGCAACGGAGCTTGTTGGGTTGAGTTCTTCGGTCGCAAGGCGTCGACCCACAAAGCCGTGGCGGTCTTCACGCTTAGCGCAGACGCACCCACGGTCATCTGCGGAGTGCTCCGAACCGGCGGTCCGCTCGAGTTCGAAATGTGCGTAGGAGACATCATCGATCCGATCGATCCCGAGTTCCAGCTTGGCAGTATCCAGCAGCTCACGCAGTGGTATACCAACGGCCTGGAACGCTTGGTGCGTACGGCTCCGGAGCAATACTGGTGGGTCCATCGACGCTGGAAAGGCGAGCCAATCGATCGGCGCACCATTCGGCGCCAGCGACGCGAACACGCGGCGTAAGACCGGTGCGGGGAAACGGCAACCGTTCGCGGGAGAGAGAAACCACGGATTGACACACGGTTAATAGTGGATTTCATTGGATTTCTCTGCCCCCTATTCTCACTTGAGAGAGTGATTTCAACGAGCTACTTTCTCCCCCAAAAAAATCCGTGTCAATCCGTGTGATCCGTGGTTCTCTCTTTTCATTTGGAATGGCCCATCGTCATCCACAGCCATTTGATGACGAGGTCCGATTTTGGCTGGTTTTGCTTTGCATCCGAGGTACA
>CAYTNB010000254.1:0-3047 GCA_964439085.1 uncultured Desulfobulbia bacterium | reverse complement strand
TATCTTTCTAAAGAAACCTGAACGAATAGAGGTGCTTGGTGCAGTGCTGTTAATATCGCTGATGATCTGGAATTTAATTGAGCATACCCTTCGACAGCACATCAAGGAATGCGAGGTTACCCTTCCCGGCTGGGATAAAAAGCAGACCAACCAAACGTCCAACTGCATTTATGATGAGCATAAAATTCATGGGCTTTCAGGTGGTAAGAATGGCTGGTTTGTGCCGATTAGCTGCATCACTTACTGATGAGCAGAAGCGGTATCTGAATGCATTGAATTTATCAGAGGCAGACCTGCTCGGGTAAATTAATCGCGAAAAAAGGCGAATAGATTTTTACCAGGGTGGGGAACGTACGTTTCATGTCCGGTAAAACCACTTTTTTACATCAGTTGTGCTGAAAAATTTTACTACGGGCCGACCGTGTGGGCAGTGAGAAAAAAGGTCAGCCTTTACCATTTCATCAAGGAGTTTATCGATTTCCTGCCTGGATAACGCAGTTCCAGCCTTAACAGCTGCTTTACAGGCCACGGTTGCCAGAACAGTATCGAGCAACCCCCCTTTGTCACGTGTATCATGTTCATTACCGAACTGTAAAAGGATGTCAAAAAACAATTCACTTGGATTAATAGTACCTGCCAGAGCAGGAACTGCAGAAAGAATAAAAGTATTCCCCCCAAATTCTCGAATAGAAAATCCTATGGTATTAAGCTCTTCTCCGTATTTTTCTACCAGTTGAGCCTGAAAAAGGGAAAGCTCAATGGTTTCAGGAAACATAAGTGTCTGTCTGACGATGTTGCTGGCAAGATATTGAATCCGCAGTTTTTCGTAGAGAAGTCGTTCGTGGGCAGCATGTTGGTCGATGACCAGTAATCCCTCACTACTTTTACAAAAGATATATAAATTATCAAATTGTCCTATTACGATAAGATTATGTCTGATTATTTGTCGTTGTGAGGTGACAACCATTTTTGTATTAAGAAGGCCGTTTTCAACTTCTTCAGATTTTTTAATAGGGTGGGCATTTGCAAATATATCTTGTGTTGAACCGGATAAATAGGGTTTTGAATCAGTTTTAATTTCTGATTTGAGAATCGGTTCGAGTTCTCTTGTTTCAGCTAAAAAACTGGTGGGCGGAAGTTGCGATAGGGGATTATTATCAGTTTGTTTTAAATGATGGGATTTCAAAGAGGCAGCAGGTTCTTGAATATTTGTGTCAGCACCGAAAAGGTGGGCTTTAAGAGTCTGTTGATATTCCTGAATGGCACGGCCAACTGCTGAACTGAGAAAAGCGTGAACATCCTGGGCCTGGCGGAATCGCACCTCATGTTTGGCCGGATGTACATTGACGTCTATTTCGCCAGGCGGAAGAGACAACTGTATGAGACCCGACGGATTTTTGCCCTTCATCAAAAAACCACGTAATCCTTCTGTTACACCGTGGGAGATCATTTGATCTTTTACTGCTCGGCCATTAACCATAAGACGAAGCCTGGTACCTCCTCTGCTGACTTGTTCCGGTGGGATAATATAACCGGAGAGTGTATATTTGTGCATAGTTTTACTTTGGGTATCTATGGTGATCAGCGGTCCCTGATAATGAAGGAGGTTTCTCAATCTTTGTTCAATAGAGAGAGATTTATCAAGATGAACAGTCTCCTTGTCATTTATTCTAAGGATAAAGGTTACGTGGGGTGAACAGAGGCAGTAACTTTTGATAACTTCGTCAATATGGCTGATTTCTGTACGCACGGTTCGGAGGAATTTTCTTCTGGCCGGAGTATTACCAAAGAGATTACGTACCTCAAAGGTGGTCCCAAAGCTGCATCCAAAATCATGGACTTTAAGCAATTTGCCATAGTGCAGAACTACTTGTGTACCTAGCTCAGATTGCGCCTGGCGTGAGGTAATCGTGAGTTGTGAAACAGAACCAATGGAAGGTATGGCCTCACCGCGAAAACCAAGGGTTCTTATGCCACCAAGATCTTCTACCGTATATATTTTGGAGGTGCCGTGTCTTTCAAGGCTCATGAGAAGGTCATCTTCATCCATACCTTCACCGTTATCGATTACACGGATCATGCGTGTGCCCCCACCTTCAATCTCAACCTCAATTCTGCTGGCACCGGCGTCAAGACTATTTTCAATGAGTTCTTTGACCACTGATGCCGGGCGTTCAACAACTTCGCCTGCTGCGATTTGATTGGCGAGTTGCTCAGGAAGGATGCGGATTTTTGACATTGGATTGACTTTCCTATTGATTGTTAAAGACCAGATGTTACAGTGTCCCGAGTGGGCAAACCTGTTTTTAAAGCTCGATAACCTGCCTGGATATCGAGATAAATAATTTCAAGGTTATTCAAGCGTATAAAACCTGAATATTACCATTATTTTTTCAACAGTGGCATCTCGAAAACTTAAAAGAGTAAAAAAAACGTCTCCTGCCAAGCCAAGAGTACGAAGAACGGTGTATGGTGAAAAGCATATTTCTCTTTTTCTTATTTTCGTGTGCCTGCTGCAGACAGTCTTTCTGAGCGGTTTGCTCTTGGCACTGATTCGGCTGCACATTCCTGATATCAGGATGGTAGCCAAATACCAACCTCATCAGACAACTATCATTTATGATCGCCACAAAAATATAATAGATCGTATTTTTGTTGAGAATAGAACTGTAATACCTCTTGCTGCAATGTCACCTTTTTTACCCGACGCATTTGTTGCAGCAGAAGACGGTCGTTTTTACGAGCATCCAGGACTGGATTTTTTCTCAGTATTACGAGCGGCAATAAATAATCTGCGAACTGGAGCAAAAGGACAGGGCGGATCAACTATTACGCAGCAAGTTGCAAAATCATTGTTATTAACACCTGAAAAAACGTATGTAAGGAAATTTAAAGAGGCAATTCTGGCCTGGAGGATTGATCAACTTCTTGGCAAACAGGAGATTCTCTACATATATCTCAACCAGATATATCTTGGTGAGGGTACACATGGTGTTGAGGCTGCAGCACAAAGCTATTTTGGCAAAAGTGCATCGAAATTGACCCTT
>CAYTNB010000253.1:0-3068 GCA_964439085.1 uncultured Desulfobulbia bacterium | reverse complement strand
GCTGACGCGGGTATGGTGGCAGATGACGCGCGCCTGTATGGTCCGATTGCGACGCCGCATCAGTCGTTTTTGGCCGACAGGCGCAGGCTTTGGTGTTAGGGCGGGATATGCAGCCGATTCTGCAAACAACCCTGCCTTACGATGCGATGGCCCCGCGCGTCTTACCGGGTATCCAGCCGCTGGAAATGCAGGATTGGCTGCTTCGGGACGATGCCTTTGACGCCCAGATGGCGGCGCGCGACCATCTGCTGCACACGGCGCGTCCGGACGTTTTGGCGATGGACGCAGGCGCGCGTGCGGCGGCGGATGAGCTGTTGGATCTGGTGCTGGAACTTGCCTATCCGGCCAGCGGGGATAAGGTTGCGCGGCCCGATGGGGTGAAAATAACGATCAACCGGGACGATCCCCTGGGCACCCTGGGGCGGCTGGTGCAGGAAGACCTGTGCATCCTGCAAAAGACCGGTGACGAGCATGTGCTGACCGGCGCGGTGCTGTGTTTCCCGGCCAGTTGGATGTTGTCGCAGAAATTCATGCGTTCGCTGATCGACATCCACGCGCCGGTCGAGGGCTATGACAAAGGCATCGCCGCGCGGGTGCAGCGGATGTTTGATGGGGTGCAACCGGACCGGCCCCTGTGGCGATTCAACGCGCTTTGGTACCAGGACCCCACGCTGCATCAGCCCCGTGATGCCCACGCGCCACGTCTGAAAACGCACGAGGATCGGATGGGATACCTGCGCAGCGAACGACAATGTATCCTGCGTCTGCGGAAAAGTCGCGCGGTGATATTCTCGATCCATACCTATGTGTTGCCCCGCGCGGCGGTGGCGGGGTTGAATACTTAAGCCGTATCAAAGGGTTGTCAAAGCGGCAGGTAAGACACCACGCTGGCCAGTGCGCCGGTGCTTTGCAACATAACCAGCAGGCCGGTCAGCGACAGAACATGGGTGTTCAGGCGGAAATCCTCGCCCTTGGCCAGATTGACGACGGCCAGTGACAAAGCCACCGGCGCCGACAAAAACGCCACCATGCCGGTCATCCCCCACGTGGCCAGACGCTGGATATCATTCCGGGCCAGTTCTTCAGGGGTAATAGCGTCCTTGTCTTCGGGACGCGGGCAAAACCTGTAGGCCAGTGCCAGGGTCTCTTCGTCGGTCAGATCGATCAGATCGCATTCAATGTCATGATCCATCTGACTGGCAAGCACGTCAAAGCGTTGTTCCAGCCCCTGCGCCGCATCATCCACCGGGGCAAACGGCACATCGACGGCCTGCAGTATCTGCTGGTTCCCGCGCACGCGGCGCGGTGACACGTTGGTGAACGCGGTCAGGAATTCGTTCAGGCTCAGCACGGTTTTGGGCTCAAGCCATTCGATCGACCTTGTGGCAAAGATATCGACCATCCGATACAGCATGACCACCAGCATCAGTTCGGAAATGTCTCTGTCATCACGCTCGGCTGACACCGGACACAAGGAAATTTCAAGCCGTTGCAACGACTTGTTGTCCATCTTCAGCTCATACATCGCCTCGGGCGGCTCGGCCAGCGTCAGTTTAACCAGATAATGGCTGGCAAGAACGCGGGCCTGGGACGCATCAAGGATGCTTTGACGTTCTACCGGATGCCCGTAATCCTCAAGCGTTGAGGTTACAATCCGCGTGAACCGGTCCAGAGCCTGATCCGGGTCACCAAAAAACACCATTCCACCGTGATATCTGCCAATATGAGGCACGTGCGTCACCTTCTGATTTGTTTCGATGTACTGAAGCTAGTTATCAATCAGGGTGAAACTGTGGCTCAATCCTTTAGTTTTTGCGGGTCGGCAAGAATGCGCCGGAAACCGGAAGCTATCCAGCTATCAGTAAATAACCAGCAATTTTCTCAATTAGGGCAAATATCGGGCGTCGCGGCGGCTAAGGGCCGTCCGTGTTTGCGACTAGCCGTCGATCCGGTGCGCCATGATGGCAATGGCTTCCTGATAGACATGGGCCGCATTCCACTGCTTGATAACCGCAAAATTGGGCTGGCCCTTTTGATAGCCCTTGCCCGGCTCCCAACCCTTCTGGCGCAGGAAATTTGCGGTAGAGGCCAGCGCGTCGGTGGCGTTATAGAAATCCACTTGCCCGTCGCCATTGGCGTCCACGCCGTAGACTAGCGCATTGCCGGGCAGAAACTGGGTGTGGCCCAGCTCGCCATGTTTGGCCCCCAGCGTGGCATTGGTGATGGACCCCTGATCAACCAGCCTCAGCGCGCCGATAGCGTGGGGCACAAAAAACTCGGAACGGCGGCAATCATAGGCAAGGGTGGTGATGGCTGACACAACCGGGCTGTCGCCCATAAAGCCGCCAAAGGCAGTTTCCATACCATGAATGGCAATCAGCACACCGGCGGGCACGCCGTATTGTTTTTCCAAACCGGCATAAAATTCAGCGTTGCGCGCCTTGCGTTTGCGCCCTTGCGCGACAATCGTATCAGCGCCGCGCACCGCCATGAATTTTTCCAGCGTGAACTTGAAACTTTTCTGCCCCCGATCGGCGGCGATGGTGGCACTGGCATATTGCGCATGCGCCAGTGCCTGAAGCCCGCGTTTTTTGATGCCGGCAGCCTTGGCCTCGCGGGCAAATTCTTTTTTCCAGGCCGCGAACCCGGCACCATTGTTGCCACATGGGGCCGCAACGGCGGATTGCGCGCCCATAATCGCCGAAACAACCAAACTCATAACCATCAACCGAGTCATAATAACCTCTTTTTTGTAAACTTATCCAATAGCCCGCACGCTAACCCGCGTCAGGAAAAAAGCTACAATAAAACGAATGGCTCAAGCGCCCTGAAACCAGACAAGGGCACCCCAAAACGGGGCGCCCCTGGAATCGTAGGGCGAGAACGGCGGCAGCCCGGGAAACCCACGCGTCACGGGCAAATCCCACCAACCCTAACAGCTATAATACATCCCGTATTCCACCGGATGCGGTGTGTGTTCATAAGTTTCGATCTCTTCCATCTTCAGCGCGATATAGCCTTCGATCTGATCCTTGGTAAACACGTCCCCGGCCAGCAGGAAATCCATG
>CAYTNB010000252.1:0-3083 GCA_964439085.1 uncultured Desulfobulbia bacterium | reverse complement strand
CTTGGCGGCCATAATTGCCACCAGGGTAGAACATAAAGTAGCGATTAAGGAAGGTACCAGAATGGCCGCCGGGTGGGCGGCATTAGCGGCGGCCCGCACCGTAATCACCCCCAGAGGCAGAAGAGTAACGCTAGAGGTATTAATGGCCAGAAATAAGCACATAGCGTTGGTTGCCGTGCCCTTTTCTGCCGACAGCTTCTCCAGCTCCTGCATAGCCTTAATACCCATGGGGGTGGCGGCATTACCCAGGCCCAGGGTATTGGCGGCCATATTCATAATCATCGCCGCCATGGCTGGATGCTCCGCTGGTACCTCGGGAAATAAGCGAATCATCACGGGTCGCAACGCCCGGGCAATGGAACGCATCATACCGCCGTCTTCTGCCACCTTCATTATACCGAGCCACAAGGCCATGGGGCCGATCAGACCAATGGCCAGAATCACGGCACTTTTAGCAGAATCAAAGGAAGCCTTGGTTACCTCGGCCATCCGGCCGGTATAGGCCGCCGTTACCGTGGCAATAAGGATCATGGCCAACCAAATAATATTAATCGCTGATGGTTTATGCCGCATATCTTAGGAAACAAAGCCACTGATAAAGTCGAGATAGCCCCGTCGGTCATCTGTACGGCGTTTCACAGATCGGCGAATCGCCCCCAGCACCTTAGCCAATTTGTCATCCGAGACGTACTCCAATTCATTGGCAATAATCTCAAAGAACAGCGCCACCGTCTGCCCCTCACGTTCATCAGAAAGGGGAATTTCCTCGCCAAAATGGTATTTATCCAGCAGGCGTTCCAGCAGAGCTGTGACCAGAGTATCTTCAATGCCGCCGTCCATCTTCTTGTCAACTTGCGCGATAGTCTTTTCAAGCAACTCAGACAAATCCTGCAAATCAGTATATTTGGACATTTCCCGCGATTCAAAATAAGGCAGCTTGCCATAATTCCGCAGCGCTGGCCCCTTAAAAAATGAGCACCCCTTACAGGCCTCCGCCGTACGGGTTTGACCACAGCATAAGCTACAAATCATCTCGCCACTTTTCTGGCATTTCCTCTTACCCTTACGGGCCTCACAAACTGAGCATTTCGCCATTTTTTCTCCTGTTTCTGATTGGTTAAACAAGTAGACGTATTTTTTACAACCAGTATTTCATTTATAGTTATACCCATATTGCCCATTTGGGCCTCCTCGAATACGACTATAGTGCATTGCAAATGAATTGAGACAATTTATTTGAGGGAATACGGCTAACATTTTCTTCTGCCTAAAGGCCTTCTGCCTTTGTGCCCAGCACAATAGGATACATCAAAATACGGCATTGATCTGAAGCCATAATATCCATAATTCCCCGACTCATATTGACTCCGATATAGAGCATCGTACCATGAGCCTGGAAACTGCCAAGTTGATAATCCGCAATTTCATCATCTATTTCTTCTGTGTGCCATAATTCTTTCGGCGCCCTGCCGGTCCAGGTAAAAAGGTGAATTTTCTTATGCATTTCCAATTCCCCGTCTTTTAACGACAATCCTTCATTGCTGATAAATTCTGGACCCACCACGCCGTCAAGATTCCGCACAATTATACGGCCAGCCATTTCCAAACGGCTCAGTCTCCCCGAATCATTACCATGACCAGCAACGTTATCCACCCCATAAGACAGATCGTCAGAACCTACTTTCCTGGACCAAAGTTCCCTACCGCTACTACTCATAATTTGCAAATGACCTGCTCTGGGCCTGGAAATTATCTCCGCCTGCCGATCATCATCAAGATCAGCAAGAGAAAAATTGAAAATAGTAACTGGTGCATTAACATCCAGACGGCTGGTAGCATACAGCCGATCACCCTTAAGGCGCATTACATAAAAAGCCGGCTCAAAATCCAGGCCACTATCCTTCTCCCCAATCAACACCAACTTGCCATCTATCATACGCATGACACGCAAATAATATGGCACGTCTTTTACCAGATAATCAAAGGCCTTGCCCTGCCAGCGAAGGGCAAAGGACTCCGGCCCATTTTCCGCCACAACACTTACATAAATTTCCTGCCGTCCATCGTGGTTCAGATCGCCCATGCTGATATAAACAATATCGGCACGCAGTGAGCCAGTAAATTCAGCAATCTTCTTAAAATTACCGTCCCGGATCTTGAAGGCCATGATTTTATGCGGCCCAGCCACCACCAACTCGTCCACGCCATCGCCATCCAAATCACCAACCCCGAGACTTCGCAAATGCAAATTAATGGCCGGACTCTCTGTAAACAGAGGCTGACGCTTAAGCCCAGAACGTGGTCGGCCATTATGGCTATAGCCTGCTGGCAGCGACAAAATCCCTGAGGGCGCCTCCTCTACCATCCCCAGCCGTTCCGCCGACTCAGATCTGGGCGTAATCTTACCAAAAATTTCCAGGCCAATATCTTCGGCCAGATGATCAATGGCCTTAATAACCTCACCCGTAGGCAGAGGCTTCCTCAAAAACTCTTTTATTTTCTTACTATTGGCCGAGTAGACAAGGGCTGTAATCTCAACCCCGTTATCAACGTGCTTATAGCGGCCGACAAGCAAATAAGCCGCCGAAAACTGCGCCATTATTTTCTGAAAATTAGCCACTGCCCCTGCATTTGCATCAATCTTTGTGCCAGGCTTGTGACGAAGTGTCCTAACTCCCAAGGCTGCCAAGCGGCTGGCCAGCATGTCCCTAATGCCATTGGCCAGGTATGAATCGGCAGTGGCCGATACCGAGAATGGCAAAATAACCATTGCCCCACTCGGCTTATCTTCTGCCACCGAGACCAGAGCAGAAAATAGAAGATGCCAGGAAATCAAACCGGCAATCAGTAAAATTCGTATGGACATAACTACATCAACCTTGATGGCATCATAAAGAAGTACCCAGAAGAGGCATAGCAATTCGATCTACTGCGTTGTAGCAATTTTTCAGGCACGACCTCTACATGTATGGACTCGCGCCCGAAAAATCACTACGCCTCGGAGTCTCACTCCGTTCGCTTACCTGTATAAGCGTTTCCGCATAAATACTTGTAATTTTTTTAATTCGTATTTTGGGCTTATA
>CAYTNB010000251.1:0-3133 GCA_964439085.1 uncultured Desulfobulbia bacterium | reverse complement strand
AATTCTTTTCTAAAAAACAGGTAAGCGCAGACTCCGAGAAAACAATTTGTAAGGTGCTAGACTCCGAGTCCTGACTAATGATTCGGGGGTTTTTGAGTCCTACGCAGTTCTGTGAAATCCCTTGACATCCCGTCATGGCCCTCGCTGATATCACTATTCGTATGCCCACCCCAAAGAAAAGCAGTACAAGCTCTCTATAGTGGACAAAAATGTTGTCAGGCAAGCTCAATAGAAAGTTGCGTCCCAATGAGGAATAACTTTGGAATCGCCACCGCACATACAACCGGATATATCGGTTTGCACTCACGTAAAAAAACAGCTACTTGCGGCCCGCAATTTATTACGATCTTTGGAGGAAACCGCCGACCCAGTTGCACTGGAAATATTCGTCATCAATTTAGGCCAGGATGCTGATGCTGACCTGCTAAAAGAATTTCCGCAGCTAAATGTTTTCTCTCTGCCAGGGGAAACGGTGGTGCAGGGCTGCAATCAGGTCATGGAGCTTTCGGGCGGGCGCTACATCCTGCTTGTTAGCCATGACGTCCTGATACAACCCGGATGTCTCCTGCGCCTGGTGGAATTCATGGACGACAACCCGGAGGTGGGCCTTGCTGCCACCCGCATTCTGAATGCTTACGGCAAACCGGAGCATACCGTTCGCACCTTCCATTCCTTTTTCTTTCTATTAAAACAATTTTTACCTATATCTACCTGTTTTAGTGACCGGCATGATAAACACCTGGCTCCAGCCTTTGAGTATAATGACGATGCGGAGGTTGACTGGCTATGGAGCGGTGTGAAAATTATCAGGAGGGAACTGCTTGAAGATATCGGCCTGCCAGATGCGGCCATGCCACCCTATTTTTCTGATATGGAATATGCGCTTAGGGCAAAAAGGGCTGGCTGGCATAATTTTTATATTCATGCCGCAGCGGCTCTTCATCCCAATCCCCTGCGATACGATCCCTGTTTAGCCGGTCGGCCATTTTCGCTATCGGCCACCGCAAAATTCATGAAAAAAAAGTGGTGGCGCTGAAAGACTTTGACAATATCAGTCATTCACGCTATTTTTTGGAGTTCATATGTTTATCATTAACTATTGCATACGATCGTGGTCGTACCGCTGTAGTTTCAATATATTTTTTTAAATAAAATAAAAACTTTTAGGAGGAAACAAATGACCCAAATCAAACCCATTGCCGAAAGTATCAATATCATGGGAACCCGAAGCGGTACCGCCATGAAGGCTAGAGAAGCCGCTCCCATTCAAGAGATGGCCAAAGAGGAAAGTGCCGCAGGCGCCTCTTTTTTAGATCTTAATATTGGCCCCGCCCGTAAGGACGGAATTGAGCTACTCCCTTGGGTGGTTGAAACTGTGCAGGCCGTTAGCGACACCCCATTATGCCTGGATACCACCAATACCGATGCCATGGCTGCGGGTTTTAAAGTGGTTAAAAATAAAACAGGAGCCTTAATGAACTCCATTTCTGCCCAGCCGGAGAGAATGGAAAAATTGATCCCGGTAGCTGCCGAGATGGGCTGTAATGTTGTCGCCCTTCTCTGGGGACCGGACGGTATGCCCAGAGATTCGAACGAAAGGGCCGCTATGGCCGTTGATCTGATGATGGCCCTGGCCGAGGCGGGTATCCCCAACGAAAAGATGTTCTTCGACCCGATTGCCACCCCCATTACCCTTGGCGTTGACCAGATCAACTCTGGGCTGGAATTTATGAGCATGGTGCAAGACATTGCCCCTGGCGCCAGTTCCACCATCGGCCTGTCGAACGTATCCAATGGCGTTGCCGATCATCTGCGTAAATATTTGGATCGTACTTATTTGATCATGCTGATGCAAAATGGTCTACAGACCGCCATTGTCAACGCCTATGATACAGAATTGATGGCCATTGCCACCGGCCAACGTCAGAATCTGGTTGACCTTATATTCGGCATGATCGACGGCAATAATCCTGATCCAAGTAAACTTTCCGAGGTTGAGCTGCAGCATTATAAAACCTTTAACGTTTTGACCGGCAAATCGGTATTTTCTGAGTCTTGGCTGGAATTATAGGCGAAATCAATGGCCGATATCCCCAGCCATCATATGATATATGGGACGTTGTCGGATTTCCTCACCGGTCAGTCCATTGTTGACACGGACGACGAGCGTTACCGCCAAAAAATCGCTCGTTTTATGGTCACGGAAAAGGGTTATAACAAAAACGAGTTGATCCCACGGCTCAAAATAGAGACGTTATTCAACCGTAATTTTGTCATATCGACCATTGACTTGGTGATAGTTTTATCGGCACAGCGGATCATTGTGTTGCGCTATGGCCCCGGTTCATTAGTAACTCGTGAAAGACCGGCCATCGCCGCCGCCAGGGTGTTGATCCAGGAATATCAAATACCTTACGCCGTGGTTACTAACGGTGAGGATGCCGAATTTTTAGAGACTGGTCGTGGCAAAGTTTTGGCCCACGGCCTACAAGGGATTCCCACCAGAGAAGAAGCTCTATCTCTACTTGCTGATTGCATTTTTGCTCCCCCCCCTTTAGAAGAAAAACGGGAGCGGGAATTACGTATTTTAAACGCCTTTGATCAGGAAGTATGCTGTGCTGGCGGCCCATGTACCTTGCCGTCAGCCCCAGAGGGCTAGAAACCACCCTAAGCTTTGTAGTGTAACTATTTAGGAGGTAGTCATGACAGAAACTAGTATATGGACGAAATCAAGCTGGCAGAATTATACCGCCTTACAGCAGCCCAATTGGCCGGATATGGCTATTCTACAGGATGCCCTGGCCACATTAAGCAAACTACCACCATTGGTGTTTGCCGGAGAGATAAGAACACTCAAACAACTCCTGGGAGATGCATCACAGGGTAAGGCCTTTTTGTTGCAGGGCGGTGACTGCTCGGAAGATTTTAATAATTGCACAGCTCCCGGAATAAGAGAAAGTTTAAAGGTCATTCTGCAAATGGCGGTGGTCTTGAGTTATGCTGGTGGCAAACCGGTAATCAAAGTTGGCCGTATCGCTGGGCAATATGCCAAGCCTCGCTCATCAGACACCGAGAATATTAATGGTGTTGAGCTGTCTAGTTACCGGGGCGATATGGTAAATAGCCCGGAGCC
>CAYTNB010000250.1:0-3230 GCA_964439085.1 uncultured Desulfobulbia bacterium | reverse complement strand
GGCGGCCTGAGTTTACCCGCCGTGGTGGGCCAGACTACGACGATGATATCCAATCTCTTGCTTCCACTGCTTGCGAGTCGCTGGCTTGGCGTGCGGATGTTGTGTGCTCGGCGGAAGCGATGAGTTCTGGGGCGTCGTCCCTTGCAGCCGCTGCATCCGCCCACGCAATTGTTCAAGCTCCGATTCCAAATCCGAAATTCTAGCAAGCAGCAGTTCGACAAATGCCCGAACAGCAGGAGTCAGTTCGGCCTCAAGTTCGGCAGGAATCGTAAGCGGCGTGAACAACATAATCCATGTCGTCTACTATCTGCGAACCTAACGTCCAGAGCAATTTAACGAAAAATAGAAAACAGAGTGTGAACGGTTACCCGATTAGTTGTTCAAACTTCCTCGACCGCCCGCCACGGCCGGTCCAAGACTGGCACCCTTCAGCATAGCTCTGGGGTAGGCTCTTAGAGCACGTCCCAAAACCTTTTTATGGTTCACTATTTCCCGGCCGCCCGCCGCGGCCGGTCCGAGACTGGCACCCTCCCATAGGGTTCTGGGATAGGCTCTTATTATATTTGTCGCAGGAGCGGCAGTCCATTGCGTTTCCACGCAGAGCATGGGAACGAGGGTTACTCGCTCATTTCTGCCTCTACCCACTCCGCAAGCTGCTCGCGATTGATCTTTGCGTTGTGCCGTACATCGACCGGCAGCGAATGGTGGAAGAGTAGTTGCAAGATGTTTTGCGTCGTGGTGTGTTGCTCGGCTAACTGTAACAGTTCCGTTTGAAGCTGGTCGTAACCAGGATGCGACCAGTACTTTCTGCAACGACGTAACATGGGCCCGCTTGGCTGAATGATAATCACAGGCGTCTTTTCATGCGCGGGCCCCATGCCGACCAATGCCGAACGGGCGACCTCGGGGTGCGTGTTGAAAATGGCCTCGACGGGGATGGTGAATAGTGTGCCGGTGGTGGTTTCCACGCGATGGGCTTTACGGCCGCAGTACCAAAAACGCTGTTGGTCGTCGAAGTAGCCGACGTCGCCGATGCGGTGCCAGGGGGTATTCGCGTCGGGGATTTTGGCGAGGTGGTTGGGCGTGCGATCGTCGTGGCCGACGGTGCTAACGGTTGTGTATTCGGGGGAAACTTGGGGGCCGCGGACGATTAACTCGCCGATTTCGCCGTTAGGCATTGTTTCTGTGCCGTCGATCGATGCGATTGGCCCGTCGGTGATGCGAATGATGCGCCAGTCGATCGTGTCGAACTTACGACCGACACAAATGCCGCTGCCCCGATCGGTTTGGGCGGACGTTTTCCCAAGGACTTCGTCGGCTTCGATTGTGGCAACGGGCAAACACTCCGTGGCGCCGTAGGGGGTGTGCATTTTGGCGTCGGGGGCTACGACGCTGAGCGTTTGCTGAAGCACTTCCGCTGGCACTGGCGCACCGCACGAAAACACTTTGCGCAAGGTTGGGATTTGCTTGCCATAGCGAGCCAGATGTGTGCTTAACTTCTGCCATACCGAGGGCGAGGCAAACGCTTGGGTTACTTGCCAATCGTGCGAGGCGGCGAGCAGTTGAACAGGATCGGCTGTGGCGGGGCGCGAAAAATCCATGTCGGGAAAAACCGTTGTCACACCCATGGCCGAGTTGAACAGGCCGAACAGTGCAAAACAGGCTAAGTCGATACCGCCCGGTTGAATGTCGTAGCAATTTTGGATCTCTGCGACTTGCGTTTCAAACATCCGATGTGTATAGAGCACCCCCTTGGGTGGGCCGGTGCTGCCGCTGGTGTAGATGATGGCCGCCGGGTCGTCGGCAGCGGAGCTAGGCAGGGGGGTGCGGCTCTTTTGGCCCAGAGCAAGCAATTGACGAAAAGTGGTGCCGCCCCAAAACCAGCGCCGGCCGAGGGTGATGTTTAACTTGGCTTGAGGAAATCGCCGGCGAAAGGTGATTCGAGCCGCCTGCGCACGGGCTACGCCAACAAACCCTTCCGGCTGCACTGCTGCTAAACAGTTAATAAGATGTTTGCGGCCCATGCCGGGATCGATCAGCACCGTGGTCGCACCGCATCGAAGCAGAGCAAACACTAGTTTGACAAACTCCACACTCGGCGGCACCATCAGCGTCAAGCGTGTGCCGGGCTTGGCACCCAATTCGACCAACCCCCGAGCCAGCGCGGTGGCATCTGCATCGAGCTGCGAAAACGTGCAGGTTTGATAACGGTTTTGCCCTGTCACCTCGCCGCGGCCTGGACAGGCGACCGCAACTGCGTCGGGCATTTGCGCAGCGATTTGCGTCAACCGATCGGCGACGTTGGTTTGCAAGTTTTCATCGGTCGTAGGTAAGTCGGCCATGCGAGCTATTGTGACGCCGCTGCCGGTCGACTGAAAGGGGCACTCTATTTCTATTGTCCTACCGATTCGCAGAAAGATATTGCAGCACCAACTCTGCCACGTCCGTCTTCGTTACCTTCGCCAATGCCCGCCAACCCGGCACGGCGTTGACTTCCAGGGCATAGAGCCGTCCGTCTTTGCCCGGCAGCAGATCGACACCGGCCAGCGGTGCGCCAACCGCGTTGGCCGCCCGTCGAGCCAAGCTGGCCAGTTCGTCGGTCACTTCCAACGGCTCGGCCACGGCACCGCGGCTGATGTTGGTTCGCCAATCGGCCAGGTTTCGACGTCGCATGCCGAGCACCTGCTTGCCAACGACCAACAGCCGCAGGTCGCACCCTTCGTGCGGAATAAATTCTTGCAAATAGAGCACCGAGCCAATTGCTTCCAAGGCTTGAAAGACGCGCTGCGCGATGGCTGGATCGGTGACGCGAGTGATGCCACGCCCTTCGCCGCCGAACAACGGTTTGACGACAACATCGCTCCCGAGTTGCAAAAAACCTTCCATTGCTTGTTGCGTGGTTTGACAGGTGATGGTCCGTGGCACCAGCAGCCCGGCGGCCTGCAACCGAGTGGTCGCCAGATATTTGTCGACCGCCACTTCAATCGCTCGCGGCGGATTGACAATCGGCACACCTTGCTCGGCCAACTGACCCAGCATATCCATACGAAAGACAACCTGCTCCAAACTGCCCGGCGGCATCGAGCGCACCAGCACGGCATCAAAGCGACGTAAGTCTTCCGCCCCAGATTGCAAGCCGACGCCTGCTTCGTCCACCTGCGCAACAAGGTTTCGATAAGTGATGGGCACAATCCGATGCGCATCGCCCGCAGCACGTCGCAGATCGTCGG
>CAYTNB010000249.1:0-3271 GCA_964439085.1 uncultured Desulfobulbia bacterium | reverse complement strand
ATGGTTTATGCCTCCGCCTATTTTGCCAGCCCTCGCTCCTTCTCTCGCAGTATCGGCCAAACCATGCCCGATTCAATGCCGATACTTATTCAACAACTGGCAGGCCGCACTTATGGTGATTATTTTTATCCAGCTATTGCCGGGGTGGCGCAGTCTCATAATTATTACCCTATTGCTCCAATGAAGCACGAGGACGGTATTGTCAGCGTGGCGGCAGGATTTGGCGCTACGGTGGTTAAAGGGGAACAGTCTTTGCGATTTTCTCCCCGTTATCCCCAAATCTTGCCACAATTCTCATCGGTGGATGATATCTTGAATAATGCCCAACGATATTTATATGTTCTCGACTTGCAGGGTGGTCGTGATTATCTTCATGACGGCTTGACAAGATTGGCCATTGACGATTTGGGCAGCGGTGGTCCTATTATCGAGCTCAGCAGCGCCTATATTCCGGTGGAACACCGAGTACGGGACGTAGCCGGGGGGGGATTTCGGGTGATGACATTTGCTCCGATTCTGAAATACAGTTCCTACCCCCTGTCGGAAATTTTGCAAGAGATGCTGGCCATGGGTAGCGAGGGGATGGGTGGCCCGGTAGAGATAGAATTTGCCGTTGACCTTGATATGAAGGGCGGTTCCTCAACCTTTTATCTTTTGCAGATTAGGCCGATGGTGGTTAATAATGGTTTGCGTGCTGTAGAAATATCTGCTACCGAGAAAAAGTCCGCCATTTGTTTTAGTGATAATGCCTTGGGGCACGGGGCGTTGGAGCTGGCTGACGTTATTGTCGTGAAGGAGGATAACTTTGCGGCCTCACATACCGTGGAGATTGCCCGGGAAATTGGCCGTTTAAACTCCGAGTTATCAGCCATGGGCCGAAAATATTTACTTGTCGGGCCAGGCAGGTGGGGCTCGGCTGACAGCCTTTTGGGAATTCCCGTGCTGTGGCGTGATATCGCCGGAGTTGGCGCTATGGTGGAGATTGTTGGTGATAAAATGCTCGTTGATCCTTCGCAGGGAACACATTTTTTCCAGAACATCACCTCTCTGGGGATTCCATATTTAACGGTGAGGAGATCCCAGGCGGCAACTGATAATCTTGATTGGCAATGGTTTATGAATCAGCCAGGTCAAGAGAGCAAGTTTCTGCGGCATATCAGCTTGTCGCAGCCTCTTATCGTTAAGGTGAATGGTAAAATCGGTGCGGGGACTATTAATGCCTAACACCCCACGAGGGGGTAGTGTTTATTCATGGCTAATATTTTTAAAAGGACACCAATATGCAGGAAATTATGAATTTAATCGCCCAACGTGACCCCGGCCAAACGGAATTTCAACAGGCGGTGCAGGAAGTAATCTCTACGGTCCTACCAGTTCTTGACCGTAATCCTCATTATCGGCAGGCAGCTATTTTAGAGCGGATGATTGAGCCGGAACGGGTGATTATTTTTAGGGTTCCCTGGGTGAATGACAGCGAGCAGGTTCAAGTGAACAGAGGCTTTCGAGTGGAGATGAATAGTGTTCTTGGGCCGTATAAGGGAGGACTGCGTTTTCACCCTTCAGTTAATCTGGGGATTATGAAATTCCTGGCCTTCGAACAGGTCTTTAAAAACTCGCTTACCACGCTGCCTATGGGTGGAGGTAAAGGCGGCTCTGATTTTGATCCCAAGGGCAAGTCTGATCAGGAGGTCATGCGCTTTTGCCAGAGCTTTATGGTGGAGTTGTATCGTCATATTGGCCCCAACACTGATATTCCGGCTGGTGATATTGGTGTTGGGGCCAGGGAAATTGGCTTTCTCTTTGGGATGTATAAACGGCTGGCTAATGAATTTACCGGGGTGTTGACCGGCAAGAGTTTAAGCTGGGGCGGCAGTCTAATTCGGCCCGAGGCCACGGGCTACGGCAATGTCTATTTTGCCTCTGAGATGCTGGCCACCCGCCATGAATCAATGGTTGGTAAAAGGTGTTTGGTTTCTGGCTCTGGTAATGTGGCTCAATTTACCGCTGAAAAGATTATCCAACTCGGTGGGCTGGTGCTTACCATGTCCGATTCTTCCGGTTATATTTATGATGAAGAAGGTCTTGATCAGGCAAAGCTTGAACGTATAAAACATCTTAAAAACATTCGTCGGGGTCGGATAGAGGAGTATGTTGCCGATCACCCTGGTACAGTTTATACACCCGTTGACTCCAGTCTGGATTATAACCCCCTTTGGAATCATAAGGCAGACTGCGCTCTGCCCTGTGCCACTCAAAATGAGATCAACGCCAAGGATGCCCAAAATTTGATCAATAATGGCGTGACCATGGTCTCAGAGGGTGCAAATATGCCCTCCACGCCGAAGGCGATTGATTTGTTTATAGATCATAAGATGATGTATGCGCCCGGTAAGGCTGCCAATGCGGGTGGGGTGGCGGTGTCCGGCCTTGAGATGGCTCAAAACTCCATGCGGCTGAAGTGGCCCAGGGAAGAGGTTGACAGCCGTTTACGCCATATTATGACTGAGATTCATAGAACTTGCCTGGAGGCAGCGGCGGCCTATGGTATGCCTGGAAATTATATGGCTGGCGCAAATATCGCAGCCTTTGTGAAAACCGCTGATGCGATGCTGGATCAGGGTGTTGTCTAATTTATTTTACAGAACTATTTCAAAGAGATAAAATATGAAAAAAATAAGCCAGGAAGTCGATAGACTGCTTAAGTCAGGGCAGGATAAAAAGAAGGTCTGGCGGCAGTTACGGCAGGATGATAATGAGGCCCAACTTGCCTTTTGTCTGAATAATAATTCGTTGCCTGGCGATCATGCGGCATACAGATATATTAATTATTTTTTGTCTCTGGCTCTCTTGGTAATGACTATGCTCAAGACATGGGAGGCGGTGTCCATTGGTCGTTTTGACCTCTATTTTATCGCCTTGTTGGTGGTGCCGACCATTAATATTTATGTCTTGTTGGAGGTCTGGAACTTCCGGCGGCGTGGTTATCAGTTTCTGTTTGTTTTGTCATGTCTAGCCCTTATTCGGCCCGAAAATCATGTGTCGTTTATGCTTGTTCTGCTGGCTGTGCAAATTTCTCTTTCTGCTTTTTTATATTTAAAAATATTCCCGTCTCAGGGGAAAATAACGCCTAACCAAAACTGATGGCGTCGTAAAAAGTCCGATCTACTGCGTTGTGGACCATTTTTGTTCGCTCGGCATACTATATGTGTGACCTCTCTCTCAAAAATACCCCACTCCTCGGAGTCTACGCTTACCTGTATATCGAAATTTT
>CAYTNB010000248.1:0-3279 GCA_964439085.1 uncultured Desulfobulbia bacterium | reverse complement strand
TCTTACGCTCAGCTGCCGACAGACCGTCAGGTAGAGCAAAAGGATCAACAACATTGCCGTTGGGTGGCTGTTTATATTTATGGGGAGAATACAAAAGGTTCGTGCTGGCATCGAAGTCAACAACCTTAACTCGATAACCAGTCGGGCCATCGGCGAGCACCTCCTGTGGAATGTCGATTTGCTCGAGCGCCAATACACCCTTTACCCGAACCGCAGGGTCTTGAGCCAGAATCGTGAGTCGCTGAGTGTTGCTTCTTCTTTGAATCATTGATCCTCCTTAGCTATCGCATCGCGCCCTGAGGGAAGTATCTCTCTATTCTTTGCTTATATTTCATTCTCTGTAACTATTCAGCATAATAAAGCTTGACAGCTTTTGACCGAAAAACCTGTCAAGCTTTATTATGCTGAATAGTTACCCCATTGTCTAAAGCCAATCTGCTTCGGCCATTTTGCTCTTTCTTTTCCTTCAATGGCTACTGTAAGAGAGGATATGTTGGCATCCAGAATATCTCCGGCAAATATAATCTCATCTATCGGTCCGTTTTCACTTAATAACTTTTTTAAACCATCTGTTACCGGCTTTAGACGAAGCGAACAAGTGGAATCGCCGAAGTGCAGGTCGGAAAATATTACTCGAACTACCATAGCATACCTCCCACCATCATTAGCATTAAATTCAAAACCTTGGAAGCAGAAACGAGGTCAGGCATGGTCCGTTCCGCTCCCATACGGCATCGCAATGTGCCATAATAGGATAGTCCGGTGAGGACAACTATTAACCAAGGAGCGAAACAAACCATGAGAAATTATAGCGTAGATAAAACGATAAAGACAATAGGCATTGATTTAGCAAAGAGTTCCTTTCAAGTGCATGGTGTGGATGAGCATGGTCATGTAGTCATGCGCAAGAAGATGACCCGCAACAAACTGGTAGTTTTTATGGCTAACCTTCCGCCTTGCCTGGTTGGCATGGAGGCATGTGGTGGCGCACATGACTGGGCTCGAAAATTCAGGGCAATGGATCATGATGTCCGTTTGATGAGCCCGCAGTTCGTAAAGCCGTATGTGAAGAGCAATAAAAATGACGCTGTGGATGCCGAGGCTGTCTGTGAAGCAGTGCAGCGACCAAGCATGCGTTTTGTTCCGATTAAGGGGATTGAACAACAGGATATTCAAAGCCTGCACAGGGCAAGAAGCATGGCCGTTTCGCACCGCACTGCTCAGGTGAATCAGATCCGTGGTTTATTGATGGAATACGGAGTCGTGGTTGCCAAAAGCGTTGCGGTATTGCGCAAGGCGTTGCCCGAAATATTGGAGGATGCAGATAATAGCTTGAGCCCCATGTTTCGTGAGTTGCTATCCGGACTGCAAGATGAATTTCATAAGCTTGATGAACGCATCACTACTTATGATCTGCAAATCAAACAGATCAGCACCCAAAGCGATGCTTGCCGACGCTTGATGACAATCCCTGGAGTCGGCCCGATGGTGGCGACGGCAATGACGGCGGCTGTTGCAGATGCCAAGGTATTCAAAAGCGGACGGGAAATGTCGGCATGGTTGGGCCTGGTTCCGAGACAGTATTCCACGGGTGGAAAACCGAGGCTTCTTGGCATCAGTAAACGTGGTGATACCTATCTGAGAAAGATGCTGATTCATGGAGCAAGATCAGCCTTGCGCGTTGCGGGTAAAAAGCAGGATAGGCGTAGCAAATGGGTAGTGGATGTCGAAAACAGGCGCGGTTCAAATATCGCGGCGGTAGCGTTAGCCAACAAGATTATACGGGCGGCATGGGTTATATTGAGTAAGGGTGAAGAATATAGAATGGCTACGGCAGCCTGAACACAAAACAAGATGATGATTTCAACAGATTGCGTGGATTAAGTGATATGATGGCATACAAAGCGGACAGCTGCATTTCCAAAAACCTGAACAACTCATGGGCCATCAAAGGCCGAAGGCATGATAAGGATAAGGTCGGAAGTGCGCGGATTTCCATCAGGGCCAGAAGCTATATTCGGCTTCAATCAAAGGCCGGATATATGTGTGCAACCTTTCTTTGGTGCCAGTTAAACTTTTTCCTTGCAACGCGGGACGGACCATATATGAGTTGTTGAGTTATTCATGCCCATTCACCTTCATGCGTGTTGAATGCGAGCAGCAGAGATAATCGGGCGCGGCCTTTGCTCCGCCTGCCAGAGGTCATAGGCAATTTGCATGTTCAGCCAGGAATCAGGCGTTTTTCCAAGCCATGCGGCAAGACGCAAGGCCATGTCCGGGCTAATACCCGATTTGCCATTGATAATTCTGGAAAAGGTGGCCGTGTTACGCCAAGTTGTTTGGCGGCTTCAGTCACAGTGACTTCCAAATCGGGAAGCACATCTTCTTTCAATAACTCACCAGAGTAAGGTGGATTAAACATCCGACTCATACAAACCTCCTTGCCTTATCCTTGATTTCAGGAACTTGTATGACTTAATCATAACATCTGCCTGCTCAGAGCCTCGGAAACATGCTCAAACAGCTTATGACCTTGCCGAAGCAGATCGCCAGCAGCATCTTCAGCCAGATCATCCATATCCAATCTCAGAGAAGTCACCAGCTTCACCGCATCCTCAGTCAGCCATGCATCCCGCAACAATGTGGATTCAAGAAAGTGATCAGCCACCGGCGCATCGCTGTTTTCATGATACAAAAATGCCAATGCAAGCAACAGTGCTTCAATGCCGTCTTTTAGCGGGGCAAGCGCTTCCACACTAAAGCCGCCCTCAGCCAGTAGCGCGGACATGCGTTGCTGACGTTCAGTTGCTGCAATACGTTTCTGCACTTCGGCAAGTTGTTTGCGACGCCTGGCATCGCGATTGGCGGGCGCTTTTGTGGTGCTGTGCAGAGTTTTTGCCGGGGTTGCGCCCATACTGAGCACGCCAGCCTTGATCAGACGCTGAATGGTTTCAAACGTGTTGCGATCAATCAGCTCCAGTTGCGGTGTCTGCTCAGGAAAATTCTCTTTGACCTGCTGCTCTAAATCGCTCTGCAACTGTTCATCCGCCTGCTCCGCGGTGACAGCAAACAAGGATTGACTGCTTCCCTCGCCATGTAATTCGAGCAGGTCAAATCTGTCCTGCCAGCGTGCAAGCACATCCTGCCTGAGCGCTTCGTCCGGCTCCAGCGTTGACTTCTCCACAGTGTCACCGGTATCCATCCGGGCTGCATCACCGGTCAATGCATCAATCTCTTCAATCAGAGAACTACGACCCGAAGGCAGAGGCATGGAGGTAA
>CAYTNB010000247.1:0-3303 GCA_964439085.1 uncultured Desulfobulbia bacterium | reverse complement strand
ACTTTTACCCTGACGTTTAAGTGCGCTAAGATGCTTTTGGTACAGTGAATCGTAGTGTTTCTTCTGTGCTTTGTTCATAAGGTAATTCCTCCGTTGACGTACCCGGAGTTGGGTACAGGAGGAATTATCTTTTAAATTTCAAGCTATGGGGTTTGGGTTTCTGCCGCGTAGCGGCTTCGTTCAACAACATGTCTCCCGCGCAGAAGGCAAGCTGAACTTTAACTTCGTTATATAGCTGAACTGCCGTCATAAAGCTAAACTGTCGAGGTGTTTTTTTATTCATAACGGCAGAGCGTGCAATGCTTGCACGTATTAAATTATCGCAGATAAAGCAAGACACCCATCAATTTTTCCGGGGAATAAGGTTTGAGAAAAATAACGGGCAAATATGCCTAAATACCACGCTGATATCAACATATCAGGTCAAATTGACCGGTTTTCAGTGATTAGCAGGCAAATATGCCTGATTTTTCGTGCAATACTGCCGAATAACAGGGCAAATGCGCCTGATACTAATAAGTTAGGCGAAAAGGAGAACCGCTTCGCTCTCCATGGCGATCAGCGATCGAGACACCCATCATATCAGGTGAAGCCATTCGAAGCTTATTATCGGATTTCTGCCGAATCCAAATATCTTTCAAATGCTCTCAGCGTGTAACTTGATGATTGTAGGTTATGATTAAATTTCATTAAGATGGATGTCTGGCTTAAGTAAGTAATCTTGATCCTGATGGGTGACTGGAGCACTTCATTTTGAAGTAGCGCACAAAACTAAGAATCGGGTGTACGGATCGATGATCGATAGTAAAAAAACATTGGGGTGGGCGCACTTCGTATTTTATCGTCCTGTTGACTGAGAACGACTTATGGGTGACCCCATTGATTGCACCTCTGGACCTGCCCCCGACGGTATTACAAACAAATCAACCAATAACAAGCGAATCAACATAATCCAACAATAATTTATTGTGTTTGCACAAATCAGTGAATTTTTGATAAAACGCTTCAAATTCCTTAGCGGCAGCTGATGCAAGTATATCTAAATCTCTCGTATCACCGCCTACATTTTTCTCCCATTTTTCTTTCAATGGGCTGTATTTCCCGCCAAGAAGCTGATCCTGTATATCAGCTGCTGCTGTTACTTTGTTTGCATCTACAGTCTCTGCACCTGTACCAGAGTCAGAATTTAAATTTATGTTGGTAATAGTTGGGCCATCCCAGCCAACGATCCACACTTCATGTAGATCCTTACGGTCTGATGCAAGGATGAGTGATTTAATTTCTTTTACAAGAGAAGAGTCTTGGTTAGAAATATCAACCAGAGTCCCCGAAAAGCAGGAAGAAACCCGAATCCGTCCCGCGTAATTTTCAGGCAGATGTTTAATAAAATAATCGGCTATAGTATTAGCCGGGATAGATTTCCATGTGGTAGTATCATTAATCTGGTGTACCATAGCCCCCTTCTTGCCATGCTGTACCAAGTGCAAATCATCATTTACTCCAACGGAGCTAATCCCTGCACCCAGGTCAACAAGCGGGCCACCACTGATTTTCATGGCCCAGTCTAGATGACTTAACTGAGTAAAATCTTTTTTATTAAAAGTAGCCTGGCCTCCAGCAACAGCCACCATAAGCTGTTTTGATAAAGAACTAGCCTCCTTGCCTACAGAAAGAGTTGATCTGTTTTCATCCTTTTTTCTGCCAGAATTCAGAGCTTTCTGTCCCATGACATCGGCTTCTTTCTCTAAGCCAGGATCATCATTTATATTCTGCTTCAGTTGTGCTGTAACATTTACCCTTTGCTGCTTTTTCTGAATAGTATTGCAAGCTTCATTGTTCAGGTATTTCCCTGGGCTCTCGGTATAATTCGAATAACCCGAGATATGTTCTGCCTCACTTGCCAGATTATCGAGAAAGTCTGTTTTGTTTTCTTTTTTCTGAAAGGCTTGCAACTGTTTCGTCTGCTGGTTATCCGCGACTCTTTGCAATTCAGCACTTCGTCTTACCTTAGGACTATTGTTCACCATCGCATGTAGCTTTCTTTGTGTAATGGCTTCTGGGCGGTTGTCTACAAACTGAAAAGCAAAGTCACTACTCCCCTGTTTTTTAGAAGGATCATTTGCAATCGATCTGCTTTTATTTTCTTGCGTATTATCTACATGAGATTTCATATTTTTCCCTTCTTCCAGTGCTGAATCCTAATAATTTCTCAATTAGGAACCCAACATAAAACCTAATCATAACCAGTAATGCGGCGAATTCCACTTAGTATTATTACCATCTTAATAGTATCGCGCCGATTCAAATATGAAGTGCAATCCCTGTTAGCTTAGAGAATACCTGATTGGGTGTTTGATATCCAAGTCGTTTTCTGGGGCGGCTGTTTAATCGGTTCATGTAAAGGCATGTAAACATGTAAAGGGGACAGATTTATTTATGTCCCCATCTACCGCTGCAAAAACTACCTTCCGGTAATATAAAATAGGACATCCATCAATTAATTGACACTCTGGTCGATCCTCGTTAGATTGCAAGGCGTACAATTCACATGAAGGAGGCACGGATGCCAAAACCCCGCAAAAATCAGGTCTGCCTGGATTCAACCCCTTATTACCATTGCATCTCGCGCTGTGTACGTCGCGCCTTTCTCTGCGGCAAAGACGAGTTCTCGGGCCAGAGTTATGAACATCGCAAACAATGGGTTGTCGATAAACTCGCTGAATTAACCCGTGTTTTTTCTATCGACGTTTGTGCCTATGCTGTCATGAGTAATCATTACCATTTAGTCCTGCACATCAATCAGCCTCAAGCTTTGGCATGGTCTGATGATGAAGAATTAATTGATGGGTGTCTTGTTTTCTTCCCTTGTATAGGTTTGAAAAGTGCTTAATAATCAGGGTGATATGAATGAAAATTCAAACAATGGAAAAAGACATAGACGGCTTAAGCTGGATACCAACCCCGCAGTGGATAATATCCGGCGCGTGCAGCTGTTTTCACGATATCCAGCGGACGCCGGATATTAAGAGTTATGTTTCTTAGCTGAACTCAGAAATTATTTTAAGCACTGGAAATTTTAGTATGATTACAGATATACCCACAAAAGAAAATTTTTATAATTCTGCATTAGCAATGCTTAATTTGTCTTGGGATTCAATTTCCGGTATTTATACTGGGCTGTCAGATTCTGAATTTGAGGAGTGGGATGAAAATGGTGAATAACAGAGGAATATTGGAAAGCTTCACAACAACCTATTTCTGTTGCATTAGCGTTGGCGCAACAAGGAACTGAGTTGTTAATTA
>CAYTNB010000246.1:0-3307 GCA_964439085.1 uncultured Desulfobulbia bacterium | reverse complement strand
TTCGGTATACTTTTCCCGATACCTCGAAAATCAGCCTTTAATTCTCTTGTGCATACGCTCTTGCGTATTGCAGCATGATAAATTTATGTGAAACTTTAGTACAATAATTCCCAAAGGGTATTTTTGTCATGTTTCTAGCTGGGGGTCATTCGATGAAATTGGCAGAGGCGCAGGTGATGCGTGGGCTTGATGAACGAGCCATTAATTATTACGGTATCCCTGGCGTTGTGCTAATGGAGAATGCTGGGCGGGGTACGGTTGATGCCATGCAAAAGAGGTATGGCTCACTTGCCGGGCAGTTAATCTCTATCCTCGTTGGGCCGGGTAATAACGGTGGCGATGGTTTGGTCATTGCTCGCTGTCTGCATCAACTTGGGGCTCGGCCACAGGTGTTTTTATTGACCGCGCCAGAGCAATTTGCTGGCGATGCGGCAGTTAATTTACAGATTGTTTCTCGTCTGCCCATTAAAATTCGGCCAGTGCTTAAAACGGCTGATGTTAATGATATGGCTATAAGTCTGCGGCACTCTGCTATTTTGGTGGATGCCCTATTTGGTACTGGTTTAAAACGGGAGGTCGCTGGTCATTTTGCAGCAGCAATCGAGTTGATGAATCGGCTTGAACAGCCCGTGGTGGCCGTGGATATATCATCGGGGCTTAACAGTGACTCCGGGCAGGTCATGGGATGCTGTACCAAGGCGGATTTGACTGTTACCTATGGTTTGGCTAAACCGGGGCAGGTTGTTTATCCGGGAGCTGGATTTGTCGGCAGTCTACGGGTGGTAGACATCGGTATTCCAGCTGAGGCGGTAGAACGTGCCGCTATTAAAACTTCCCTCCTGCAAAGGGAAGATGTCGGGGGGCTGGTGCCAAAACGCCTGGCAGACAGCCATAAGGGCTGTTTCGGCCATTTATTGGTTCTGGCTGGCTCGCATGGCAAGACTGGTGCTGCTATTCTATGTGCGCAGGGTGCTTTAAGAAGTGGAACTGGTCTGGTCAGTCTCGCAAGTCCGCAAAAACTTAATTATATTTATGCGACTCGTCTTGTCGAGGCGATGATGGTACCGTTGGCCTCGGATTATAATCTGGCCATTGACGATTATGCTGCCATTACCGGGGCCTTAACCGCTAAAAAGGCAGTGGTGTTGGGACCTGGGCTAGGTTTGGCAGATGAAACAAGGGAACTGGTTTGTAAATTGTACGGTGAGGTTGAGGCTCCAATGGTGGTTGATGCCGATGCTCTGAACTGCTTGGCCCGGGAAGGGTTGTTAACTAACAAATTGTCTATCCCGCGGATTATGACCCCGCATCCTGGCGAAATGGCCCGGATGACTGGCTTGACCAGCAGTGAAATTCAGGAAAATCGCCTGGGAATTGCAGCATCTTTTGCTAAAGAGTATAATGTTATTCTGGTATTAAAAGGGGCTGGTACGATTATCGCGGATTCCCTTGGCCAACTGGCCATTAACCCCACTGGTAACCCTGGCATGGCGGTCGGTGGTATGGGTGATGTTTTGGCTGGGATTGTTGGAGGTCTTCTGGCCCAGGGATTGTCAGCCTGGGAGGCCGCATGTCTGGGTGTTTATCTGCATGGCTTGGCAGGGGATCGTATCGCCGCAAAGGTTGAGGCAGGATTTTTGGCTGCGGAAGTGGCTGATGAGATTCCTCTTGCATTACAAAATCTGGTAAAGGAAAATTTATGCTGATTGCAAAAGACATTATGACTAGAGACGTGGTTACTGTACAGCCTGAGATGTTGGTGGAGGATTTGGCCGCCTTACTTTATGAAAAGAAAATCGGTGGGGTTCCGGTTGTTGCTGATGGTCAATTGTTGGGGGTGGTGACCGAGAACGATTTGATTGATCAAACTAAAAACCTGCATATCCCCACCGTATTAACTATTCTTGACTCAGTATTTGTGCTGGGCAATCCCAATAAGATGGATAAAGAGTTTCAGAAAATGGCGGGACGCACGGTGCGTGATATTTTTTCCGGTGAGTTAGTAACCGTTGGCGAGACTACCCCGTTAAACGAAATTGCCACTGTGATGGCTGAGAAAAAGGTTCATACCCTGCCGGTGGTTGATGGTGATAAATTGCTTGGAGTTGTGGGCAAGGCAGATTTGATAAAGGCCATTGCCAACCGCTAGGGCCTGTAAGGAAATAACCTGGCTGATATTGCGCATAGATTTGGGCCAGGTTATTTACAGACCCTTAATAATGTTTTTGGGTAACTTTCACCTGCTGTTTATCTGTGCGTGATAATGCACAGATAAACAGCTATAGTATCGTGGTTCTGTAAGCTCTTTGAACTCTTAGACGAGGCGCACCTCTGTTACACCCCGCACTGAGTTGGTCAAATATATGGCTTTGGCATTTTCCAGGTCTTTTTTGTAGAGGATCTTCTCGTGCAGGGTTCCTAGGTATTTATTAAGAAGGCTGGCACGTTCCACCCCTGCCAGGAGGCCGCTTTCTAAGGGCGGGGTGAAAAAAAAATCGCCCTTTTTGATGATAATATTAGTGATGGCCCCCTCGGTTATTTCATTTTTGTTGTTAAGAAAAATTACCTCAATAAAACCGTTTTCTACGGCTTTATCCCGCTCCTGATTATATAAATCCCGCCTGGTTGTTTTGTGAAATAGAAGATTAGAGGCAGGGTCTGTCTGGTATTGGCTTATGGTGATTTTAGGGAGATTTTGGCTTTTGATATTGCCATTGTCTGACAGCGTGGTTGTGTGTGGGGCGGCGCAGGCAGTTTGGTTGATTTCTATTTCACCATTACGAAAAAGCAGAATGCGTACTCGCAGGGAGGTGTTATAAGTTAGCTGCCATTGTTTAGACTGCTTAGCAAGCTTCTTTGCCAAGTTCTCTCGGCTGAAGGGGTATGAAAAGTATGCCGCAGAATTTTCTAAACGCTCCAAGTGTCGAGCAAGGAGCCTGAAGCCCTTCTTTGGCTGCCAGAGTATCGTCTCAATTAACTGAAAGTCCTTTTGGGGGTGACTTAAGAATTTCCCTTTGAGCAAGGATTCCTGCCATTCATCTTGGGGAACTGAGCTGTGGGTGATTCCGGCCCCAATACCCATTTCGCCATGGCGCCCCTGTAAGACAACGGTGCGTATAGGGACATTGAAGGCTGCCTCGCCATTTGGGGCGATATAACCTATGGCGCCGGTGTAAATGCCGCGGGCGCCGGTTTCTAATTCATTGATAATCTCCATTGTGCGGATTTTGGGAGCGCCGGTGACCGAGCCGCAGGGAAATAACGCTTTAAATATTTCAAGTAGTGGTGTTTGTGGATTGACCTTACC
>CAYTNB010000245.1:0-3352 GCA_964439085.1 uncultured Desulfobulbia bacterium | reverse complement strand
GTCTGCCTTTACATTAAGCTGTACCTGTCTGGTACCTGTCATTCTGTATTCAACCGGATCCTCCAGGGTTATAACATTAATCTTGGGGGTGATCATTTTACGCAGCAGGGCGTAGAGGGTACTGGACTTGCCGCTGCCTGTCGGCCCGGCACTGAGAATCATGCCGTATGGTTGATGGACCAATTTCAGTAAAGCCTCCAGGTCATCATCAAAAAGTCCTAACTCCTCCAGAGGGATGGAACCAGCACTGACGAAGAGAAGGCGCATAACCATGTTTTCACCATAAATTGTCGGAATAGTGGAGACACGAATACTTATTTCCTGCTCATCAATGTGAATATTAAAACGGCCATCCTGCGGAATACGGGTATTGGTAATATCCATATTGGCCATGATTTTTATTCTGGAAATAATCCCGGCCAGGGTAGATTTGGGAGGCGGTGGAATTTCATGAAGATCACCATCAATGCGCAGCCGTACCTGAGAATAATCCTGCTCCGGGCTAATGTGAATATCAGACGCCTTTTCATTAACGGCCTGCCGTAAAATAGAGTTCACTATACGGATTACCGGCGCATCATCAGCAGCATCATGTAAATCTTTAATCTTATTGAGTTGCGGGAGCTCGGCGGGCTTCTCGATATCGGTCTTAATATCTCCCAGAATTTCACCAACTTCAGAGCGAATACCGTATATACCGTTGGAAAGTAAATTGAATTGGCTATGGGAGCAGATAAGTGGCTCTAACTCAATATCACAAAATTTTTCAATAAAATCCAGGGCCTCTACATTCATTGGGTCTGGCGTGGTTACTGTCATGACAAAATTGTCCTTGGCCAGCGGGACAATATTATATTTATTGGCTATATCGTTTGGGATTAACTTGGCTAAATCGGTAGTTATCTCGAAATCATTGGCATCGAATTTCTTGATTTGTAATTGTTCACTTAATAAATCAATTATCTGATTTTCTGAGATAATTCCCTTATTGATTAAATAATCACCAAGATGAGAGCCGGAATCACGCTGACCCGCTAAGGCCTCCGTGAGCTCTGACGGGCTTAATAACTTCTCATCTACCAGCATATCGCCTAGACGTTTACGTTTTATCATAGCTATTATGCCCCGGCCTTATTGGTAAGTATTTTGGGGGTGATAAAGATTAATAATTTTTCAAATTCCTTACTTGTTGATTGTTTTTTAAATAAATTTCCCAGAAACGGTAAATCTTTAAGCCATGGCACCCCCGTGTTGGTATCAGACTCGGTCTCACGATCCAGACCGCCGATAACAACTGTGTTGCCATCGGCAATAATCAGCTGGGTGTGGGCTAATTTTTTAATAATATAGGGGTAACCGTTTACGGCGTTGGTTTTGGTGTCCACTTCATCTTTTTTTGCGTCTATTTTCAATTTAATCATTTTATCAGCAATAACGTGAGGAGTAACAGTTAGACGTAAGGTTGCTGATTTATATTCTACCGTTGTTGAACCAGAGGCACTGCCACTAGTGGTTTGAAATGGGACATCTTTGCCAGATTCGATAATGGCCTCGGAATTATCAAGGGTGGCAATAGAGGGACTGGAGAGAATATTCAGTTTACCATTTCTTTGCAGGGCAGATAATTGGGCACTAAGCAGCATGTCATTGCTATTTATTAATAAGCCAATGGCGGCCGGGGCTGTACTGCTAATAGAGCCAGCAGCCATATCAATATTATTACCCAGAGCCGTGCTGGATGGATAGGAAAGCAACCCGGTGGTTGGATCATAGGTGGTGGCAGCAGCATCTCCGGGGGTCAACCGCATATTGCTTTCTCCGCCCAGGCCAGGTTTGGATAAGGCCCCCCATTGGATACCAAGCTCTCGAGCAGTATCTTTACTGGTCTCAATAATTTGGGCCTCAATGAGAATCTGCGGGGTAGGCTTATCCAGGTCGTAGATCATTTTTCCTAATTTATTAATATTATTTTCTGTGTCTCTGACAATAAGAGAACGAGAATGGGCATCCACAGACACTGATCCCCTGATCTTACCCTCCTTGTCTTTAGATAGTAATTGTTCTATTGATTTGGCGGTTTCATCGGGGTTTGAGAATTCAATGGGGAAGAGTTTGGTGACTAGAGGAGATACCTGCTCTTTGGTTATCTCCAGTGATTTTCTCTCCACTTGCTCCTTTAGGTCAGCAACGGATATTACATTTAAAATATTACCCTTACGAACTACGGACAGACCATAATTGTCGGCGATGCCCATAAAAACCTGATTCCAGGGGCTGTTTCTAATCTCCATGACCACGGTTCCCTTGACGTTGGGACTAATCATAATGTTTTGGTCAGCCAGGTTGGCCATTGTGCGTAGGACGGTAGGCAAATCGTCGTTAACAAAACGGATGGAAATTGTCTTGTTGGGTAATGATTTGAGCAAATCCGCAGCTGAAATTTTTGTGGTTTTAGTTTTTGCCGAGTTTGTTGTGGATACTGCGGCTGGGGTAAATACATCCCTGGAAGGCATATATGGTTTGGCGGCATCGGCCTTTGATTGCCATTTGTCAAATTTATCTTCGTGTATCTGCTGCTTTGGGACGCAGCCACATAAAATAAATAACATTATGGCCAAACCAACAATGTATTGACTGATTTTCATAAGTTTATCCGTAAATTATTTTCCCTTTATCGGGATGTTCTTTGTGCTATGTCCGCCAATGGTTGGCAGAGATTGAGGCATTATCGTAAAATTAAAATCCCTCCGAGAGAGTTGAATCGCCACTGGTGAGATTTTTTGCAGAATAAAACCCGATATATTGTCGCCAATCCGATAATCATGCTTGTTAATTATAGCGATCTTGGAATTTCCCATTTCAAGATAACCGGAGTAAATAAATTCATTTACCTGTACCGATAACTTTTCATAAAGGGTCTTCTGTTGATCTTTTGGGGAGGATGACATTTTGTCCAAAGACTGGCTGGCAAATATATTGCGCCAGGGCTTGTTGATACGGTCGGCTAGATCCTGAAGCCGTTTGTTGTTGGGTGAGCTGATGGCGGCAAGTCTGGATGCAAGTTTACCTGCAATGGCCGTGTTGGCTACAGGAGTTACAACCTTATTATGTTGCGATAACCAATAGTCAACTATCCCGTAAAGGGCTGCGATTATGGTTATAATGACGATTATTTTTTCTCTCTTTTGCATATGCTCCGGGCGACTTTACTAATTTAAAAGGTTCTATTCAGACAGGGATATAAAATACCCTAACACCCCACAAGGGGGCATCGGAGTCTACGCTTACCTAGTACCTTATAAATTCTTTTCTAAAAAACAGGTAAGCACAGACTCCGAGAAAACAATCTGTA
>CAYTNB010000244.1:0-3357 GCA_964439085.1 uncultured Desulfobulbia bacterium | reverse complement strand
ATGTACGGTGGTGTGAGAGGCGCACTCCGGCTATTTTAGTCGGAGCCGTCTACTCAATTAGGCACTGGCTTTTATTTTTTCCAATATTTTTTTTCCTTTCAGATTTAAATTCAATAAAGCAGCACCAGAGTTATGACTCCAAGGATGCTGAATTAAATTCCATTGAATTTTCTCTTTTTTAAATCTTAATATTATCATATCAGAACTGAACCTTTTCCCTTTAGAAGAAGCAACAATAAATTTCTGATTATCATTTTCTATTCTCCAATTATTTTCCGTCAGTATTGTCCGAGTCTGTTTTCTAAATTCTTCTAATTCTTTAGTCAGTTTAAATGTTTTGTATTTCAGCCGTTTGATTTGTAAGAGATATGTAATTATTCCCAATGATAATGTTAATATTGAAACAGTTAAAAAGTCAGATGCTTTAATAGAATCCATATCTTTCAAATAGAAATATCCGCTAATTAGTCCATTGGTAATTAATGCAATTGGAAGTCCGAAAAAGGTTAACCACTCTAATGAACCAATTTTAAATGATATTTTATTTGGTTTAATATGTTCTTTCATTCCTGTTTTTCGCTTGTGCCTAACGGTTGGTATAAGAAAAGTAAGCGATTTTGAAGCAAGATTGTTCCTGTTTACGAGAAGGTTCAAACGGGCTACAAGCCTTGATATTACTAGCATTTCGCTTATTTTTTTTATACATTGTTGTGTGCTGCCTTTCTTTAATTCTTTCGTGCTATGTAAAATCCATAGTTGTAATAGTCTTTATATTTTAGATATAAGTCAATTTCAAATTTGTTTTCTTTAACAACTTTTCTCGCAAGTTCTGAATTATTATTTCGTTCAATAAAAGTATCAAATCTCTCTTCCATTGGTTTGTAGTAGTTTTCAATCCAACTGTTCTGAGTTAAATAAAAATAGCCTACTAATGAATATCCATTATTTTCTAAAATCTTTATTTTATTTGAAGCCGTATCAATTTCTGGATATTCCTGTGTCCAAAATTCTTCTATTTCCTTTGGTCGAGAATTCGTTATCCAAGTAATTTCACTAACAGCCAAAAAACCACCAACTTTCAAATAGTCTTTCCATTTCTTTATTCCATTCTCAAAACCTAAATTGTAAATTGCACCTTCTGACCATATAATATCAAATTCTTCGTTATTGAATGGCAAATCGTCCATTGATTTTTCAAGCGTTTTGATTTTCTCTTTCAATCCTAATTTTTGTGATTTTTCATTTAGTTCATCTAAAAATTCAGAAAACAAGTCAACTGCTATTATTTCTCCGTTTAAATTTTGAGAAAGTGTAATTGTCTGTCCTCCCGAACCACAACCAATGTCGGCTATTTTTAAATTTCGGTCACTCGACAAATTCATAAATTCAAGTGCTCTCAGCGTTTCTTCTTCACTCCCAGGACCTTGTCTTTCTGAATTTTTATGTAGGTCAATTATTAATTCTAATTCTGTCATTTCTTCGTTTTCTTAGGTTGCACACAACGGTTGGTATAAGATTAGTGCTGGTTAAAAATACAATAATTTTCGGATTAAGCACTTAGCAGAATTTTTTAAATTTTATCTTATTTTTCCGCTGAACGCAAAATTTGAAAAATTTTGTGGACTTTATAAATATGCCGAAACTTTGGTTAAACACAGACTTTAAGCATTAATTTTATACAGTGTTGTACCCAGTTATTTTTAGTCAAAGTCATATCCTTCACCTTCAGAAATTTCTTTGTTATTCCTTCGTTTTATTATTTGGTTTAGTATTCTGTTCTCAGTTCCTTTTCTTCTAAATTCTCCTGTATTTTCATTAACAAGGCGATTAATAATTCGGTCGCTGATTTTGTTAATGAATAGAAAATTAATTGAATCTTTAACAACTGTTATAGGTGTCAGAAAAATTCCACGTCTTGACCACCAACCAGCAAAAAATGTAATTATAATAGCATAAAATTTTTCTTTTTTCCCACAACTCATACATAATATTTTTTCTTTCCGAGTATCATTTGCGAAAAGTAAAAATGATATAATTCGATTGATTTCAAATCCGTAAAGTCTGTCTTTTTTTTCAGAACATTTTGGGCAATTCAGATTTTGAATTTTTTGAATTAAAGATTCCCTTTCAAATCCCTCAAAAGAATTTGATTCCGTTTCAACCCAACTTATTAAGTTTGTATCGAGATTCCTTTTTTCAATTTCCTCTTTTAAAATTCCGAGTACATCTTTTCTCAAACCTTTCGATTCGTTTTTTGCAATATTCTCGATTTTTGAGTCAGAAAATTCTTTGTAGTTTTCTCTTATTTCTTCGACACTATACATTCAAATTTGAGTTCGATTTTTTAATTGGGTACAACGGTTTTGTGTAAGATTTCGTTGCGTGAAATTAGCGATAAACTTCACAAGCACAAAACAAACTTGAAATCTGATAGGATTTTCCTAAGTAAGCCAAAGCTAAGCAATGAATTTTACACGGTGTTGGCAACTGGCATTTTCCCTCTAACTTCATTCAGTTTCATTGTCATAGAAATAGCTTTATTTTCAACCCAATCATTATATTCTTCGATAGCTTTTAATCTCAAATCGTTGTTTAAATATCCTTCTTCGACCATTTGAACAGAACCAGCAACTTGAGACCATATTCCAACTTTTGATTTAAAATCGTTTCTATGTTTTTCGTAATGCTCGTCTGAATTTATTTTTTCAATCTCCACCATTCCAATTTCTTTCATAAGTTCAGGTAAATCATCCGCAATTCCATTATTCATTCCTGCATCATTTCTCCATTTCAAGAAAGTTTTATAAAACTCTTTCATACTTGTTGGCGGTTCAGGATTCCATTCTAAATTATTGTGATTGTAATCTAGAATTGAAATTCTACCATTTGGTTTTAACAATGATTTCATTTTCAATAATGCATCTTTCGGATTGCTTAGCCATTGTAAAGTTCTTGCTGAAGTAATTAAGTCAAATTTTTCGCTAATTTGAAAGTCAAATAAGTCAGAATATAAAAGATTTAAGTTTTGTACGTTTTTATATGTTTCTTTTCCACTTTCAATAAACTTTTCTGTATTATCTATTCCTGTAACTTTTCCAGATTTACCAACAATTTTTGCAATATCTTTAGAAATAGAACCAGTTCCACAACCAATATCTAAAACAGACATACCTTCTTTCAATATGGGTTCAAGAGTTCTGTAATCAACTTTTAAATTTCTATTATCAAAGATTTTGGTCGCTGCTTGTCCGTCTCTTTCTATATGTTTATTGTCTTTCATTTATGTTCGTGTTGCTGCTTGTTGCCAACGTTAAGTGTATGATTTGTTTGGGAAAATTACAACAAAATTTTCGGACA
>CAYTNB010000243.1:0-3357 GCA_964439085.1 uncultured Desulfobulbia bacterium | reverse complement strand
CCTTAATAAATTCTTTTCTAAAAAACAGGTAAGCGTAGACTCCGAGAAAACAATCTGTAAGGCACTGAACGGAGTCCAGAACCTTGTTTTATTCGAAGCCTGCGCTTATCGCCAGTTTATCTTGGTTAGGGTTTGTTGTTCTGGTTTATGGTAGATATTAATCTTTGGGCAATTTCTTTGTATTGTGGTGGTGGGCTCAGATCTAGACCGCTTGTAATATGTTGCAATGCTTGGTCCTTTTTCCCTTTGGCCAATAATACCTGCCCTAAATGGATGTGGATTATTGGCTGTTGCGGGGATTCTTCAAGTGCTTCCTCCAAGAGCCATTCCGCCCTGGTGAACATTTTCTTTTTATAATATGCCCAACCCAAGGTGTCGCTAATAGCTGGATCATGCGGCATTCTTTCGTATGATTTCTGGGCCAGAATAAATGCACGGTCTATATCTTTATTATCTTCCAGGAGAAGCCATGCCAAACTATTGGCTAATTGTGGAGAATCAGGGGCCTGGTTCAGGCCATTTTCTATTAATGTTTTGGCCTTTATCGCTTGATTGTTACGATTATAAAATTCGGCTAATTCGAGGATCGCAGGGATATAGCTGGGCTGGTTTTTGATACAATTTTCTAAAACCTCAATAAGCTCTGGCCATCTATGACCCATCTCAAATATTTTAGCCATTCCCATGTATGCCTCAGTTTGATGTGCGTCAAGCTGAACTGCTTTTTTGAAATAATTTATGGCCCGCTCTACTTTTTGGGTTTTTGAATAGGCCATGCCGAGCATATTCTGGAATTCTGGGGAGTTTTTTGCATCTGTGGGCAGTGAATTTATAAAGGCATTTATTTCCTTCCCCTGTTGTTCCCCCTTTTGTAGCAAAGCTATATATCTTTGGGCAGCTGGAAGCATATTGGGATTTGTTTGTAGTATCTGCCGGTACACTCTGGCGGCTCTTTTAATTTTACCCTCAAACTCTAGGGTGCGGGCAGAAAAATATTGGCTGGTTTTAAGGGATGGATTAAGAATGGCGGCCTTATTGAAATGATCGTTGGCTTTTGGGTATTGTTCTTTAGCAAGCAAGATGCAGCCTTTTAAAAGTTGGGGACGGAAATTTTCAGGTTCACGGGTCAGTATCCGGTTAACATGCTTAAGTGCCAGCGAATATTGCTCATTGCCGTAATAGATATCTGCCAATAATAATTCTGCTGCACTAAAATAATGGTTCAGGGTAAGTGCCTCGATGGCACTTTGTTCGGCAAGCCCAGGTCTCTGGTTGGCGAGGTAGGCGAGGGCCAGCAGGTAGTGTGAAATTGGTAATTTGGGCTCATATTTTATGGCTTCTGAAAAATGGGAGATTGCTAGATATGGTTGCTTGTTAAGCAAGAAATACTTGCCCTGTAATAAGTGGAATATAATATCCTTGGAGCCGTCCTTGTCTAAATCTTTCAGAATGGCTGCCGCTTTGGTGATTTTGTTTTGGCCGAGGAGTATTTCGATAAGAAAGTTGTTTAGCTGGGGGCTGTCAGGGGCAATCTCCAGAGCTTCGCTAACAGTTTTGCCAGCTTTTTCCTGTTGGTTGCGGCCGAAATAAAACTCGGCCAGAGTTTTTTTAAACAATACGTTGCCGGGGTCAAGCCTTATGGCTTCCAATATGTAATATTCGGCTTTTTTGTAGTTTCTCTTTAAACGCCAAAAAATGCCAATTTGATTAAGAATCTTTGGATCCTTGGGCATTGTTGAGGTGAGCTTCTTGTATGCTTCTGTCGCACCGTTGATGTCATGGCTCCCCAAGCGGCAAAGAGCTAAGCGGATAAGGGCCTTGGGGCTTGATTTGATAGCTATGGCTCTTTGGTACGCCGATTCAGCAGCGGCCAGCTTTCCCTTAATGGACAATATGTCGCCTCGTAGAATATACTCTTCCGCATGTGATTGTGGTCGTACCGCTGGAAGTTGCAATTCTTTCAAACGCTGTAGTGTTTTTTCTGCCTGGCTGGTCTGGGAATTCATCAATTGAATACGGGCAGCCTCTATGATCAAATCTGTATTGGCTGGATAAATTGTTCGGGCCTGTTTTATGATGTCGTTTGCCTTGTCGGGCTCGGCAAGACTTAACCATGCTTCTGCCATAGACAAATAGAGAGACGGGGGCTTTGGTATGGGTATTTTTATGGCCTGCTGCCATTTCTGGATAGCTTGGGGGTAATTACTCGCATGATACAGCCGCTTTCCTGCTTTGTCTAATTGATGAAACTGGTCGGTGGGGCTGGGGCCGCAGGAGGTCAGGGAGATGAGCAGCCAAAGTAGCGACGAGGTGGTTAGTTTGGAGTGATGAGGGTGTTGGCTTGACCAAGTCATCTTGATGACCTGGAGGCCGAAATTATACTGACCATGATTAGCATTAAAATACCATAAATTACTGCTTCGATAACATTGGTCATCAAATAATGGAAAATATTTAGTGGTACCCGGATAATCCAAGGCAAGGTTATGTCCTTATTGTTGTAGGATTGCTCATATTTTCGATTGTCAGCGGTGTAAAATGTTGCAGGTTTTGCATTGGTGGAATGGTATTGTGCCGGTAACATGTCTTTTAGGTAGCTATTGGCGGCTTCCGTAATGTTGGCCCCTGGTGATAGGATTTTTTTGCTGGGAGATATTGCGGCGGCAGTGGTGGCCAATGCGGATTTCTGCGAAGATACTTTATGTGATATTGTACTGTTTATTTGTTGTACCAGGCCCTGAAACTCTTGATTTATAGCTTTTAGTCTTTTGGCAAAATTGATTAAATCTTGATCTCGCATGGATATCCGTTGATGGTTGAAATTTGGGGTAGTGTCTCTGGAAACTACAGTATCACTTGGATTGGCGAGGAGATCCTTAGCGCTTTTTTGAATAGCCAGATAATTATCTAAAATGTTTTTGAGTCGGAGGTTGGCGTATAGCATATGCTCAATTGAGTCTTTTGGGGTCAGGTAATTTTGCAAGGCATTATACACTGGGAAATCAAGGTCGATGATGTCTGCTGCTGGCACAATATCGTTTACTATCGCTTTACTGGCAGACGACGGCTTGATTATGTTCGTTTTAATGAGGATCTGATGCTGGTTGGTTCTGGGGGCATATTCAGTGAAATTATGATTTGTAATATTCTCCACATAAGATTGTTGCCGCAGTGCTGCTGGAGGTGAAAAAAAGGCTGCTGCGGAGCTGTGATAAAATACGATAAAAATAATCACAAGATTTGAAAATTTGTGCATGTCTATTTTGAGTTAAAAATATATATTTTGACTAATGACGGGTGTTGAAACAATTACACAATTACAACGTACTATCAACAAGTTACCGTAAATCAGCCAAA
>CAYTNB010000242.1:0-3383 GCA_964439085.1 uncultured Desulfobulbia bacterium | reverse complement strand
CCATCGACTTCATCCCTGAGCACATCAAAATCAAAACCCAGCTCATCGAAAGAGGTACCTGCTAAGCTTTTTCAACTTTTTCCTGACGATATTCAGCACTCATTCCCTCAGAATTCAACCTGTTTTTACTTATACAACAGCTAAAACCGGATACTTTCTAAGGGAAACACTTAGAATAAAAATTGTTTTGCAAACGTTTTAAATAGCTATAAATCATTATTTGAGCATACACAGATAAGAAAATTACGTATGTTTCTTACAAAAAATGTAAAATCCTCCTTTTTTTAGATGATATTTACATTGTGAATTCGGGGTGGAGACCCTGAACCACATCACTCGCAAATCGTTGATAAAGTTTTGTTACGATTTGCAGAGAGATAAGCTGTAATTGTCCATTCAAAAAGCCCCGGCAAAACCGGGGTTTTTTGTTTTTGATATCCCTGATATTCCGTATTCTCATAAAAAATCATAATAAACAGAATGTATTCATCTATAATACCAGAAAGAAATTACAAGATTTTATTTAACATACTATTTTATATTGAGATAGCAAACTTATCACTTACAAAATCCGAATTTTCAAGCTGAATAGTCAATTTCAAAATTTTTTTACCTTTGCTCGCTTTTTTTATTCGTATTCTATGAAAAATATTGTTTTTATTACGGGTGCTACAAGTGGTATCGGACTTGCCTGTGCCAGAAAATTTGCAGAAAACGGACATAACCTGATTATTACCGGACGACGTAACGACAGACTTCACACCATTTCCACACAACTTGTGAAAGATTATTCCGTGAAAGTACATGCACTTAACTTTGATGTCAGAGACAACGAAGCTGTAAAAAACGCCGTTGCAAACCTGCCTGATGAATGGAAAGAAATTGATATACTGGTAAACAATGCCGGCCTCGCCGTTGGCATGGACACCATCCAGGATGGTGATGCGGATGACTGGGAGCGGATGATTGACACCAATATCAAAGGGCTTCTTTATGTAACACGTGCCATACTGCCCGGAATGACCCGGCGCAGGAAAGGCCACGTTATCAACATTGGTTCTATCGCAGGAAAAGAAGTCTATCCTTTCGGGAATGTTTATTGTGCCACAAAACATGCTGTTGATGCGTTGACAAAAGGCATCCGGATTGACACGGTGAAATACGGTATAAAAGTAACCCAAATTGCTCCCGGAGCTGTCGAAACAGAATTTTCAGTAGTACGTTTTAAAGGCGACAAAGAGAAAGCCGACAGTGTTTACAAAGGTTTTGAGCCACTGCATCCGGAAAACATTGCCGAAGTAGCCTTCTTTGCCACAACACTTCCGGCCAATGCCAACATCAACGACCTTGTTATTATGCCCACAGCTCAGGCCAGCGCTACGGTTCTGAACAGAGAATAAAGGTTATCGAAATTTTCGATGGCGGGATTTTTTTAACGGAAACAAACATCATGGAAATAAAGCGTCTTTTTGATATTCTTCCCCATTATGAAACTTCATTTAAGCCCAAAGAAGATGTTCTTTCGGGAAAAGAAAACGGAAAATGGGTTAAATATGACATCAAAACCATTCGTGAACAAGCCGATAACATCAGTTTCGGATTACTAAAACTCGGCATAAAAAGAGGAGATAAAATTGCCACTATTTCGCCCAACCGGCCCGAATGGAATATCATCGATATGGCTATCCTTCAGATTGGTGCCATCCATGTACCGATTTATCCAACCATTAGCGAAAGCGATTACCGTTATATTTTAAAACATTCAGAAGTTAAATACATATTTGTTTCGGGTCGCGAACTCTTCCGCAAAATCAAACACATTATTCCGGAAATACCTGCCGTAAAAGGTGTTTACACATTCCACAGTTTCGATGACATTCCCCATTTGCAGGAACTTGTTGATTTGGGAAAAGAAAACAGCACTTCTGAAAATCTGGAAACCATCAAATCCGGTATCAGTGAGGATGATATTGCAACAATTATTTACACTTCGGGGACAACCGGAAATCCCAAAGGGGTTATGCTCTCGCACAAGAATATCCTGTGTAACGTCATGAACCTGTATCATGTGTTTCCGGTGGACGAAACTTCACGTGCAGTGAGTTACCTCCCTCTTTGCCATGTTTATGAACGCACAAATATTTATATCCTGCTCTATCTCGGTGTTTCCATCTATTATGCCGAAAATATGGCCACGATTGCTCAGAACATTCAGGAAATTAAGCCGCATATCCTGACAACCGTCCCCAGATTGCTGGAGAAAGTTTACGACAAAATTCTGGCAAAAGGCCGAAACCTGAAACCTGTACCCCGTTGGCTGTTTTTCAGGGCGGTAGCACTGGGCGACAAGTTTGAATACGGCATAAAAAATCCGGTTTATCATGTCAAACGAAAGTTTTTCGACAAGCTGATTTATGTGAAATGGCGGGAAGCTCTTGGCGGGAACATGCGCGTGGTAGTTTCGGGTGGAGCAGCCATCCAGCCACGTCTGATTAAGGTGTTTAACACCGCCGGCATCCCCCTGTTGGAGGGCTACGGAATGACAGAGACTTCCCCGGTGATTGCGCTAAACACTTTCCATCCGGGCGAAAGCAAAGTGGGAACCGTGGGCGTCCCGCTGAAAAATGTGCAGGTGAAGACTTCGGAACAAGGTGAAATCCTTGTAAAAGGCAACAGCGTCATGGTTGGTTACTACAAGAATCCGGAACTTACCAAAGAAACAGTGGTGGATGGCTGGATGCATACCGGCGACCGCGGCGTAATTGATGAGAATGGCCTTTTGAAAATCACCGGACGGGTGAAAGAAATTTTTAAGACCTCTATGGGAAAATACATTTCTCCCCAACTCATCGAAAATAAGTTCAAAGAATCCCCTTTTATTGACCAGCTCATCGTCGTTGGTGAAAACCAGAAATTTGCCGCGGCCCTCATCGTTCCCGATTTTGAATACCTCAAAAACTGGTGTAAAGAAAAAGAACTTCCTTATAGTGATAACAAATCCATCATACTCCAAAAAGAGATTATTTCCCGTTTCAAGAAAGAGGTAAGCGCTTATAATCAGTATTTTGGCGATACGGAGAAAATCAAAAAATTTGAACTGTTAAACCATGAGTGGACCATCGAAACCGGCGAAATAACCGCTAACCTTAAATTGAAGCGGTCTTATATTCATAAGAAATATGCAGCAGTAATCAACAAAATCTTTAATAACTGACAGCTGTCAGCAGGGGCAACAACAATTGTAAAATCAGAAACTCCTGGGGAGTAATACCGTTTTTTTTCAGAATCAGGAGATGGCTTTAAATAGGGTCTGCTGATTTTTTATGCAGCCAAAGTTATAAATTTATCCGTGTAGGTTGATACAGAAAAACAATGGCGAAAAT
>CAYTNB010000241.1:0-3392 GCA_964439085.1 uncultured Desulfobulbia bacterium | reverse complement strand
GTTTTTTAGAAAAGAATTTATCAAGGTACTAGGTAAGCGTAGACTCCGATACCCCTTGCGGGGTGTTAGGCAATTACAAGGATGCGGCTACGAGCATGTCGAAGGGACAGGCTCGCAATTCGGAGGAGGACATAAATGTTGACGCCATCAATCTGCCCAGGTAATGCAGTCTCTGGGGCAATCCCGGATCGCCTCAGAGACTGCGTCTTCCGGGTATTGATCCAGCTCTACTACTTCGATATCGCCGCTGAGTGGATTCACCTGAAAGACCGAGGGGCACACGGATATGCACCCCTCACAATTTGAACAGCGCCATGAATCAATGACTGGTATGGCGGTTATGTGGGCAGCTGTAGATGGCACTTTTGTTTTACCCTCCGCATTAACTCTTCACTGTCCGGCATAGGCGTCCAAAAGCGCCAGGGATAGTGCCTGAGGCCCAGAAAACGGTGCCTTGCTTGAAATCAGCAAACCAGTAACCGCCTGGATCCCGCTGGTTGGCTACGAAAATGAAGGGTTGTCTTTTGGAAAAGCAGGGGTGGAGATAAAGTCCCTTATTGTTTAATTGCGGTTCCATTAGAGACCAGGCCTCCTCCAAGGTCGGTTGCCGCCAATTATTGAAGCCCGCAAAGTTCTCATCATTGCATTTGTCCGTAAACTCTCTAAGGTGTCGTATGGAGGTAATATCGCAACCTTGGCGCTGCCACGTTACGTCGGTTCGAAGATCGGTAACTGTTCGCTGGTCGCCGTTATCAACCAGATAATTGTCAAATTGGCCTGTTGGATTATATCTTGTGTCAAAGAAATTATGTTTTTGGGCCAATTGTTCAAGCTCACCGTCAACTACCTTGCGATTGGTAAGGGCAAGTTCTATTTTGGTGATATCTGGGGCTGGATTATCCTTACCGGGCAGCCCTGACTCTGGGTCTTCGTAATCAATATTTGGCATGATTGCCTTAACTAGTGAACTGTCACTGGTTTTGGCTAAAACATTCTTGTTGAGCCACGCCTTTAATTCTTCATCAACGGCGTAGGCTCGATCCAATCCTGCCGTACTGCCCTGCGTTTCTATACATTTGGAGATCATCGCCTTTGGGGCTTTGATCTCGGCTAAAACTTCGGCGTGTTTGATGCCCCTTTCCATGAGGCATACTTTGGCAGGCTTTCTCCAATTATCTATAAAAAAATAATAATAGCGCTCCGTCTTGTTCCGGATCATGCGCTCCTTGCTGCCCCAGCTTTCAAAAATTGTAAAGGTATTGGACGGTGTGATATCCCAATCAATGGTTGCCTGATCATTTTTCTCCATTCCAAGCTGAGCAAAAATTCCCATTTCTCTCCCTCCTTAATTGTTGGTAAAAAAGCGAAAAATTAAATAAGATGATTTAATCATAATGCCTCAAAACCTTATAGATGGATACAAAGACCTTTTGTACTACACAGTGTAACCAGCAGGCAGGTTTTTGTAAATAGTAAATAATAACTATTATCAATAAAATATGAGAAATACTAAAACAAGGGCGGGTAATCCTTTAATTCTAGGTGCCACCAGGGTGGCTGGTGGGGTTAATTTTGCAATTGTTGTCTGCAATTGTCTTAAAATGACCCTGCTTTTGTTTGCAGATGGTCATGATGGCCCCAGTTTAGAGGTGCCTTTAGATGCCAAAAAAAACAGGCATGGTGACATCTGGCATATTATGGTGGCGGGTGACCTGTCCGGGTATCGTTATGCCTATAAAATCTACTCAGATGACGGGCAAGATAAAGGCAGATTGGCTATTGACCCCTATGCCCGTTATTTAAGTGGCGGAGAGGGGTGGGGGCAGTCTCGCAATTGGCTTGGTGGTATTATTAACGATGATTTTGACTGGCAGGGTGATCGGCCCCTGGAACACCTCATGTCGGACACTATAATTTATGAACTGCATGTGCGCGGTTTTACTCGCCACAAAAGCTCTGGGGTTAGGCAGGCTGGATCATATCTGGGGCTGGTTGCTAAAATTCCTTATCTGAAAGAACTGGGTATAACTGCTGTCGAACTAATGCCCATCAACGAATTTGATGAGAATGATAATCCCAACTCGAATCCGCACAGTGGTCAGCGGTTAAAAAATTATTGGGGCTATAGTTCATTGGCCTTTTTTGCCCCAAAGGCCGCTTATGCCGATGTTCATGGCAATGCGGTTCCGGAATTCAAAACTATGGTACGGGAGCTGCATCGAGCCGGTATTGAGGTGATATTGGACGTGGTCTTTAATCATACTGGCGAGGCACAGACTGAAAGCTCCTTTAGTAGTTTTAGCGTATTGGCCGAATCCACTTATTATATGAAGGATTCCGAGACCGGCGAGCATTGCAATTTTACGGGATGTGGCAATACGGTGAACTGCAATAATCCCGTGGTGCGCCGCATGATTATTGATTGTCTGCGTTATTGGGTGGTCGAGATGCATGTTGACGGTTTCAGGTTTGATCTAGCCTCTATATTCAGCCGTGATCAGACTGGTGAGGTGATAAAAAATCCGCCTTTGGTGGAGGAAATTGCCTTGGATCCTCTTTTGAGCGGCACAAAAATCATTGCTGAGGCTTGGGATGCCGCTGGTCTCTACCAGGTGGGCAGCTTCTCTAACGATCCTCACTGGTCGGAGTGGAATGGCTGCTTCAGAGATGATGTTAGAGGATTTTTATGTGGCCATAACGGTGGTGTGGCGGCGCTTGCTACGCGTCTGGCGGGAAGCGCCGATCTGTATGGAGGAAGCGGCAGGCGGCCCTTTAATTCCATAAATTTTATTACCAGTCATGATGGTTTTACGTTGTGCGATTTGGTGAGTTATAACCAAAAATATAATGAGGAGAACGGCGAGAGTGATCATGACGGAGAAAATCACAATATAAGCTGGAACAGCGGTAAAGAGGGGAAAAGCAACAGCTGGAAAATCGTTAGTCTACGTGAACGGCGAATACGGACGGCGGCCCTTATTTTACTCATCTCGCAGGGAACTCCCATGCTGCTGGCCGGGGATGAGTTTGGTCGTAGTCAAGGGGGGAATAATAACGCCTATTGCCAAGACAATGAGATTAGCTGGTTGAATTGGGATTTGGCAGATAAAAATAAGGGACTTCAGCGTTTTTTCCGGTATGCGATTAGTCTGCGGAAAAACCATCCGGCTTTTCGGCGGCGCAATTTTTTTGACTCTCTTGAGCAGGATATTATCTGGCAGGGAGCCAAAAAAGGCAAGATGGATTGGAGTGCTGATGCCAACATCTTATGTTTTACATTAGCGGGCAGGGGGAGGGATAGTGACTTTTTTGTGGCCTTTAACCGTGGCTCACGCCAGAAAGTGGTTGAGGTGCCGGATGCGCCCGGAAGTAAGGAATGGCGGCTTATTGTC
>CAYTNB010000240.1:0-3417 GCA_964439085.1 uncultured Desulfobulbia bacterium | reverse complement strand
CTCATCCGCAACCGCGCCTGCAACTGCCGCCATGGGCGTGACGAACGCGGGCGCATGGGGCCGCGCGGCTTGGTACATGCGCCGCGCAACTTTTCCACCGGGCGGGGTTGATACCGCCGAAACCGCACCACGCAGCAAGGGAAGTTCGCTGACAAGCTCCGCAAGGATGGTGTCGAACCGGCACGCAGCGGCCTCAAAGGCGCGGTTCCTGTCGCCGGATGTGGCCGCGTCCACACCGATCACCAGATCAATCGGCCCATGCTGCAAATGCAGACGCGACCCATCACCCAGCAATGACGCCACCGGGCCACCCATCACAGAGGCGGTCGGTTATGCGCCCAGCGGAAATTGCTGCTGGAGGTGGGATCGCTGTTTGGGTCGATCCGGCCTACTTTGCGGACCTCGCCGTTCAGTACATCGCCAATCTTGCGCACCGCCCCCATGTGACCGCCCAGCGCCTTGTAATCCGCCAGCCGCATGGTGAACTCAATCGGCGCCACCAGCGCCGGGGTCGGCACATAGCCAAACGCGCCCGTCGGCATGGCCATGACATCCGCCATCACCGTGATACCGCCACCGGGCCAGACATAGGCCTCGGCCCCACCGCAGGACACATAGGTCAGCGATGCGCGCACTGAGCGGGTCAGCCGCACGGGATTTTGCGTCACCCCGGCGCGCAGAGATCCGCCCGCCCCGCCCATGAACAGCACCGAACACAGCGACGGCTCGCAATTCTCGGCGATCCGTTCGACCGATTGAAACAGGCGCGCGGGCGTGGGTTTTGACACCGGCTTCAGCCCCTCGTCCAACTCGTAATAGGCGTGTTGTTCGCCGGTGGTCGAGACCATCAGCAGGCTCATCCCCGCCCAGGCTTTTTTGGCATCGAATTCCTTGAGGATGCTCAGGGGGTCTTCAATATCCGTCCCGCCCCAGCCAATACCCGGCTCTGCCACCTGAAAGTACCGCCCCGGGGTCGAGCGCCGCCCTTTGATACGGATGCCGGTTGGCGACATATCCAGTTCTTTGCCCGCCTGATGCTCGGACAGAACCCCGGTGATATGGTCGTCCACCACCACCACCTCGTCCACCACCTGCGCCCATTGCGCCGCAAACATGCCGATGGCCGCCGAGCCACAGCCGACCCGCATCAGCTTTTCCGCGACCCCGTTCACCACCGGCGCCTTGCCCGCCTGAAGGATAACCGTCGCGCCTTCGTCTATCTCAACCTCGACCGCCTCGCGATTGCACAGTTTCAGCAACGCGTCACAGGTCACCCGCCCCTCTTTCTTGGAGCCGCCGGTCAGATGTTCCACCCCGCCCAGCGACAACATCTTGGAACCGTATTCGCCGGTCATCACATGGCCGATCGCCTCGCCCTCAACCCTCACAACCGCACGCTCGTCACCCAGATGGCGGTCGGTGTCGATTTTTACCTTAACCCCGCAATAGCTGAAGATGCCTTCGGTCACGACCGTGACCATATCCACCCCGTCCACATCCTGAGACACGATGAACGGCGCCGGCTTGTAATCGGGATAGGTGGTGCCGGCGCCGATTGCGGTGACAAAGGGTCGGCTGCCGGTCAGCAGATCGCCATCCCAGTCTCCGGCCTTATCACTGCGCAGGAATGGCACGGTTTTCACACCCTTGCCTTGCGCGGTTTCAATGATTGTCAGCGGGTCCAGCCGCACCAGTTCTCCGGCGTGGTTGGCATAGCGGTCGCAGGCCCCCGGTTTGCCTTGCGCGATGAAACACATCACCGGGCAGGCGTCGCAGCGGATCTTTTCCGGTTTGGGCCTTTCACTCATGTTGCATCCCCCGCAAGGCATCGCGCACCCGCGTGGGGGTCGCCGGAAGCTGGCGAATGCGTGCGCCGCAGGCATTGTGGATTGCGTTCAAAATGGCCGGCGCAGTGGGGATCAGCACGTGTTCGCCCAGCCCCTTGGCCCCGTATGGGCCGTGTGCATCCGGCACTTCGACAATGATCGTATCCACGGTTGGCATGTCCCCGGCGGTGGGCATCAGATAGTCATGCAGGTTCTCGGTGCGCCCCGGCAGGTATTCCTCCATCAGCGCCATGCCCAGCCCCTGCGCGATACCGCCATGAACCTGCCCCTCAACCAAAAGAGGGTTGATCGCCCGCCCCACATCATGCGCCGCCGTGAAACTGGTTGGCGTTACGGTGCCAAGGGCGGTATCAACCTCGACCACACACAGATGCGCGGCGTAGCCATATTGCGCAAATGGCGCTCCCTGCCCGTTCTTGTCCAGCGGTCTGGTGGGCGGATCATAGGTTTCCTCAGAGCGCAGCACATAGCCCATATCGTCCGACCCCATCTTGCCAAGGTCGATCTCGTGGTTCTTGCCCGCGTCGCGCACGTTCACCACGCCCGCGCCAAACTCCAGCGCCGCATCAGGTGACGCATTGACCAGCGACAGGATGTTTTGACGCAATGCCATTCCCGACAGGCGCGCCGCATTGCCGGTCACGAAGGTCTGACGCGAAGCCGAGGTTTTGCCCGCATCCGGGGTAAGGTCGGTATCCGCGCCGATCAACTCCAACTGATCCACCGGCACGCCCAGGGCCTGCACGAATATCTGGGAAATGACCGTATTGGCACCCTGCCCGATATCCATCGCGCCCTGATGCAGCACAACCTGCCCATCCGCGCGCAGTCCAGCCCGGATTGTCGAAGGGTTGGGCAGCGACGTGTTGCCACAACCATACCAGCCCGCCGCGACGCCGACACCACGACGCAAGGGGGTGCCCTTGGCTTTTGCCGCCGTGTTGAAACCCGCCACCGCCTCGTTTTGCCCGGCCCATGCGGGGCGCAGCGCCTCAAGACAGGCTTTGATACCTACGCCCTGTTCAAACACCTGCCCACATACCGTGGGCTGATGATTGTCCAGCGCATTCGCGATACGGAATTCCAGCGGATCCAGCCCCAGCTTTGCGGCCAGTTCGTCAAACAACACCTCTTGGGCGATCGCCGATTGCGGCACGCCAAAACCGCGAAACGCGCCTGCGGGCGGGCAATGGGTGTGGATCGCTCTGGCCTCGGCGCGGTAATCGGCGATGACGTAGGGACCGGAGGCATGCACCGGCACCCTTGTTGCCACGGTCGGCCCCCAGGACGCATAAGCCCCGGTGTTGAAATTGCCCTGAAAGCGGAACCCGCTGATGCGCCCGTCGCGGGTGGCGCCGATTTTCAGGGTGATTTCGCAGGGGTGTCGTTTGGTGGTCGACATCATGGATTCGCTGCGTGAATAGGTGATCCGCACCGGCCTGCCGGTCTTGATCGCCGCCAGCGCCAGAAATGGCTGCACCGAAAGGTCAAGCTTGGCGCCAAATCCGCCGCCCACCGCCGTGGGGATGATGCGCACGCGGTCCCGGTCCACGCCCAGAATGTCCGCCAC
>CAYTNB010000239.1:0-3443 GCA_964439085.1 uncultured Desulfobulbia bacterium | reverse complement strand
ATTCGTATCTCCTCAAAAACGACGATTTTTCAATGCTATCTCCAAATTACAATAATACCTGAATATTGCGTATACAAGATTCAGGTAATACACTCCACTCACTGTTTTCAATGCTTACCAACACCCATGAAAAAGACTTTCACAACGATGACACCGCTAAGTTGTTATGAAAATCAGATTACCTCTGTTACCGAGAAGGATCGCAATCATTTTCATACAAAAGACCATACTCATATATTCAATTTCAAAATACAAAGTCAAGAGAGAATAACACGATCGAAGAGTTTCAATATTTTTTTCTTTTTTCTTTGAAGTGAATTGGATCAAGAAAATGATTTTGTGGCATATTTATCCCTTTCACTGTATTCTGGAGTCGCAAATTATCTATTCTAACTTTTCCTCAGGTATTATTCGGTTGGCAGAACACACTCACCATAAGAAAACTATTGCGAAATCTGCTGCGGTTATCGGCATTGCCGTCATGTGCAGCAGAGTCCTGGGCCTTGTCAGAGAGCAAGTTTTTGCCGGGCTCTTCGGGGCAGGGTTTACCTATGACTCATTTGTTGTAGCCTTTCGAATACCTAACCTGCTAAGAGATCTATTCGGAGAAGGCGCACTTTCAGCAGCATTTGTTACTGTGTTTTCGGCATACGATACCAACCGACCACAAGCTGAAACATGGAAACTCGCATCCAATGTGTTAACTTTCATCCTCGTTCTTCTCAGTATTCTGACACTCATTGGAATATTTTACGCTGGCTCAATTGTATCCCTGCTCGCACCTGATTTTGACGTAATATCCGGTAAAACTGAACTGACGGTAACACTCACGAGAATAATGTTGCCTTTTCTCATTTTCATATCCCTTTCAGCTGTAGTAATGGGTATTCTAAACACCAAGGGCCGATTCTTTATTCCCGCATTGGCTTCGAGTTTTTTCAACATTGGTTCTCTGGTTGGCGGCACATCTCTGGCGTTTATTTTACCCCATTACGGCCAACCTGCAATCGTTGGTATGGCCATAGGCACACTTATCGGCGGATTCTTGCAACTTGGTGTTCAAATTCCATCACTTCTCAAAACCGGCTTCCGTTACAGCCCCATTCTAAAGATTAATGACCCGGGATTACGCCGTATCCTCAAACTGATGATCCCTGCAACTATTGGACTTTCCGCAACTCAGATCAATATTTTTGTTAACACGAATTTCGCCGCATCCTGTGGTAATGGTGCAGTCTCCTGGCTCTACTACGCCTTTAGAGTTGTACAGCTGCCAATAGGGATTTTCGGTGTCACTCTTTCAATAGCAATGCTGCCAGTACTGGCAAAACAAGCAGCGCAGAAACAGATTGCCGAGATGAAAGAAACCATGATCTCATCACTGACCATGGTTTTTGCCCTGACCTTACCTGCAACGGCAGGATTAATCATACTCTCCGAGCCTATAATCCGACTCATTTTCGAACACGGTGCATTCACGCCCACTGATACTTTAGCTACTGCCCAGACACTCTCTTTTTTTTCAATCGGTCTTTTTGCCTATTCCGCAAATAAAGTACTCGTGCCAGCTTTTTATGCCCTTGATAAAACAAAATTCCCTGTGATAGCCAGTTTTATGGCAATTGTTTTTAATATCATCATTGTTGAATCGACAATTAAACAGTACCAGCATCTCTCCATTGCCCTGTCAACTTCTTGTACGATGCTCTTAAATTTTCTATTCCTTATGACCGTGCTTTATAAAAGCATGAATGGTTTTTCAATTAAATACATCATTACAGGACTTCTGAAAATAAGCAGTGCAACGTTATGCCTTGTTATCTTTCTTTTGCTCTCACGCCCTTATTTCGGTTCCTGGCTCAAAGGAACAGTTCCTCAGCAAGGCGCAGCACTGTTTTTTTTGATATTTGCTGCAACCGGCATATATGCTTTCATTCTCAGTTTACTGAAGCTGTCGGAAATGCAGATTCTTACAGAGAAAATCAAATCACGCTTTTTTTAATATCTCAACCTCGTTACGCAAACGCTCAATTTCATCTTTCAACTCATCAATATCTGAGACACGAACAAGGTGCATTTTTCCCAAGGCAGTTTCTACAATACCTTCAATCTGGATCTGTAACGATTTTCTAGACTCATCGGCCCGATCGAGCATGTCCCCGACCAACTTTTCTCCTTCCTGTTTAGATAATTTTCCTTTTTCTATAAATTCCTGCGATATTTCTTCAATTTTTTCTTTTGTTAAAGATGCCACACCTATTCCTGTCAACACAGCCTTTTTAATAAGTTCTATCATTTTTTCTCCCTATTTTGAAAATAGTATCATTGTAATCAGTTACCCCTTATAAACAGGAGCTTACTCTGGATAGCAAAGTTAACTCATTACCTCAATAACAGTGTTAAATGTAAGCTGATCCATATTTTCAGAAAATTTAACATGTACTGAAAAATACTGACGAATTGCATCATGAGATCGTACTCCAACAATAAGACCTCTACATTGTACAAGCCTGTTTCTCTCAACTATAATTTCTGTAATGATCTGTCTGCCCAGTAATAATTTGGCATTAATATTACTGGTGATTTTAATTGTAAAAGCCAGACCTGATTTTGAAATATCAAGCAGTTCGCCTTTAAAACTCCTTTTTCCTTTATTACCAAATGGGTCAAGAAGTATATTTTGGCACATCAGAGATACAGGATAACGAGGGAATTCACGTCGATCGTCCCCAGACATTTCGAGTAGTTTTTCTATCTTGTCGTATTTATAACAATATTTCCTCAATATAGACTCAATGCCTGGATACTCTAGAGCGATTTTTACCATAACCTCGTAGTCAAGCACCTGAACCTGAACCTCGGAAAAAGCTTTGAGCGTTACTGTCCAGACCGATGCTGAAAAGAATTGCTCACTCCCAATAACATCACTTGGTTGCATTTTTTTAAGAAAGATCTCCCGCCCACCCGTGAGACAACTCAGGCCGACAAACCCTGAATTCAAAAAATAGAGACTACAATCTGTTTCTCCCGCTCTTACAATAGTATCGCCTTTTTTGTAGTTCTCAGGTACCAATGCATAATAAAGAGCATTAAATTGTCCAGATGTCATTTCATCATATAACTCACGCCATATTTCTATATGGTGGCCCGTTATTGACGAAGATTTATGTTCTTCTATCAATTCCCCAAGTTGTATCACTTCTGAAAGGGCTAACGGATTGACTTCAAGAAGCCTGTCACGCAATATTTCTGCGGTGAGGAAATCTCTTTCCACAGTAGCCTCAACAGCGTAACCATAAATCAACTCACCGGCCTGTTCCGCATTACCTACTCCTACTAAACTACCAACTTCCTCTTCGATTTTATGCACTTTTTTTAAAGCTAACTGTTTTTGTAGAGGATCAGAACTAAAAGATATTTTTTCATCAGATTTATCAAAATTT
>CAYTNB010000238.1:0-3488 GCA_964439085.1 uncultured Desulfobulbia bacterium | reverse complement strand
CATTGCGGGGAGTTATAAATTACTGTCTCGACCATAAAGGCAGGTTTGGGAAGATAACCATCCTTTATGGCAGCCGCTTGCCATCTGATATTGCCTTTTCTGATGACATCAAAACATGGGGGGAATATGGATTTAATTGTCAGCTAACCGTTGATGTTGCGGAATCGAATTGGAACGGACCAGTTGGCGTCGTCACTACCTTGCTTAGCCTGGTTGAAATGGATGTGAATAAGGGTGTTGCCTTGATATGCGGGCCATCGATGATGATTCGCTTCGTCATGGCAGAGCTGAGCAGAATGGGGTTTGGTGATGACGATATCATAACAACTTTGGAACGTCATATGAAATGCGGCGTTGGTATTTGTCGACACTGTCATATGGACGGGAAACTGGTCTGTGTTGACGGGCCGGTCTTCAGTAAGTCCCAGCTACAAGGTCTTAATATTATGGAAATATCGGCATGAGTGATCCTAAATACCGGACAATTAAATTCTTGCCTGGATGCCGTGAGTTAGAGGTTGAAGAAGGTGAGACAATTATTAAGGCTGCCCGGCGGGCCGGAATCCATATCAATGCCTCGTGCGGTGGCAGCGGGGTGTGCGGCAAATGCCGTATTCTGGTTGAAGAGGGCGAAGTCAGCGAAGGAATAAGTGAAAAGCTTTCGGCCAAGGATATCGAGGCAGGATATCGACTGGCCTGCAGCGCCATAATAAAGGGAGACTTGACGGTTCGAGTACCGGTTGAATCGGGTTTGCACGCTGGTGGTTTAGGGATTGCGGTGCCGATTCGTCATCGGGCCAGTATGCATGTTTACGATATTGAGGATTTACGAGAAGAAGGTATTTTTTTCCCGCCAGTGGAAAAGTTGTTTCTGGAACTGCCCAGGGCAACAGAAACAGACAATATGGCCGATGCCAGCCGGGTGATTCAGGGTCTTGCCAATCAGTATGATAAACGCGGCATTATCATTGCTCTTCCGGTGTTGCGTAAGATTCGACACGCTCTGCGACAAGATGATTTTCGGGTCACCGTTACGCTTGCCAAGCCGGTGCGGGCTGGCAAAACCTATATGGTCGATATCCAACCAGGCAACTGTATCCACCGTAATTTTGGGCTGTCCTTTGATATTGGTACTACTACGGTCTATGGTATTCTTCTCGACCTCAACAGCGGCAAAATTCTGTGCGAGGCCGGTAAGTATAATGGTCAATTGGGTTACGGTGAAGACGTAATTTCCAGGATTGTTTACGCTGAAAAAGCTGAAGGTCTTGATATCATGCAGAAACTGGTCGTAGACACCGTCAATTCTATTATCGATCAGTTGCTGAAGGGAGCCTTGCCCTCTAATAACGGTGAACAAGAAGGTGTGCTTCGCGAAGAAATTAATTCTATCACCCTGGCTGGCAACACCACAATGACCCATCTACTTCTTCATTTAGAACCGGACAACATCAGGCGGGCACCCTATGTGCCGGTTACCACTTTTCTGCCCCCCTTCCGTGCCCAGGATCTCGGAATCAATCTTTCCCGGCATTGCGTGGCCCTTAATTATCCATCCATCTCAAGCTATGTGGGAGGCGATATTGTGGCCGGGGTTATGGGATCAGGCATGTACCGCACTGATCGACTGACCCTGTATATAGACATAGGAACCAATGCGGAAATCGTCATCGGCAACCGGGAGTGGCTGGTATGTGCTGCCTGTTCGGCGGGGCCGGCTTTTGAAGGAGGAGGAATCACCCACGGTATGCGAGCCGCAAACGGTGCTATTGAGGATTTCAGCCTCAATCCAGTAACCCTTGAGCCAATGAATATAACCATTGGTAACAAATCGCCACTTGGCATTTGCGGTTCCGGTCTTCTGCTTATTGTGGCTACCCTGTTCGAACAGTCCGTGATAGACAGACGCGGCAAGTTCAACCGCACTTTGTCCTCCTCTCGGATCCGCAAAGGGCGTAGCGGCTATGAATTTGTGCTGGCTTGGCAGGAGGAAAGCGGGACGGACAGTGATATTGTGATCAACGAGGTAGATATTGAAAATTTCATCCGAGCCAAAGCAGCTATCTACGCTGGAGTCAAAACCCTGGTCGAGGAAGTCGGGCTTCAGATAACCGATCTCGAACAGATTATACTGGCCGGGGCGTTCGGCAGTTATATCGACCTGGATGCGGCCATGACAATCGGTCTTCTTCCTGAAGTTGATTCAGAGCGTATACTTTACGTTGGGAATGGCTCCCTGATGGGTGCCTGGATGAGTGAAATGAGCACACATATCCGCAGGGATGTAGTTGAAGTTGTTCGCCGGATGACCAGTTTTGAACTTTCTGAGGTATCTGAGTTCAAAGACCAGTACATCGCCTCCCAGTTCCTGCCCCATACAGATATAAACCTATTCCCCGGGGTGCGATCCAGGCTTACCGAAATTACTAACCAACAGAAAGAGATTCGGTCTGAATAATTAGATAAGCTCTTTTCTAGCTTAATCATGTAGCGACAGCATCCTAGACGGCCCTATATTTGTGGGCAATTTTTGCAACCACCTTATAAAAAACATAGCCCTGCAAAAAATTGCCATTAATTAAGTTTCAAATCACTAGGAGATGAAATATTGCCGAGGATAAATGATACAATACAGAAATCAGTCGTATTTCTTTTTCCAAGTGAAGATGCTGCGCTGAAAAATGAAAAAGCAGGCGGAACAGGATTTATTGTAGATATTAAAAGCGACGATTCTCAGCCTTCAAAATATTATTTAGTTACAAGTTCTCATGTAGCAATAATGCATAGAAACAACACTGTTAGAATCAACACCAAACAAAATGGAATAGAGTTTTTACAAATAAATGATTTGGATTGGACAAGCCACCCTCATGGCGATGATATTGCTATATGCAAAATAGATAAAAAGACCAATTGGGATCTGAAGGCACTAGTGTGGAAAGATCTAGCTGCAACTAGTCCAAGAATCAAAGAGTTAAATATTGGTGTTGGTGATGAAATATTTATGATTGGAAGATTTGTTGCGCATAATGGCATAAACTACAATCAACCTTTGGCAAGGTTTGGAAATATTGCAATGATGCCAGGTAACCCTGTGATGGACGGTAGAAAATTAGAAGTTGAAGCATTTTTAGGTGAAATGCGGTCAATTTCTGGCTTTAGCGGGTCACCAGTATTCGTATATTTAGCACCCGGAGCCTATAGAGGCAACAAGACAATGATGCCTTTTTATTCTGAAACAATTGGTCTCATCGGAATTGACACTGGACACTTGGAAATGAAAGGAAAAACTTCAGAATCGAATCTTATTACACTTCAAAACTCAGGCGTAACAATAATATCACCAATTTGGAAAATAAAAGAGACTATTGAGAAAGCAGAATCGGAAGACTAGAGCGTGTAAGGATGGGACAATATCGGCAAAAAAACGCCGAACGAAATAGGTTAGATTGTGTGAGGAACGAACCACAATCTGAACCGTTTGTTGG
>CAYTNB010000237.1:0-3494 GCA_964439085.1 uncultured Desulfobulbia bacterium | reverse complement strand
CAGGGGTATTATCGGGGGGCTTAAGTGTGTGCAGCAGGGTGTCCCTGAAACGCTTACATTTAAACAACGAAGCAATAGCAGCATGTTTTCTTAAGACATAAAAAAAACAAAAAAAAATGAATTTCCTATCCAAAGATGCTTCTCTGGAAGAATCAATAGCAAAAATGAAAGCTGTTTTAGCAGATGCTGGCTGCAAAACTACTTTTTCGCATGAAAAACATCCGCTAGAGCATTGTTATTCTGTGAACCTCACTTCGCTTGAAGCACCACGTCATATCTATTCCAACGGCAAGGGGATTGTTTCGGACGCATCTATGGCGAGCGCTTTGGGTGAGTATATTGAACGGCTCCAGACCAATAACTTTTTTATCGACTTTCACCTGGCGAATCGAAAATATTATCCTGACGAAGTAGCCTTTGAGTTTGGAGGGGCATATCTAAACGATGAATTACGCTTAGTATATGATCCTGATGGAGAGCTCAATGATGAAGACCTTGTTGATTATAATAGTGATTATGAGGATAAGGTAGTTGCTTTGCCTTTTCGGCAACGATCTTGCGGTGATACGGTATATATTCCGCTTAACATATTGAGTAATCTCTATGTCAGTAACGGTCTGGCAACTGGAAATACGCCAGAAGAAGCACAGGTGCAAGCGTTAAGTGAGATTTTTGAGCGTTATGCCAAGATTGAGATCATCAAAAACGGTTATGCTCTGCCTGAATACCCCGATGAAATTGTTAAGTCCTTTGAACGACTGTATAGTGATGTGTTGGCACTGCGGAAATTGGGGTACATTGTCGCAGTTCTTGATGCCTCATTAGGGGGGAAATACCCCGTCACCGCTATCTCCTTGATCAATCCCAAAAACTCTTCACTTTTTGTCTCCTTTGGTGCGCATCCAATTTTAGAAGTCTCGCTTGAGCGGACGATGACAGAATTGATGCAAGGGCGTGGTTTGGAAAATTTGGATTCTTTTGAAGTCCCGACCTTTGATATGAGCTTTGTCTCAGACAGTTTTAACCTTGAATCGCATTTTATTGACTCTAACGGAAAGTTAGGTTTTGGGTTTTTAAGTTTTACAAAAAGTTTTAAATATGCGCCGTGGAGCTATCATGGCGATGGATGCGAAGCCGAGTTCGACTACCTGGCCGGTATTCTTGATAACATGGGCAAAGAAATGTATCTGCGAGAATATAGCTATCTTGGTTTTTATTCTTGCCAGATGATCGTTCCTGGAGTTTCTGAAGTTTACCCGCTAGATGACTTGATTTACAATAATAGAAACCGGGGAAAATGGATCCGCAATATGGTTTTACATTTTGAGGAGTACGATCCTGAAAATATACTTGCCACTATTGATTCCCTGGACGATTTGCTCAATGTCGAAAGATATATTGGTGTTATTTTCGAGAAAAGTTTCACCATGCTTGAATTTAAAGCTCAAATGCATCTCCTTCTTGGTAACACAGAGGAGGCTCTGGCATCCCTGGAACTGGGAGCTAACAAGTTAGGGCATATCGTTGCGGAATTGATTCGGCTGAACAAAGACAAATTGGCCTGGGAAGAGTATGAAGAGGCACTGTTTAACATCTTTGGACGAGAGAGAGTCCAAAAAGCCCTGCGTATAGCGAAAGGTGAAGAATTCTTGGTGAATACTACACTTCATCGTGACTATTACAATATGCTCGAAATGTACGACAGACTTGAATGTAAAAAACAAGCTGGCATTTTGCTCTAAAATAAGAGGGCAAAATTCAAGCTAATGCTCATCACGAAGATCTGGCTATGAGTAGTTCTCGGATTGGAGGTTTGAAGATGACTCGGGATATTCAGACTTCGCTTTTCCTTTGAGAAGGTGCATTGTGTGACAGAGTGATGCAGTAATGCGGCAAGAAGAAAGGCATAACTACATGCTATAGATGCAAAGAAATTAAAAAATCATAGTTTTTTATGGCCTCAATAATTTACCCATAACTTTTTCATCATTTTTTGCTCGTTCGCAATACTAAAGTAAGATATGTTAATGGGCGGCCACGGGGTTAGTTGAAGAAAAAAAATGGTGGGGAAAAGATTTTCGTGTTATTAACGAAACTTCATGCGACACAATATTTTATTCTAGGTAAGTTTTCCAAGACTGCTCAAGCAGTTTTCACTGACATCTGGATCGGAATTTGGGCACAAAAAAGGCTCTGTAACGCACAGGTCGCAGGCCAAACTCCCATCATCAGCTTCATCGTGTTTAAAGGGGATTCAAGATAACTAAATTTGATCCCCTTTTTTATTAGCAAAGAAATTTCTTGGAGAAAATTATGACGAAAGCACTTGATCGGAAAAACTTTAAGGCCTTTGATCAGGAAAAGTTGCGGGAGTATTACGGTAAGGTGTTGCTGGGTACGAAAGACCTGAAAACCAGTGCGTGCTGTTGCGATGAAGATATTCCTGACAGGGTAAAAGCGGCTCTGGCTGAGATCAATGATGAAGTTTTGGAAAGATTTTATGGTTGTGGTTCTCCATTGCCGCCTCTGGTTGAGGGGCTTACCGTTTTGGATTTAGGATGTGGAGCGGGGCGGGATGCCTATCTCGCATCTCGTCTGGTTGGCCCTGATGGACATGTTATTGGGGTCGATATGACGCCAGAACAATTAGAGGTGGCAGAGCGTAATCTAAACAGTCAAATGGCACGCTTTGGTTATAAAAAGCCTAACGTTGATTTTCGGTGTGGATACATTGAAGACCTAGGGGCTATAAATATTGCTGATAATTCGGTGGATGTGGTTATATCTAATTGTGTACTTAACCTTTCACCCGATAAAATTTCAGTATTTTCGGAAATTTTCAGGGTTTTAAAACCTGGAGGTGAACTTTTATTCTCAGATGTATTTTCAGGCCGCCGTGTTCCGCTGGAATTGTATAACGATCAAGTCCTGCATGGCGAATGTCTGGCTGGCGCAATGTATCGTGAGGATTTTAGGCGTTTACTACTGGAACTTGGCTGCCTTGATTTCAGGATTATCAGTAGGCGCCGGATTGAAATTGATAACGATGAGATTGAGGCTAAAATCGGGATGATTGACTTTTATTCTGAGACGGTGCGTGCCTTTAAGCTGAGCAATTTAGAGGATATTTGTGAGGACTATGGGCAAACCGCTGTCTATCACGGCACCATCCCAGAATGCCCACATGCCTTTGACCTGGATGATCATCACCATTTTATCACTCAAAAACCAATGCTTTTATGCGGCAACACCGCAGCCATGCTGGAAAATACACGTTTAGCTCCACATTTTACCATTATCGGTGATCGCACACAGCATTTTGGCCCCTTTGATTGCGCACCCGGAGCCGAGAAGGCAATAAGTGGCGAGAGCGGCGGTGCTTGTTGTTAAGTAAGCGCTCCATGAACACCCTGCTGCACACACTTAAGTACCCAAATATACAGGGGTATTATCGGGGGACTTAAGTGAGCACAGCAGGGCGTCCCTGAAACGCT
>CAYTNB010000236.1:0-3605 GCA_964439085.1 uncultured Desulfobulbia bacterium | reverse complement strand
TCTTTTGCATCTTCCAATGCCATTGCGGTTTCCCTTCAGAAAAATATCAGGAGCCGCCCAGCGGCTGCGCCCGTTCCACTAAACGAGCAAAGAACGACGCCCCCACCGGTGCCACTTCGTCGTTGAAATTGTATTTCGGATGGTGCAGGCCGGCCCCTTCGCCCTGCCCCAGAAACAGGAATACACCAGGGCGTGCGGCCAGCATATACGAGAAATCCTCGGCCCCCATCACCCGCGTGGTTTCGGTATCCACCGCATCATCACCGGAAATTTCACGGGCGATCCCGGCGGCAAATTCGGTTTTGGCCGGATCATTCACCGTCGCCGGATAGCCCTCGATATAGTCCAGAGTGGCGCTGACCCCGTAACTGGCCGCCTGCCCCGCGACAATTTCCTTGAGCCGCCGTTTGACCATATCCTGAACCGATGGGTCAAAAGTGCGCACGGTGCCGTTGACAAAAGCCGTATCGGGAATGACGTTATCGGCGCTGCCTGCATGGATTTGCGTCACCGACACCACCAGATCGTCCAGCGCATAGTGGTTGCGGCTGACAATGGTCTGAATCGCCGTGGCAATGCCACAGGCCGCCACCACCGGATCGTTTGTATCATGAGGCATCGCCCCGTGCCCGCCAACCCCGGCGATATTGATCTCAAACGTATCCACCGAGGCCAGTATCGGCCCCGGCGTAGTGGAAAAACCACCCATCGCATAGCCCGGCGCGTTGTGCAGACCGTAAACCTGCGCGATGTCGAACCGCTCCATTATGCCTTCTTCAACCATGATCCGTCCACCGCCGATCGCCTCCTCGGCGGGCTGAAAAATCAGCGCCACCCGGCCTTTGAAATTGCGGGTTTCGCACAGGTAACGCGCAGCACCCAACAACATCGTTGTGTGTCCGTCATGGCCGCAAGCGTGCATGATGCCGTCGATATTACTGGCATAGTCCAGCCCGGTTTCTTCAGTAATCGGCAGCGCATCCATATCGGCGCGCAGACCAATGGTCGGGCCGTTCTCCTGCCCGTTGATGATCGCGACGATGCCGGTTTGGGCAATGCCTTCATGCAGTTCGTCCACGCCAAATTCACGCAGCCGTTCGGCCACAAACGCGGCAGTTTTTACGCAATCCAGCCCCAGTTCCGGGTTTTTGTGCAGATGTTGACGCCACGCGGTCATGTCGGCGGCGTAATCAGCGATACGGTTGACGATGGGCATGGGCTGGACTCCTGAGCCTGCATTGAGGATTGATGCATCTGACACCGGAATGAAGGTCGCTGCAATGCCAGAAAACCCACTGATCCATGACCAGAACGCCGGTATCGAGCGGCTGGTGGAAATCATGCGCCGTTTGCGCGACCCAAAATCTGGGTGTCCGTGGGATATCGAGCAGGATTTTGCGTCGATCGCGCCCTATACCATTGAAGAGGCTTACGAGGTTGCCGATGCGATCGAGCGCGGTGCCTGGGGTGAATTGCAAGGCGAATTGGGCGATTTGTTGCTGCAGACGATTTATCACACGCAGATGGGCGAAGAGACCGGGTATTTTACCCTGCAGTCGGTGATACGCGACATCAGCAACAAGATGGTGGCGCGTCATCCGCATGTTTTTGGGGGCGCGACCCGCGACAAATCGGCGGATCAACAGACCCGCGACTGGGAAGCGATCAAAGCGTCCGAGCGGGCGGGCAAGGCGCAAGTTGGCGCGCTGGACGGCGTGGCGGGTAATTTGCCGGCGTTGCTCAGGGCGCTAAAGCTGCAAAAACGTGCGGCGCGGGTGGGGTTTGACTGGCCCGATACCGGGGCGGTGCTGGACAAGATCGTTGAAGAAGCGGGGGAGTTGGTCGAGGCGCGGGATTTGCATGACGCCGACCAGATGGAAGCGGAATTTGGCGATCTGTTGTTTGTGATGGCCAATCTGGCGCGGCATCTGGGGGTCGATCCCGAGGCGGCGCTGCGGCGCACCAACGCCAAGTTCATCAGCCGGTTTGGGTCGGTCGAAGCGCGGCTGGCGGATATCGGCAAAACCCCGCTGGACAGCGATCTTGAAGAAATGGATGCGCTGTGGGATGCAGTGAAACGCGATGAACGCGAGGGGCAGACATGAGCGCACGCAAGATCATCATCGACACCGATCCGGGGCAGGATGACGCGGTGGCGATCCTTCTGGCGCTGGCCAGCCCGGAGGAAATCGAGGTTCTGGGCATCACCGCCGTGGCCGGCAATGTGCCGCTGGCCCTGACCCAGAGAAACGCCCGTATCATTTGCGAGTTGGCCGGGCGCACGGATATGCCGGTCTATGCAGGGTGCGATGCGCCATTAGATCGCCCGCTGGTAACTGCAGAGCATGTGCACGGCAAAACCGGGCTGGACGGGCCGGACCTGCCAGACCCCACTATGACACTGACCAAGGGGCACGGCGTTGATTTCATTATAGAAACCTTGCGGGAACATCCTGCGGATAGCGTCACACTTTGCCCCCTGGGACCGCTGACCAACATCGCGGCGGCCTTTCAGAAGGCCCCCGATATCGTCGCCAAAGTGCAGGAAATTGTGTTGATGGGCGGCGCCTATTTTGCGGTTGGCAACATCACCCCAACGGCGGAATTCAACATTTATGTCGATCCGCAAGCTGCTGATATTGTGTTTAAATCTGGTGTTCCGATTGTTGTCGTTCCGCTGGATGTCACCCATAAGGTGCTGGTGACCAAGACGCGCAATGATGCGTTTCGCGCGTTGGGTACCCCTGTGGGCATTGCTGTCGCACAAATGACTGATTTTTTTGAGCGTTTCGACCGCGAGAAATACGCCAGCCCCGGCGCGCCTTTGCATGATCCGTGCGTCACCGCCTATCTGATCCAGCCCGGCCTGTTCACCGGGCGCTTTATCAACGTGGAAATCGAAACCGCCTCGCCGCTTACCCTTGGCATGACGGTCGCTGACTGGTGGGGCGTCACGGATCGTACACCCAATGCCACCTTCCTTGGTGACGTGGATGCGGATGGGTTTTTTACCTTGCTTACCAACCGGTTGGCCAGCCTGTGAGCGCCGCGCTGCATCTGGCCAGCACCAGCGATCTTGACCGGCTTTGCGCCTTGGTCACTGCCTCGCATACCGAGGTGGGCCTGACCAGTACCGATGAGGCCCGACATGCGGCGCTTGCCCCGCTATTGGAGGGCATTCCGCACGGGGCTGCCTATCTGATTGGCCCGTCCCGTGCGCCGATGGGATATGTGATTGTCACCTTTGGCTGGTCGCTGGAATTTGGTGGCATGGAGGGCTTTGTCGACGAGATTTACCTGCGCCCCGCGGTGCGTGGTCGTGGCATTGCCGGTGAAATCCTGATCAGCCTGCCAAAGGCGCTGGCCGAGGCCGGGGTCAAGGTGCTCCACCTGCGGGTAGAGCGTACCAACGACATTGCGCAGCGGCTTTATACCCGCGCCGGGTTCAAGGCGCGCGAAGGTTTTCTGCTGATGAGCAAGCGGCTGTAAATCTGCCCGGATCGGACTATATTGTGTTAAAGCTACGCAGCACACAGAAATATAAGGATTATTTGCATGCCCAAAGGTTACCTTGTCGCCCATATTCGGGTGCATGACGCAGATGC
>CAYTNB010000235.1:0-3611 GCA_964439085.1 uncultured Desulfobulbia bacterium | reverse complement strand
ATTCAAAAAGTTTTCAGGGTCTGGAAATTTGGCGATGGAAGAAGCCAAATAATCATAGGCCTCCTTGTCACCGGATACCAATCCGGCCACCATTGGCAATACCTTATTAAGGTAGAAGAAATATAGAGGCCTGACCAGAAAATTAGTGGGTCTGGAAAACTCTAGAACAAGCAATTTGCCACCCGGCTTTAGAACCCGGCACATCTCGGCCAAGCCCTTTTCCGGTCGGGCAAGATTTCTCACCCCAAAGGCCACTGTACAACCCCAGAAGCTGTTATCAAGGGCGGGAATTTCCTCACCATCGCCACAAACAGGCATAATTCGCTGCCGTCTGTTATCCGTCGGCAAATCCTTGACCCCTGCCCGGATCATATCCTCACAGAAGTCGATGGCCATTACCTGCCGTTTTGGGGCTTGGCGAGTTAACTCCAGTGACAGGGGTAGAGTTCCGGCACAGAGATCAAGCACCGGGCCTTCCGGAAAAGGCCGCAACTCCCGAGTTGTAACCCACCGCCAATAGTGATCTATTTTAAAACTGACAAGTGAATTAACCAAGTCATAGCGTTTGCTAATTGAGGAAAATTTTTCCCTGACAAATATTTTCTTTTCTTCCGGTGTCTGCATAATGCCCAATTAATTATGCAGACACCGGAAGAAAAGAAAATATTTGTCAGGGAAAAATTTTCTTTTCTTCCGGTGTCTGCATAATGCCCAATTAATTATAAAATTTAAGTAACTATTCGCAACACTCCATCTTCGCCCATTTAGACTTCATGGATGACACCCTGTAACGATGTTGGGAGCCATCCAGAATGTCTGATGGTTGACAAATAATTAGTCGTCATTTCAATGTGTTACGAGTGCCAACCATATCAGTAGCTGACAGATTATTTTCTCGGGTTCTGCGCTTACCTGTTTTTTAGAAAAGAATTTATAAGGTACTTAGGTAAGCGTAGACTCCGATACCCCCTCGTGGGGTGTTAGGCCTTCTCGAATAGCACCAGTATGCTTCGAACCCCTAAATGAACGAATATGAAGTACATCTGAACAGTTACGTTCCTGAGTTTGGGATAATTTCTTGCCTTAACTGAGTAGTTACAATTTTGAGTGGCAAGGCAGCATTATCCGCCTCGCCACGCTGCAATAAATATTGATAGAAGGTTTCAAGGCCAGATATTTTGGCAGGCTGAAGATCATACTCAATTTTTTGAAGATATTCATAGCAATCTGCTGCCGACATGGGAATCCTGGGCGCTACTCTAGCACTAATTTCTGATAAGCGGCGATGTCCCTCACTGACACATCGGCGCAGCTCCTCATGAATGGCACAAACTTCACCAGGGTCTCTCTGCAGACTATCCTCCCGCACTACCCACACCGCAAAAACGAAGGGCAGTCCAGTATGCTGCCGCCAGACCATACTTAAATCAAGGACTTCCCGGTAACGCCCTTCCTGCTGTAGGCGCAGGGCCAAATCACCGATAGCCAATACGGCCCGCCGGGCCGGATCACCCAGCACAGATTTAGCTCGATAAAGGGGCTTGATCTGATAGAAGTCCTCCAGAATAATTTTGATTAGACTATTGGAGGTCTGAGAGAATGGACTTAAATCCACCACCTCACCATCCAGTTCTTGCACAGGCACTTCGGAGAACAAAAAGACGCTGCCCACCTGACCATCGGCACTGATCGAGAGATCACTTAAAATCCGGTAGTCCCCCGGATGCTGGGCGTACTCATGTGAAGAAATAAAGCCCATATCCAGTCTCGCCGCCCCTATGCGCCAGTTCAGTTCGGAGGGTGGCCCCTCCACCACCTGCCAATTCGGTCTGGGTGTGATTGTCCGTCTTTCCTTCCATACCTCATAGAGTGGAGCGGTATTGATAAAATTCACCATCCCGATTTTTATAAGGCTAGACATTGCCCGCCTCCGGCCGGATCAAATCTGGTTTACCAATGTTAACCAGATAGGAATACACCTCGTCCGCTCGTAAATTTTTGAATTTCACGGCCAATATTTTGGCATCCTTGCCAGCATCAAGAGAACCTAGTTTCTGACGTCCCATAGCAATGGCACCATTATTTGTGGCCATCGCAAAGATAGCCGCCGGATCCACGCCGGGATGGTCTTCCTGCAAAATGTGCATCTCACGCCACAGATTAAGTTCCTCATTACTGGCCAGACTGTCGGTGCCAAGACACGGCTTAATCCCTTTGTCCAAAAGTACAGCAAGCTTTGCCTTGCCAACCCCCAATACACGATTACTCCCTGGACATAAACAAACCTTGGCACGGCGTTTAGCCAACAAATCCGCCTCAACTGCGGAGATATGGACAGCATGTACACAGATGGTATCGGCATCCACCACCCCCAAACGATCAAGATACTCAACCGCTCCACAGCCCGGCGCCTCGAATAAATCTGCCCGGCCCAAACGCTCAACAATAAAATCCCTGAAAGGGCCATTCCCATCCTGTAAAAATTGTATTTCAGCTGCTGATTCAGCCACATGAAGTGGATACTTATTGCCAAGAGACAATGATCTCTGTTTAAGAAACCGAATCATTTCTGGATGGGTGGTATGCGGTGCATGAGCGGTGCAAGGCATATCCAATCCCGCCAACCTATCCCGAAAAACGTCAAGTATCGCTGGATTCAAACCCAGAAATTCCAGAAAGAAGTCAATCTCCAGACTGGTGCCATTATCAATTACAGGACTGGCCGGAGAATTACCAATGTCAGCGGCAAGAACTACCCCACCGGCCTGCATCTCCTCTATGGCAAGAGTTGCAGCCTCTTTCTCAACATCACCTTCAGCGCTTGCCCGCCGCTGTAAAAGTGCTCTGATCCAGACCGTAATATCCTGGGTAACAAAGCCCTTATCACGCCCCATATCGGCCAGAGAAGATAATTCAAGATGCGTATGACAATTGATCAGGGCCGGGGTTAGGATTCGTTGTTCAAGATCTACGAGCCTGGCACCCTGCCCCTGCAAATCGGCATATCGACCGACTGCCGCAATCTCTGTGCCAAGCACCAGCACAGCGCCGTCGGTAATGATCGAGCCGCTTACCGGCACTACAAATGGCGCTCGAAACAAAACGCTTTTTTTATTATCAGTCTCAATCATACCTGACTATAATCCATATAACGCTGCCTGGGCGCATAGCCTGCCCCTTCAACCAAACGTTTAATCTCACCCTCATTTAAACGAAAACTGACCCCGGCCGCCGCCACCACATTCTCCTCAATCATGGTGCTACCGAAATCATTTGCCCCAAAGTAAAGGGAAAGCTGGGCTACCTGACCACCCTGCGTTACCCAAGAGGCCTGAATATTATCAAAATTATCCAAAAAGATACGGCTAATGGCGAGCATCTTTAAATAGTTAAAGGCGCTGGTCTTGGGGATATGGGAGAGCGCCGTGTTATCTGGCTGAAAGGGCCAGGGGATGAAGGCTGTGAAACCGCCGGTTTTGTCCTGCAAATCCCGCAGACGGCTCAGGTGTTCAAAGCGTTCCACCATGGTCTCCACATGCCCGAACATCATCGTTGCCGTGGTACGCATCCCCTGTTTATGAGCCTCCTCCATAACCATGATCCATTGGTCC
>CAYTNB010000234.1:0-3640 GCA_964439085.1 uncultured Desulfobulbia bacterium | reverse complement strand
TGCGTAAGTTCTCACCGGTGGTAATCATTAAATCTTCGGAACCGATCGGGTTAGTGCCAAACGTACGGGCAGTTGCTTCATCCCCATAGCCATAGCCCCCGAAATTATTTTTATCATAAACCGGGATAATTGGCAGCATCCTTAAAACATCTATATGTTTTGACCAGCCAGGATTTTCTTTCTCAACAAATGTGTTGCTGATGGCAAGGTTCTCGCCAATTGTGAAAATCCCTTTCCTGCCTTCTGTGTTGACACGGAAACTGTAACGGTTCAATGATGCCCCATAAACTGTCCCCGGGTTATCAAAATAGTTCATTGAAACCAGGTAATCCCCGCTTTTGCTACCCCCCGAGAAAGAAAGGTTATGGTCTTGTACCACTGCGGTGCGGAAAACTTCTTTGTTCCAGTCTGTATTGCCACCCATCCAGTTTGGCACTGATTTAACACCCCGGACGCCATCAGCAATAGCTGTTTCATAAGCCAGGGTTGTAATCTTAATCCATTCGTCCCTGCCCATAAGGTCCATCATTGGCAAATTGTCAATGCTGACTTTCCCGGTGTAATTAACTTTCATTTCGCCCGAAACCCCCTTTTTCGTTTCAATGATTATTACGCCGTTGGCAGCACGCGAACCATAAATAGCAGCTGCCGAGGCATCTTTCAATATCTGTATGGATTTGATATCATTAACATTGAAATCCCGGTTGCCGGTAGTTGGCAAGCCATCTATAACGTATAAAGGGTTATTATTTGTGAAATTCCCAAGGCCCCTGATTTCCACAACAGGCTCGCTGCCAATGTTGCCACTGGAACGGATATTTACTCCCGGCACCAGGCCCTGCATAGCATTGCCTACAGAAAGTGCTGTTATGTTTTTAAAATCATCTGCCTTAATAACAGATACTGCACCCGTGAGGTCTGCTTTTTTTATCGAACCATAACCTATGGCTACTACTTCCTCAATGCCAATGGCCTCTTCGACCATAATTACATTGATATTTGTTTTCCCAGAAATTAGTATCTCCTGAGTTTTCATTCCAACAAACGAAAATACAAGCGTTGCATCAGATGGGACATTGCCTAAAGAATAATTTCCATCAACGTTGGTAACCGTTCCTATAGTGGTTCCATTTACTACCACGGTTACACCTGGCAGTGGTTGCCCGAAATCATCGGTTACGGTTCCGGTGATTGTTTTTTGCTGTTGATGACCTTCAGACAAGAACGAGGGTGCCAGAATGATTTTCCGATCGGCTATGGTATAAATCACATCGGTTTCACTAAAAAGCTTATCAAGTATTTTATCAATTCTCTGATTATTAACAGACATGGAAACTTCCCGATCCGTTTCAATCAGCTTTTCATTAAAAAGGAAGTAGAACTCTGATAACTCTTCAATCTCATCCATAACATCCACCAATTTAGTATTTGAAAAATGGAGGGAAAGCCTGGTGCTTTGAGAATAAGTATCACTTGCGAAGGTTTGAAGGATTGTAGCGATTAGTAAGAATACAGTAATTCGCATGATTTTGAATGTTTTCTTTAAATAATGGAAATCACATTCATAAAAAAATTCAATTTTTTTCATAAATTTGTAATATTAAAAGTTAAAAAAAAATTTAAAAAGTTTTTTTTAAGGAAATCGTTGGAGCGATTTCCTTTTTTTGTTTCATTAAAATTAAGGTCCTTCTCTTGGTTTCATAATATTTAAGTTTTAATTAGATTGTTAAATATTTCTCTTGTACAATAGTACTTTCCTTTTTTGAATTGTCCCGTCATCCAGCAGTTTTCGTTCAATAATCCGGTAACGAATTGGCGATGTCATACTTAAATAGCGGAGTACCTCTTCAAGCGAGTCATCCTGAAAAGTTCCGCGAAAAACGTACTTTTCTAATTCCTTGTCATCCACTTCCACAGATACATTGTACCACCGTCCGATACGCCGTGCTACTTCAGACATTGTGTCACCCCGGAATACAAGTTTTCCTTCTTTCCATGCAGTAAATTTGCAAGCCTCTGTTACATTAATATTTATAGCACCATCTATAAATACCAAGCGTTCATTTGGTTTCATTTCAATGCCCGATAAAAGTCCCGGCGTAAAAAATTCAACTTTTCCTTCTTCCAAAACCACTTCAATATGATCTTCCTCCGGATATGCTTCCAAATTAAATTTTGTTCCCAAAACTTTCACTTTTGAGTTTTCCACAGCAACTTCAAAGGGATGATTGGCATCGTGAGCCACATCGAACCAGGCTTCGCCTTTAACGGCAACCTGCCGGTTATTACTGAAAGGAAGTTGATACTCAAGCGACGAACCGCTGTTAAGCCATCCTTTGGTGCCGTCGGGTAAAGAAAAACTAATACGTGAACCCAGTGGTGCAAACAAGGTAGAAGTTACCGGGTTTTCTGTTAGGATTGGTTCCTGCTGGTTATGCTCCGCAAACCAAATAGTTCCAACTATCAATATTGGAATTAATAACACAGCAGCAGCAACTGAGTACCAACGATAAATTCTTTTTACCACTGTTTGTTTTTTAAGGTTGTCGTTTTTATGAATGGTATGATGGATACGGTCGAGCAAATAAGAGAGGTTGTGGTTTTCTTCCGGATGATTATTAAGGTACTCATTAAATTCCTTCCGAATGTGTTGCTTAAATTCTCCCTTTTCTTCATCGTCAGAAAAAAGAGAATAGATATATTGAGTTTCTTCATCGTTGGAAACCCCTTTAATAAAACGTTGCAATTTTTCAATATCAAATGTTTGAATCATTCATTTTAATTTTTAAAATCCTCCTGTATTTCAAGGAGGATTTTTAACTATTTTAACTAAACTATTAATCTATGGAAATCAATAATTTCTTTTCCTCTTTAAGTAGTAGCCACGACAAAGTAAAATCTCACTAAAAAAAATGAACTTTTTTTTTTTTTCACAAAATAAAATCAAAAATGCTTAGTGTTAGGCTCTTGTAAGAATATGTTTTATTGAATAAAAATAGCAAAGAATAGTAAAACGGCGAAGTTTTTATCAGATAAGTTTTTCCGCAGGAATTTTAAAGCTTTCGATATTTGGTTATCTACTGTACCGGGCGCGAGGTTCATTTCATCCGCAATTTCCTTTGTGCTTTTTCCTTCTTTGCGGCTTTTAATAAATATTATCTTTCGCTTCTCCGGTAGTTTATCAATTAGTTGGTCCACGTGTTCTAATGTTGACTTGTATTCTAACTGTTCTTCCATGTCAACTGATTGGTTTTTAGTAAATCCAATTTCCCTTTCAAATTTTTCCAGATTTTGTTTTTTTCTGAAAAGACCGCACATGTTATGGTAAGCAATAGTAAAAAGATAAGATTTTAAGGAGGATTCCTTTTTCAGGTTTTTCCTGTTTTCCCAAATCTTAAGAAAAACATCCTGAACGAGACCTTCAGTTTCTTCTTTTGATTTTAAATAGTTTAAAGCAAATCCGAACAACCGGTCTCCATACTTATTAAAGATCTGGTCGAATGCCTCCAGATCTCCCTTTTGAAGTTTTTCAACCAGTTCGTAGTCAGAAGTAGATTCGTTTAATGACATTTTGCTTTAAAATCTGTAATTATTTAGCAGCCTAATTCCGTAATAAAGTTGCTGCCCTCAAAGGTAGTAG
>CAYTNB010000233.1:0-3685 GCA_964439085.1 uncultured Desulfobulbia bacterium | reverse complement strand
GGCCCTGCAATGACGGATGATGCCATGATTATTAAATTGGCTGCCGATGGCTCCTTTATTCGTGTTGTAAATTTTGATGCTGGTAATGGGGCCGATGACCGTTTTACCAGTATTGCCACAGGCAATGATACTCCCGGTATTCCTGATGACGATTTTGTCGTGGCAACTGGTTATACTTGGGTGGATCATGGCGGCGGTATACAAAATTTTGATATTTTGACCTTGAAATTCAATTCTGGTGGCGTTGAACAGTGGCGGGCCATCCATGACGGTGATAATGGCGGTGTTAACAGCAGCGATGACCGGGGGTTGTTTGTTGCTGTTGATCCGTCATATAATGTCGTGGTGAGCGGCTATGTTACCACGGTGACCAGAAAGGATATGCTTACCATTAAATACGGGGCTTATGGGGACGGCAGCGGCGGTGCTACAGCTCTTTGGGCGGCTCCCGTAGTATATAGTGGCGGGGAACAAAATATCCCGCACGGCCTTTGGCTTGATAATGCTAGTGGTGATGTATTTGTAACTGGCGCTACTTTTAATAACGATGGCATGGATGATTTTTATACGGCTGGATATGCTGGCAGTGACGGTTCTCTACTCTGGCAGCAGGTATATGATTCTCCCGGTACGGCACAGAAGGATATTCCTATGGCTATTACCGGTGATGGTGCTGGCGGACTTTATGTTACCGGATATACTGAAGATGGAGTTTCTGGTAATAAAGATTTGTTGACCTTAAAATATTATCAGAGCAACGGCCATTTGCTCTGGCATGACTTGCATGACGGCCCTCTGGGAGGTATCCAGCAGTCCGTACAGGTGGCTGTTGCTCTGTCCGTCTCAGTCAATGGTAGTGTCTTTATTACTGGTTGGTCAGGAGCGCAGACCAATTTTGACACCGGTTCCGCAACAGAGGCGGCGGGTGATAATTACACCATCACTGATGGTAGTAAAATCAACTGGCTTGCTGACCAATGGAAATCTTATTATGTCTTGATGACCAGCGGTGCCAATAAGGGCGAAAATCGTCGTATTGTCAGTAATAATGTTAATTCTCTCACGGTGGAGTCAGCTTTCCCCAATCCTGTTCAGACTAGTGATACATTTACAATCAATAACCCCTTTGACTATGATTATTATGTGGTGGACTATGATCGCGGTCTGGTTAATCCTCCCACTGCCCTTAGCGCCTCCCTTGTCTCCGAAAATGAAATAGATCTTGCCTGGCAGGATAATTCGCCAGTGGTAAGTGATGACGATTTTTGCGTAGAGCGTTGTATGGGCTATGACTGTCAGGATTTCAGCGAACTTGCCTGTTTCCCGGCTGATACCCTTACCTCGCCAGCCCAGGTCTATAAAGATATTACCCTAAGCCCCACGACTCGTTATTTGTACCGGGTGAGAACAAAGAAAAGGGCTACGGGTGATTATTCCGGCTACACCGATGCGGTGGGTGGCTTTACCAATATGTATAATCCGGTAAGTCCTTCATGGCTGTATATTTATAACGGCCCCGATAACAGTAGTGATGAGGCTAACGCAATTGCCGCAGGTCCGGATAATAACCCCGTGGTGACTGGTAAAAGTAATTCTCTCAGTGGTCAGTTTGATTATTACACTGCCAAAATTAATCATACTGATCCGTTGACGGAATTATGGTCACATCGTTACGATGATCCTTCCAACGAGAATGATAAGGCGCGCTGTATTTCGGTGGACAGTGTCGGTGATGTATTTCTTGCCGGTTACTCTTCCCTGTACAGCGGCGGAACGGCCAATACCAACGATATATTCAGCCTTAAGTTTGCTGCTACCGGACCAGACCCAAATAATCTCGATTTTGCCCATAATTATGGGGCTTTATGGATGGCTCAATACAGTGGTCCCGGTGGTGGTGATGACCGAGCAGATGCGGTTGATTCCGCAAGCGATGGTAGTGCCAATGTTGTCGTGGGTTATGGCAAGAATGCCGCTAATAATGATGATATTTATGTCGTGAAATATCTTGCCGATGGTAGTGAGGCCTGGCCAGGGGCTCTGCCCTTTGACGGTGGTGCCGGAGATTATCCCAGTGATGTGGCTTTCGATGTGGCCGGGGATGTGCTGGTAAGTGGTCGTACTAATAATGGTACGGATGATGATATGTTTTTGCGGAAATTATCTGGTGTCGATGGCAGCGTTATTTGGACTATGATTCTTGACGGTGGTTATGGTAATGACGGATTGAATGCCGTTACCACCGATGCGGCAGGAGATGTCTATGTGGCGGGTTATATTTTCAATGGCGCAGGTAACTCTGATATGTATTTTGCCAAGTATGCTAGGGATGGTAATGTCGATGGCACGGCCAAGCCTCTCTGGACGAAGACTATCGGTGGTGACGGCTTTGGTTATGATGAGGCGATGAGTCTAAGTTATGATGCCAGAGCCAATGAAGTGTTGGTTGCTGGCATGCTTACCACGACCACTGGCAGTGTCGATTTTCACGTCAGACGTTATGATGTTCTTGGTAATCTGGTCTGGGCAAAAACTCTGGACCGTGATGTGGCGGATGACTTTCTGGTTTCCATGGCCATAGACCTGGATGGTGATATTTGTCTGGCGGGTAATACCGATAACGGCGTTAATACCGATATTCTGGCCGTGTGTTATGACGGTGGTGGAACTCTAACCGGTTCAACTCTATATAATGGCGTTGCCAATGCTGCTGATGGGGTTAATGCCATGACGGTAAATCCACTGGGCGAGATGTACCTTGCTGGTTATACTGTAAACGCAGCTGGTAACAAAGATTACCTGGTTATAAAGGCCGAAAGTAATACTATGCAGGCCCCTGGGAATTTTACAGCGGTACCTCGCTATAGTACGGTTGATTTGAGTTGGGATGATAATAGTCCCGCTGAGGATTCGTTTTATATTTGGCGTAAGGATGGAACTTGTGCATCCGGCGGGGCGTATAACAATATATATATGTCGAACCCTGATGAAACCAGCTTTATGGACAGCGGCTTAACACAGGGTGGCAATTATTGTTACCGCATTCAGGCCATGAAGGGTGGCATCAGCTCAATCCCTGTGGAGGTGGATACGCAGACCTCGGTGCCGCCTCTGCCTGGGTGTAACGCCAGCACAACAAATACCACTCAAATTGATCTATCCTGGAATAATACCGCCATTGGCTCCGAAGGTATTGAGGTTCTTCGCTGCACTGGTGCTAATTGCAGTAATTTTAGTCAATTGGCAGTTCTATCCTTGCCTAACAACGCCTATAGTGATACCTCTACTTGTGAACTTGCAGCAAATAGTAATGAGCCATACAGCTATCGGATTCGAGTGTATAACAATATTGAGGGGTGGGAGGCAGTAAGTGATTGTGGTAATGTCTACCCCACGGCGGCAATGGCAGTGAATCTGAATGTTGATCCCATCTCGGAGGGTGAAGTTGATTTGACCTGGGGAGATATTAATACCGATACCTCTGACTATAAAATCTACAAATGTGAGGATACTGGTGGAGGCTGTACTCCTGCCTATCTAACGACGATTTTAAAAAATGATTTGAGTGGTGAATTACTTGAATTGCAGATGAGCGAATCCGCCTGGACCGGGACTGCTGGTGAAATAATTTATACATCTGGCAATGGAACTAATGCTACTGCTAAATATGGTGCGGCCATTACTA
>CAYTNB010000232.1:0-3697 GCA_964439085.1 uncultured Desulfobulbia bacterium | reverse complement strand
CTCATCGATATTACCGTCCCCACAGACCACCAAGGCCCGTCTTACCCCAAAATTATGCAGCGTCCAGGCAATCTTCTCGGTGAGATCTGCTTCGTACACTCCTAGTAAATAGGTGTTGGCCGCAGCGGGATTAGTCAACGGCCCAAGAATATTAAAGATTGTCCTGATCGCAATCTCACGCCTGGGGCCAATGGCATATTTCATGGCGCCATGCATCATGGGCGCAAACATAAAGCCAATGCCAACTTGCCTGACGCAAAAACCAATTTGTTCAGGGCTCATCCCCAAATCAACCCCCAAGGCCTCCAGAACATCAGCACTGCCGCAATGGCTGGAGATGGAGCGATTACCATGTTTAGCCACCAGTACCCCGGCCCCGGCTACAACAAAGGCACTGGTCGTGGAGACATTAAAGGTGCCGGAGGCATCTCCTCCCGTTCCGACTATATCCATCAGCACACCATTGGCGGCACCAGCGTCGATGGTCACCGCCTTTTCACGCATTACCCTGACGGCGCCGGTAATTTCCGCTACAGTCTCCCCCTTCATCCGCAGAGCCGTAATGAAAGCGCCTATTTGGGCATCAGTACAGACACCGGTCATAATTTCATTCATCACCGCAACCATCTCGTTTTCGGTGAGATCCTTGCCCTCTACTATCTGGATAATTGCTTCCTTAATCATGGCTAATTAGTTTTCAACAAAATTTTTAAGAAGTTGGACACCGTCCGGGGTCATTATTGATTCTGGATGAAACTGCACGCCTTCTATAGGGAGGGTCTTGTGGCGAAGTCCCATCAGTTCGCCTTCGACGGTGCGAGCCGTGATGGTCAAGCAGTCGGGGAGATCATCTGCCACTACCAGAGAGTGATAGCGCATGGCCTCGAATGGGTTCGAGAGTCCTGCAAATACCCCATTACCGTCGTGCTCAATCATACTGGTCTTGCCGTGCATGATTCGCCCAGCCCTGATGACCTTACCACCAAAGGCCTCACCAATGGCTTGATGCCCCAGGCAGACTCCCAGAATAGGGAGCTTACCGGCAAAATGTTTAATCGCCGCCACTGATATGCCAGCCTTTGCCGGAGTGCATGGTCCCGGTGATATTAGCAGGCGATCTGGTCGCAACTCCTCAATTTCAGCCAAAGTAATCCGGTCATTACGAAACACCTTCACGTCGTGCCCAAAGCCGCCGATGGTTTGGACGATATTATAGGTAAAGGAATCATAATTATCAATTATAACAATCACTTTTACAACCCTTTCTCTGCCAATTCAACCGCCTTTCGCAATCCCATGGCCTTATTAATTGTTTCTTCAAATTCAGTTTGCGGATCAGAGTCGGATACAATCCCAGCCCCGGCCTGCACCCACAAATCATCACCGCACATAACAAATGTTCGAATAGTTATACAAATATCCATATTACCGGAGAACCCAAAATAGCCCACCGCCCCGGCGTATGGACCGCGGCGTTCTGCTTCCAATTCCTCAATAATTTCCATGGCCCGAATTTTTGGCGCTCCACTTACCGTACCAGCAGGGAAACAAGCCTTTAGCACATCAAATTGATCCAATCCCGAGCGTAATTCACCATGCACGCCAGAAACAATATGCATAACATGACTATATCGTTCTACCACCATCAGATCACAGGTCTCAACGGTACCATAACGACATACCCGCCCCAAATCGTTGCGGCCCAAATCCACCAACATCAGATGTTCAGCCCGTTCCTTGGGATCAGCCAAAAGCTCCCGTTCCAGAGCCAAATCCTCGGCCTCAGTTTTCCCACGTTTACGGGTTCCGGCAATGGGACGAACCTCAACATCACCATCCTCCAAACGAACAAGAATCTCAGGTGATGAACCTATCTGGATAACATCCTCCAACTGCACATAAAAAAGATACGGACTGGGATTGATATGCCGAAGAGCCCGGTAAAGGGTAAAGGGGTTCAAATTGGTTTTACTATGGAACCTCTGGGATAGCACAACCTGGATAACATCACCAGCTAGAATATACTCCTGGGCCCTGGCGACCATATCCTTGAACTCCAATGCAGACATATTGGAGGAAAATTCATGCCTGGCTGCCGGCTCAGACGAGTCCATCGTCAGATCCTTCGGCAGCGGCTGCCTCAAAAGTTTATCCACCCGCTCTATGTCAGCCAACGCCTCGCTATACAGCTTTTCATGATCCGTTCCCTCACCAGCGGTACGACCAAGCTCGTGCGCAATTGGCACACAATTAACAATAGCGATGGTTTGGCGAATATTGTCATAGACTAGAACAATCTTGGGCACCATAAATGAGGAATCAGGGAAGTCCAAAGGCGGGTTCTCGTTGGGCAATTCCTCCATGAACCGCACCATGTCATAACCCATATAGCCCACAGCTCCGCCAAAGAATCTAGGCAGATAAGAAGTATCACAAGGCCCGAATGAGGCCAGCATATCTTTGAGGGCGATAATTGGATCCCCTCTAAAATTTTTGTTCTCTTCACCCCGGCGTACAGCAATTTCATCCCCACGGCTGCTCAATACCGCCAGCGGTTCAATACCTATAAATGAATAACGCCCCCATTTTTCCCCGCCCTGCAAACTCTCCAGTAAAAAAGCATATTTTTGGCCACTGGCAACCTTGGCAAAGGCGGTGAGCGGCGTATCCAAATCGGCAATAATTTCCCGGCAAACCGCTACTAATCCAGCCTGTTCGGCCATTTTTTTAAATTCGTCTAAATTGGGTTTAATCATGTTTTTTTTACTAATCGAAAAAATAACTGCTCAGGAATACTCCCAGGAATTACACAAAAAAAAAGCCATGAAGCCCTTTCACAAGGCCACATGGCTCTAAAATATCAATTTTACGCAACAGAGACAGAAAAATAACTGGCCTGCGGCATGACTTGTCACATGCGAACGCAAACCCTAACAATCCAACATGAAAATATTCAGACATTACCTCCCCTGCCCGTGACCTTACGACCATCGCCAGAGATTCCCCTTTTATCGTATAACAACGATACCATTACGTTACATTCAATCTATATATCTATGCTTGCGCCTGCACAGAGGTGACAAAGACGTTAACCCTTTTGGTCAAACGTGACACCTTGCGAGAGGCATTTTTCTTATGCAAAACACCCTTCACAGCATTTCCATCAATTATAGGAATAACCGCTTTTAAAGCCGCCTGAGCCCCATCAACTGACTGTTCGGCAATAGCCGCATCAACCGCCTTAATAGCGTTTTTCATTCTACTATTATTGGCCCGGTTCCGCAGTCTGCGCACCTGACTCTGCCTGTTTCTTTTCAATGCTGATTTATGATTTGCCAAAACTTCTTCTCCTGCCCAATTTATGTAAATTAAAAGGTACCACAGCCCCATCCTATGGAAAGCTAAGCATTCTAAATTAATTAATCTCACATGTCAAGAGTATAGACATATTAAAATGAAGCGGCAAATACAAAAAAAGCCGGCCATTGCCTGTGTTTGCCTGTGGCGTTATAAATTTACCTGCAAGACATCAGGTTACTGTATTTTCTTCTTGATATTATTAATGTTTCCTGCGAAAATTAATTTTGATGGACTCGTAAGAACTATAATTCTCTTATTCTTTGTCATTCCCGCAGAAGCGGAAATCCAGTAGTTTCAATATGTTATGGATCCCCGCCTGCGCGGGGATGACGGGATT
>CAYTNB010000231.1:0-3729 GCA_964439085.1 uncultured Desulfobulbia bacterium | reverse complement strand
GCACGAACATCATTGTTATGCAGGCCAGCCTGTTCAGCAAGTTCCAACACCAATTTTTTTATATCAGCAATAATAAGTTGATGCAGGTTAGCCAGTCCACCAGGCCTGGCGGCGTAATGAATACGGCTCAGGACATCATCGCCAAATTGAATCTGAGAATTTTGCAGATTAGCTCTGGCCAAGACCTTGCCATCAACCAAATCCAGCAAGGATGCCTCAAGATGGGTAGTGCCAAGATCAAGAGCCATCGCCGCTAATGGCCCTGGACTTTTGACAAAATCAACAAGTTCCAGGTGCTCGCAGGCCTCGTTAAGCACCGCCGTACCTGAAAATTTTGCTTGACGAAATCCAGCTGCCACATTAGACACTTGAGCAAAAGGCACAACCAGAGAGTGGCCGGAAACCTTTTCACGCAAAGCATTCTTCAAGCGATCAATATCTGCGCTGTTATCCCGCAAACTGGGCTCCGGAGCAGTAACCGTAATATATTTAACAATAGGCATAAATAATCTCAGTTAAGAACGTACATTTTCGGGTAACTATTCAGCTGCACCCCATCCGGAGTCTACGCTTACCTGCGCCCCCAAGAAAGCAGTTGTCCGCAGTTGTCTGTGTACCCCCTCTGTGGGGTATTGAACCGAGTGAGCCTGTGGCCAAAAAAACAGTCGTTCTGCAACATAACGGCAATTAACAAGTTTCTCAAGTTGAGAAGAAAATTATTCGGTGAAACCATCTAAATGCTGGAAATACTCTTTATAATGATTGGCGGCGGCATGGGAGCCGCCTTAAGGCACGGTCTTTTCGTTCTGGTACAGGGGATGAGCGCCGGGGAATTCCCTGCTGGCACTATGGCGGTCAACCTGACTGGTTCCTTTTTCATTGGTTTGTTATGGGGTTTGCTGGAGAATGTCCACCTGAGCCCAGAATTTCGGCTTTTCATCTTTACCGGCCTTTTGGGTGGGTTCACCACATTCTCATCATTCACCCGTGAAACAGTCCAGCTCATTAAAATAGGCCAAATCAAAGAGGCGGTTTTCTATCTCAGCGCCAGCAATATTCTAGGCGTACTTCTTGTCTTCATCGGCTTTATGTCTGCCCAACATTTACTTCTCTCCTTCAATAAATAAAGCACCGTGAATATCCTGAACCGCTACCTATATCAGCAATTCTGCAAGAATTTCATTCTGATAACCAGCACCCTGGTCAGTATCTATTTTCTGGTTGATTTCTTCGAGCGGATGGATGATTTCATGGAGGCCCACAAAAGCATGGGTCTGGCTCTGAAATATTTCATTCTGAAAGTCCCTTTCATGGTCGATATGCTGCAGCCCATCTGTATCCTGCTGGCAGGCATAATAACCCTGGGCATCCTGAATCACAACCATGAGTTAATGGCCCTGAAATCTGGAGGCATCAGTGTGATGCGCATCACCGCCCCCCTCTTCGCCGCCGCCATTTTTTGCACACTCACCGCCCTCAGTATGGCCCAATGGCTATTACCGGCCACCCAGGCCGAGACCAACCGCATCTGGTACGAGGAGGTGCGACACCAAACCCCTAAAGGCACCATAAGAGATGGCCGGATCTATCACAAAGGCGAGCACGGTATCTATACATTTATCCGGCCCGGACTGGATAAAAACAAATTCACCAGTTTTTCCTATACCCAGTTGAACCAGGATTTCCAGATGGATTTTATGCTGACCGCACAAGAGGCTGAATGGCAAAATGGCATCTGGACGTTCCGAAAGGGCCAACTCAAGCGGCCATCGCACAAAGCAGATCCGCTTTACACAATTAAATTATTCGACAAAACAACCTTTAATTTACCCGATACTCCTGCTGACTTTTTTGCCCCCATTTATAAGTCCGAGGAGCAATCCATCAGCCAGCTATATAACAAAACCCGCTCCGCCGGAGAAGACCAGCAAATGGCCTGGATTAATTTCAATAATCGTTTGTCGTTCATATTTTTAGGTCTGCCGCTGGTCTGCATAGGTCTGCCAATTCTGCTCATTATTCATCAGAAATGGGGTCGCAACCTGGCTCTGGCCATCCCGATAAGCTGCGGCATAGCTTTTGCGGCCTGGAGCTGGTGGAGTACCGGTCAGTCAATGGCCAGGGCCGGGCACTTAAATCCACTCCTCGCCTCGTGGCTAATGTATTTAATTGTCTGCCCTCTGGGGCTTTGGCTGCTAGCCAGACAAGACAGGGTATAATCTAGATGCCGCCAGAAAAGCCTGACACGGAGCCAAAACATAGGCAACCCAATATAGGTATCGTCGGGGTGCCGCCCCTGGCAGTTATTGAGGATTTAAACAAGCAAAAAGCGATTATTCACGATTTGGATGCCAAGTTGGTGTCAGATAGTATTGACGGGGTCTCACCTTACCTGCCCAAGGTCTTTTGCGCCATCTTGCGCACCGTAATGCTGAACGCCCTGCGCCTGGATTTGGATGCTATATATATTGATGTAGGGCCAGGTAAATGCGACAGCGCCCTGCATGTTTCAACGATTCTAGCCGAAAACCTGCATATACCCGTAATAAGAACAAGAAACATGGACAGCGAAGATTTTGGCTTCCCCATTTGTCAAAGCGGCCTTAAATTGACCGATAAATTTCTCCGAATAACCGAGGGAGTAAAAGGTGACCATCGCCCCCCCCCGACGGCAGACACGACACAATGCCGTCCCACCGCCGGGTTTTGGGGAGTACCGCCCCGTGATTTTTCCATCTTGGCCCCCTTCCCCGACCTTACCCATATCTACGGCTGGACCCGCTGCATGGAAAACAAGACTCCGGCCAATGAAAATCTTGAGCGTTATTACAATCCAGCCATCCCCACAATTTTTTTTGCCCAGTCCTTCTGTGCCAAAACCGCCCTGGGTAAGTTCCTGGCAGATCAGCACCCCAGGGCCCTGTTTTTGGATGTTGATTACCACACAAGCGGCAGCGCCAAGGCCAAAATCCAGGCCTTTCTCGAGCTTTCGGGGGCCTACGCATGATCCTCGCCGACTTTGGCACCACCTATTGTAAATTTCTGGAGACAGATGATCCGCAGGCCAAACCGATCATCGTTGCGACCAAAGAGTTGAAATCTGATAAACAGGCTGATATTGCCACAGGTCATAACGGCCAGCGTTTCGCCAACCAATACGTTAATGAATTAATCGCCCTGGCCCGGGGTGGTGAAACGCTGATCGACGACGACGCTTACGTCCTGCTTGACTGTGGCAGCCGCGATATAAAATTCATCAGTTTTAGCGACGGCAAGGTACAGGACATGGGCTGGAACACCGAATGTGGCGCCTCAATGGGATTTACGATTGAGCTGCTGGAGAAATATTACGATTTGGATTATCAGAAAATGCCGCCACCCGCACGAACATTTTCGATCACCTGCGGGGTGCTGGGGATGAGCCATATTTTTGATGCAGTTATCTCCGGTACTCCGGTGGCAGAGGCCGTTGCCTCATTTATCAGGGGCATCGGTATCAATGCTTATCGTTTCGCCGGTTCCCCTAAAAAGTTATATCTCTCTGGCGGCTTATGCGACAATCCGATTTTTGTAAGAAGCTTACCCTGTGAGGTAATTCCCCTGGGGCGTTTTGTACTCATCGAGGGTTTGAAAAAATATGTCAACAGCGGTATGACTTGAGTATATGTGATGGTTATTGCCCCGGTGGTTAAATATCTAAAAGATACAGCCTGTATGGCAGCAAAAAAC
>CAYTNB010000230.1:0-3735 GCA_964439085.1 uncultured Desulfobulbia bacterium | reverse complement strand
ACAAAAAAAAATGCATGATATCATATTGATGGTTGATCTGGGTGACTTGAGAGAAGGTGTTCTGCCCACAAATGTATTTGATTTGGTTAAGGAAATTAGAGTCTTAAAAGGTGTTAGGTTAAAGGGACTGGGGGTTAATTTTAATTGTATCAGCGGAATTGGGCCAACTCCCGAAAAATTGCTTGAATTGGTATCTTTATCTACAAAAATTGAAAAAGATCTTGGCATAAAACTTGAGATACTCTCAGGAGGTAACACCAGCTCTTTGGCTTTAATCGTAAACGACACGCTTCCTGAACAAATCAATCAATTAAGAATCGGCGAAGGAATTCTTTTAGGCCATACGGATATTTTCACCGATTTAAAGGGAACTTTTCAGGATCCGATTAACTTATTTGCTGAAATCATAGAACTAAAACAAAAAGAATCAACACCCTCAGGTTCTATCTCCAGGGATTCTTTTGGAAAAATCCCGAAGATTAAAGCTATGGGAGTTAGGACCAGAGCTATTCTGGCGATCGGAAAGCAGGATATATACCCTGACAATTTATCACCCCTTGACCCAAATATAACAATTGTAGCGGCCAGTAGTGACCATTTGGTTGCTGATGTTACCGAATCTACAACTTCATTCAAGGTCGGTGACGAAATCCAATTTATCCCAACCTACCCCGGAATACTTTCAGCCATTACTTCCAAATATGTGAAAGTTTACACGGATTAAAGTCATAGAAGAAGAGTTCTCTGCCTGAGCATGTCCTTAGATCTCCTTAACCACAGTTTTGCCGATATCAGTTTAGTTTGAAGCATTGAAGACAAAAAGCCCTGTACGGGGTGATTTTACATAAAAAATGTTCTGGGTAAGCTCATGATTAGATCTTTAAAGAGGTAGCCGGACATAAACCCAAACACCCTTATAAGGTTCATTTTCAATGGAAATCGTACCATTATGCAGCTCAACAATTCGTTTGACAATAGTCAGGCCGAGCCCTGAACCGCCGAGATTGATTGAACGTGATTTTTCAACCCTATAAAACTGATTAAAGACAAGATTAAGATCCTCTGTAGGTATCCCTTTACAAGAATTAAATACATTAATGTAAATCTGGTTTTTATCTGTTTTTAGAAAAAGGCGTATTTCCGCATTTTCATCCGAATTATACTTAATAGCATTATCGATAATGTTGATAAAGAGTCGTCTTAATTTTTCTTCATCAGCTTGCATGCGAATGTTGGGATGAATATCAACTATGAGTTGTATATTTGCTGCAAAAATTATTTCGCTAAAATCCTGGAGAACTGAATTGACCATCGTGGTTAGATTAACAGTACAGGAGTCAAACGTATCTTTAAGTTCAAGCGCCGAAAGATCCAGTAAATTCTTTATTAATCGATCCATGCGGTAGCAATTTTGTATTTGGATGTCAATCTGCCGCTGGAAATCTTCCGGCAAGTCATCACGTAACCAGGCGTCGTCAAAAAAAAGTCGTTGCATAAAAAGGGGTGTCTTAAGTTCATGGGAAGCATTGGCCAAGAATTCTTTCTGTCGTTGAAACGAGTATTGCAAGCGATCAAACATTATATTCAAGGAAGTTGATAACGAATATATTTCATCACGATTTTTGCCGAGTGGTATTCTTTTATTCAGGGTTTTATCATTTATTTCTTTAGCCAGTGCATTAATTGAAGCAATGGGTTCAATTATTTTGCCGGCAACAAAATACCCAAGTGGGACAAGAGCAAGTGCAAAAACAATAAGGCCAATAGGAATAGAAATCGCCAAATCTGTGTATTCCTCCTCCAGCTTTTCCATGGGTCTGGCAATCTGAAGACGGTAAGTATAACCGTTAAAAGGGGCAAAAAAGACACGCACTCTAAACGTCACTTCGTTGCTGTCATCCTGGTCAATATTAGCTGCACTTCTCGGTATTTCTGCACTGATATTGTAGCCTTTTTTCTTGATTCTAATCGGCAGATCAGCAAATTGCGTCATGCTGGAGCCAAAAATAAGCTTTCCCTGCTGGTCATACATTTTAAACCAGTAGAGTTTGCCAATAGACTTCAGCATTAGGTTGTCAGGTGTTTGTTCGATCTTTCCAGCAACAGGTGCAATTCCTATGAGGAGGGTCTGAGCCTGACTGCTTAATTCTGCATCCAGCAATTCATATGGTTGTTCGATCATGTCATAAGAAACGACAACAGAAAACAGCAAACCGGCGACCATTCCGGCACCTGTTATCCACAGTGTTATTTTATTTCGAATCTTCACTCGTATCGTCCTTAGGACTTGTACCCTAATAACCTTTACATCTTATTTGTCTTTTTGCCCATACTCTGCGGATGGAAAACGATTACATAGCTGAGCTATGCGCTTGTTTTCCCTCCTTGATTATGAACAAAAATCCTGCGTAATATTGTAAAGTTTATTTCGTTACAAGTCCTTAATCATATAACCTACTCCCCTGACCGTTTTGATAACGTTTCCACTGGAATCTTTAATTTTTTTACGGAGATTTTTAATATGGACATCCAGGCTGTTGGACATGGTATAGATGTCAAACTCTTCACCCCAGACATGTTCAGCAATGTTGAATCGCGATACGGCTCTGTCTTTATTATACAAGAGAAACTCAAGAATTATAAATTCTTTTGGCGTAAGATTAAGAGGTTGTCCATCCATATACGTTTCTCTGGAAGCTGTATTGATCGTGACAGAACCTGTTTGTAAAATTGAAGAAATATGTTCGTTATTACGTCGCAAAAGAACACGGATTCGAGCCAGTAACTCTCCCATGGAAAACGGCTTGGTAAGATAATCATCTGCCCCTAGATCGAGCCCTTGAATCTTATCTTCAATAGTGCCTTTGGCTGTCAACATCAGTACTGGAGTGCTGTTATTCTTTTCACGTAATTTGTGTATTATAAAAAAGCCATCTTTTTTGGGTAACATAATGTCAAGGAGAACAAGATCATATGATTCAACAAAAATCTTCTCCAGGGCTTCTTCTCCTTCATAGGCTACATCTACTGTATATCTCTGTTTGACAAGAACTTGCCGAATCTGTTGAACAAATTCTGGTTCATCATCTACAATAAGAATACGCATATTAGTCTCCTTACGCTGTTCTGGTAATGAGCCATACTCCACACCATATAACAACAATACCTGACCATCTTGTCCAACTCATTGATTCATTAAAGAGTTGCCACCCTGCAAAAGCAGTGACGATATACCCGACAGAAAGGAAAGGATATGCATAGCTCACTTCAACCCGTGATAATACAAGCAACCAGATAATAACACTGACCACATAACAGCCCAGGCCTGCAAGTATAAAAGGATTTAACAGGACAGTTGAACTCATACGCAGCAGACTGTCAGGAGTAAAAACGAAATGGCCAATATTACGCATTCCCTGCTTGAGTGCCAGTTGAGCAAGAGCATTAAGTAAAACACCCGCAAGAATAAGTGGAATATATTTGTTCATAAGATTGAATCCTTTTTTAAAAAAATACCTGCAAACAAGTATAGCACTGTAAAATGAAGAAAAGATGAAGATGTGTTTGTGGGCAAAAATTCTTTTTTTATATCTTCATCAATCCTTAATGATTGTTCTGGTAAAAAAGTATCAGACACAATTAATTTCAACAAGAGAAGGAGTAACAATGCGACAAGATTACCTTCCATTTTCAAAACCTTCTGTAAGTGAAGATGAAATTTCAGCAATAGGCGAG
>CAYTNB010000229.1:0-3748 GCA_964439085.1 uncultured Desulfobulbia bacterium | reverse complement strand
AAGCTTTGTAGGCATAAGTTTTACAGAGCTTTCCGATTTTTATACATTTTATTTTACGGAGTTAAGGTATTCCTCTATTACAATATTTTTCCAAACTACTTGTCTCCTACCGGTAACAATTGTTTTTTTCTTTTAATTCACCAAAATCCACTCTTCCCTAAAACTAATATGTTTTATCGACTTAAGCTTCTCTGATAAATGATATGAATAAGTAACATGAATCTTTCCATCTTTAGTTTGAATAACAGATGGATAGGAAAAACTTCCACCTTTACTATTTTCAATATTACGTTTCCATTTCCACGACTTTCCCTCGTCATCGGAAATAGCAGCTGCAAGACTATATCTTCCATCGTCAACATCGTTATAAACAAGAAGCCACTTGCCGCTTTTTAAATTTATAATTTCAATACTGGCGCCCGGATTGGGGATTTCTGACTTTTGCGCGTATGTCCATGAATATCCTTCATCATCCGAATGACTTTTCATTATCCTGCCCGGCTCATTACCATCGTCGCGTAAATAAGCATCAATGGATCCGTTGTTACGCACAACCAGGCTTGGTTGATTTAATCCACGGCCAACAATCGGAAGGCTGCTCGACCATGTTTCACCATCGTCTTTTGAAATTGCTATCAATCCAAAATTAAATCCATCGGAGTAAAGCGGCAATAGTATTTTCCCATTTTCTAAAATTGTGGGATGTGTTCTTGACATCCATCCCGTCTCCCTCTTTTTAGGATCTTTTGCAGCTTTAATAAGCAACTCTTCGTAGGGAAGTGCATATTCCGCCCAGGCCAGATTATCTTTGCTATTTTTCTTAAATTGTTCTTCTACACATTCGGCAAATTCTTCTCCGGGTTTCATCAAAATAATATCCTGCCATTGCCAATTGGGTGTACCTTCACCATAATAATCTGTAGTAGTTCTCACTTTCAAAATTGAACTTTCCCATCGGTTGGCTTGCACTACAATCCAAACCAAAAATAGCTTGTTCTTTTTGTTCAAAAATAACATTGGATTACAATCGGGTTGTCCGGGAGTGTCTGCCATTAAAAAAGGTTCGCTCCATTTATTCTCACCTTTTTTGAGCCTTGAACCGTTAACCACAACATCGTTTGCCGTTCGTTCGCCACTTCCCTGAAACCAACAAGTTAAAAGATCGCCGTTTGGCAATTCAACAATACTGCTCGAATGAACATGTTGCTCCTGCAATGGAAAAATCAACTCGTTTTCAGGCTCTTGCTGTCCAAAAAGATGACTCGTAAATAGCAATATTGATAGTACGGAAATAATTTTATTCATGTATTTTATATTTTAAAAGGTGTTAGTTAATCCTTCAATAATGGTGATTTCATCTTCTGTTAAATTGTAAAGTTTGTAAACCAGTTCATTTATTTGTTTTTCTAATTGGCTTGTATCCGCTTCGTGATTGACGGTATTGGCAGAAAGGATTCGCTTATGTAGCCAAATTTCTCAAAAAGCGAAATACCTTTTACTGTAAGATTACCTTTTACAAAAAATTGTAGGGCTTCTCTTATATATATCTTAATTTGTTCTGCTGACTTTTTATTTCATTTTCTTTAAATTCTTGTTTCCCAATAATGAATTCATTTGTGTAATAGCGATTCGGTTTAATTGCATTAGTCGCTCACTTTGTTGCAAACCCTGATGGATTAAAACAGCATTGATGCTTTCCAAATTGGAAAGAACAACCAATTGTTCAATGGATGCCATGTCTCTTATGTTCCCTTCTGCATTTGGATTTTCGTTTCTCCATTGTAGTGCAGTTGTTCCAAATAATGCCATATTCAGCATATCAGCTTCATTGGCATACACAAAACTTATTTGTTGCTTAGTTAATTCTGTAGGGATGAGTTTTTCTTTTATTGTATCAGTGTTGATATGATAATTTACTTTGGCAAGAGTTCGTTGAAGGTTCCAGTCTAATTTGAGCCGGTCATTTTCGTCTTCTTTAAGACGTTGAAATTCTTTGATGAGGTAGATTTTAAATTCTGCACTAACCCACATTCCAAATTCAAATGCAATATCAGGATATGCAAATGTTCCTCCATATCTGCCTGCTGTGGCTTTCAGTCCAATTGAATTCGTTTTTTCCTGCCATTCCTTCACACTTATTTTATAATTATTCAATCCTGCCTGACTTTTAATTATGGCGAATTCGCCATAATTAAAATCGGGATTGTAAACGCTTTCCCAAATTCCAAGAAATTCAACTGTGTTTCTGTTTCTCAGCCAATCAGAAATAAAAAAGTCTCCGTCTTTAGCTTTAAGCATATCAGTTATAGAGATGTAATCACTGTTATTTTGTTTAATTATTGAAATTTCAATTCCTCTAACGGTTATCGTTTTATTCTTTGCCATATAGTATTTTTTAATGTGGTCGAATTTGACCACTATCAAATTTTATTATCACCCAAGTAAGCAATTCAAAATTATTTGTTCCGTTCATTCGATTCTATTTTGGAATTAACGATGCTCCTCTATCATTGCCTATAATTTTCTGGCTACTGTTTTTAATAGAAGGTCGGTGTATCGCGTCATTTCATCAACTTGCCTGATTTCGGTATTAAACGGGTCGTACAAATCCTTAAAAGGTTGCGACTTACCTACACACACTTGGCGGTAACTAACTTGTAAGAAATAATTTCCAAATCCAATCAACAAGCGTATGTACAAGAATTGCAGCAAATAAATTATTCCCACTTTTTTGATAAGCCCAGCCATACCCCAGCCCGGCAATTGCAGCCAAAGAAACATAAGTAATTTGCGCGCTCAAGCCACTAATATTGTTCCAGTGCATTAATCCAAAAGCAAGTGAAGATATTACAAGTGGAATCCATTTTTTTGTGAATATCCTCTCCAAGCCCCGAAGCAGGATTCCCCTAAAAAAAAGCTCCTCGGGCAAAGCAACGGTTAGAAACAGTCCGATAAAACTAATGGCCAGTTTAGGAATATCAAAAGATTCGGGAATTGAAAAAGCGAGAAACCCGGTTGCCAACCCGGGAGGAACCACAAGCACCATTATCACAAGCAATGCGAGCAGTGCTACATACAAATCTTTAAATTTTGGAACAAGGTTAAAACCAATGTCAGCCCCCCGGTAACCGTACCAAGCAATTACGGCTATTAACGAAATAGCAATTGCCCACCAGGTATAATCGAGGTTCGGCTGCATATCTGTAAACCAGCGAAGGTCAAAGGGAATCCAAAGAATAATCCAAATGGCAATATCAGTCCAATTTAAAGCAAAACTATCAGCTTTGTTTTGTTTAAGCGAACCAAATACTGCAAAAACAATTATCCCAAATATGATGGTATAATAGGGGTTAAAAGTCCCCAATAGTAAACCGGGCAGTGCAAATAAAAAAGCAATTCCACCTGCAATGTAAAAAGTTGAATTTTTATCTCTTCGAAGCCAGGTATTAAACTGCTGTGAAGCTTTTTCAGAACCCAAAGAAAGCATCAGTCCGAAGAGTGGTGCCGTACTTAAAACCATTGCTATTGTTGAAATAATACTGGTATTCGAATCCATACCGGCCACCCCATAAATTATTACAGCTCCCAATAAAGTCCAGATAACAAAACGGAATAAAAATCTATTTTTCATAATACCTTATTTCCGTAAGTAATTATAAACAGTTAACGCTAAGTTGTTGAAAAATAAGACCCACAAAGATTTGCAAGCCTTAAATATTTTCACCCATTTAGGTGGATGATTAAAATA
>CAYTNB010000228.1:0-3783 GCA_964439085.1 uncultured Desulfobulbia bacterium | reverse complement strand
CATGCAGGTTTGCATGTGCCATGTGCAAATTCACGCAGTTTTTGCATGGCGCTCACAGATTTATAGCTAGAGCCGCAAACTCATAAAAAGGAATACGCAGTGATTTACGTCATCGTTCACATGAAAGTCGAAGACCAGTCCAAGCTTGATGCCTACCTTGATCAGGCCAATCCGGCACTTACCAAACATGGTGGTATTCTTGTGGCTGCGGCCATACAGCCAACGGTTATTCAGGCGGCAATTGACGCCCCCGACATGGCCGCGGTGCTTGGCTTTCCCGACAAAGCCGCCGCCCTTGCCTGGCGCGATGATCCGGAGCTTGCCGATCTTTATGCTTTGCGCGACAGCGCCGGACCCTTCAATATTTTTCTGGTCGGTTAGGGCGCGCATCTGGTAAATTCCCACCCATTGGCATTTTGTCGTTCATCCCCTAGGAAACCTTCTTGGGGACAGGAGGCAGTCAATGACACATCTGTGGGTCCGGGCCGAACAGCGCCCCAATGAGGAGCGGGTTGGCCTGACACCAATAGGCGCGCGCGCGCTGCTGGAGGCCGGTTTTCGCGTCACCGTCGAGCAAAGTGCGGTTCGGGCTATCCCGCTTGATGGCTACCGTGCGGCGGGTTGTGATATTGCATCTGAGAACAGCTGGCCCGAGGCACCGCACGATGCCATCATCTTTGGTCTCAAGGAATTGCCCGAGGATGGTACGCCATTAACCCACCGTCATATCCTGTTTGGTCATGCCTATAAGGGTCAAGCGGCGGGCCGTATTCTGCTAAACCATTTCCGGGCCGGGGGCGGGACACTATACGATCTGGAATATCTGTTGGACGAAGACGGTCGCCGTGTCGCCGCCTTTGGCTATTGGGCGGGCTTTGCGGGCGGTGCCGTGGCCTTGAAATGCTGGGCCGCGCAGCAGCGTGGCACAATCGCCGGGCCGGTCTCGCCCTTTGGCGGATCATCCGAGTTATGCGCCGATCTGCGTGCGGAGCTGGACAACACCGCCAAACCCCGCCCAAGTGCGTTGGTGATCGGCGCGTTGGGTCGGGTCGGCACCGGGGCCAGCGATCTGTGCGCGGCGATGGGGGTTGAGGTTACCAAATGGGACATGGATGAGACCGCCCATGGCGGGCCGTTCCCGGAAATCCTGCGGCATGATCTGTTTTTCAACTGCATTCTGGCCCGTCCCGGCACGCCTGTCTTTATCCCTGCCTCGGCCAAATCCGCACCGCGTACCTTGAGTGTTATCGGCGATATCGCCTGCGACCCGGATAGCGATTTTTCCCCGATCAAAGTTTACGCGCGCACCACCACCTGGGATCAACCCGCCCTGCGGGTGCATGAAACGCCGCCCCTGGACGTGACGGCCATCGACAACCTGCCTTCGATGTTGCCGGTGGAAAGCTCGCAAGATTACGCTGAACAGCTCTTGCCATCGCTGCTGGCTCTGGACAATCTGAGCGGCGGCGTCTGGGGCCGTGCCAAAGCCATCTTTGATGAACATTCACGCGAGGTTTGAAAATGACTGAAATCATCGGCTTTCTTGCGGCCATTCTGGGCACCATCTGCTGGCTGCCGCAAACGATCAAGACCTGGCGCAGCCGTGATGTAGATGGCTTGTCGATCTGGGCCAATCTGCTGATCCTTGCCACGGTAACGCTCTGGCTGATTTATGGCGTGCTGCTGGGAGCCTGGCCGCTGATCGTTGCCAATGTCATCTCGATCGTGTTGATCGGTGCCATCATTGCTGCAATTCTTCTGTTTCGGACAGCTTCAAAGGGTAAGCCATGACAATCCACTGGTGTGGCACCGGCCTGTCGGCCATCCCCGGCCTGCGGCGGCTGATTGAAAACGATCAGGACGTGACCGTGTGGAACCGGACCGTCGCCACCGCCCGCGAGGCGGTTGGTGATCTGACCAGCAACATTCGCGCCTTTGATATGGACGCCTTGACCGGGGCGCTGAAGGCAGGCGACGTGATTGTCTCGATGTTGCCCGGTGACTGGCATGTGCCTTTGGCTGAACTGGCGATTTCAAAGGCTGCGCATTTTGTCAGCTCTTCCTACATTGCCCCGGAAATGCAGGCGCTGGACGATGCGGCCCGTTTGGCAGGCGTGGCCTTGGTTAACGAGGTTGGACTGGATCCGGGTATTGACCATCTGATGGCCCATGCGCTGGTTGCCGATTACCGCGCCTCTGGTGCGTTTGACGCCTCTGGTGATCTCAGCTTCACCTCTTATTGTGGTGGCATCCCCAAGATCCCCAACCCGTTTCGTTATAAATTCAGTTGGTCGCCTTTGGGTGTTCTCAAGGCGCTGCGTTCGCCCTCGCGTTCGATCCGCAACTATTCAGAACTGCGGGTGGAACGCCCCTGGGACGCTATTTCCAGTTATACCGCGCCGCTGCCTGTCCCCGAAAGTTTTGAGGTCTACCCGAACCGCGACTCCGTTCCGTTCATGGCGCAATACGGGTTCGAACAGAGCTGGAAGGTGCGTGAATTTGTCCGTGGCACCTTGCGCCTGAACGGCTGGGCCGAGGCATGGAAGGATGTGTTCAAAGAGGTGGAAACCCTGTCCGGGCCTGCTGGCGATGCGCGGCTCAAGGAAATGTCGGATCAGTTCTGGGCTGAACACGCTTACGGTGCCGGTGAACCTGACCGGGTGATCCTGTGCGTTGGGCTTCGCGCGGACCGCGACGGCGTGCCCGTCTGGCACAAAACCTATGTTCTGGACGCGTGGGGCGACGCGCGGGGCACGGCCATGGCGCGACTGGTGTCTGTGCCGGTTTCGCTGGCGGTAGAAGCCGTGCAAAACCGCGCCATACCCGCCGGGGTTCATGCGGCGCCGAGCGATCCGGGGCTGGTGCAACACTGGATGGGTGAAATCGACAAGCTGGCGCAGCATGTGCAGATTGTCGATCACCTGGCCTGATTACATCAGATCGTCTTCCACGTCCTTGGCGGATATCCCCAGCGCGTCCAGACCGTTTTCAAGGTGATCCGACAGGTGTGGCGTGCCCAGCAGGTAATCGGCGCAGGGCGTCGTTGCTTCGGCCTTGGCGGTGGCAATCGCCTCTTTCAGATCTTCGACAAAAAAGCTCTCGCGGCCGATCCACATGATCGCCACCAACTCGGCCTGTTCGTCTTCGTTCAACCGGTCAACAAGACCGCGAAATTCGCCCTCGGCGCGATCCAATTCGCGCGCCATCAGTGCCACCTGGGCCACTTTGCGGGCAGAAATTTCCAGCATCCTCCTGGTCCCTCTGTCGCGTGAGTTCAGACTAACACATAAAGCGACCGGTGCGGGCGTCTTTGATCTCGCGCAAGCTGAATTCGGCGCAGATCACGCGTCGGGTTTGCTGATCACCACCGGCTCTGCCGGGTCATGTGGTTCGATTTCTTCAAAATCAAACTGGTCAAGCCGCAGCGCCCGCCGACCGGCTTTGTCCGCGCTGATCTTGATGTCGGCAATGTCCTTGGAGGCCTGCCCGAAATGGCGATCCAGACTGCCGACCCGATCGCCCAGCCGCTCAACATCCTTGTGCAGCAGCGCCAGTTCGCGCCGTATCGCCCCGGCCTGTTCGCGCATGCGCGCGTCCTTGAGGATTGCCCGCATCGTGTTCAGTGTGGCCATGCAGGTGGTGGGTGACACGATCCAGACCCGCGCGGCAAAGCCTTCGCGCACCAGTTCGGGGAAGTTGGCGTGCAATTCGGCGTAAACCGCTTCGGACGGCAGGAACATCAGCGCCCCGTCGGCGGTTTCGCCCTCGATGATGTATTTCTCG
>CAYTNB010000227.1:0-3790 GCA_964439085.1 uncultured Desulfobulbia bacterium | reverse complement strand
CATGTGATAAATAAATATAGAGGACTAAATGACGTTATTTGAACAAACAATTCACCAACTCCATGATTTATTGAGGAATCGTGAAGTGTCATCGGTAGAGCTTACTCATAATATATTAGATCGTATTGATGCGGTTGAGGATAAGGTAAGCGCCTATATTACCCAAAGTCGTGAGCAGGCACTAGAGCAGGCGGCAGCGGCGGACAAAATGTTGGCGGCTGGTGCAGGCGGGCCGTTGTGCGGCATTCCTTTGGCTATTAAGGATGTTATGTGCACCAAAGGAGTGCGGACAACTTGTGGCTCCAGGATATTGGAGTCCTTTGTGCCGCCCTATGATGCCACTGTGGTAAGGAAATTAAAGGAGCAGGGGGCACCAATGCTTGGCAAAGTGAGTATGGATGAATTTGCCATGGGTTCATCGAATGAGAATTGTGCCTATGGAGTGCCGAAGAATCCCTGGAACACTGGGTATATTTGCGGCGGTTCCAGCGGCGGTTCGGCGGCGGCGGTGGCCGCTGGTGAATGTGTGGCCTCCCTGGGCTCTGATACTGGAGGCTCGGTGCGGCAGCCCGCATCGCATTGCGGGGTGGTTGGTCTTAAGCCAACCTATGGCCGGGTTTCCCGCTACGGTTTGTTGGCCTTTGCCTCATCTTTGGATCAGATTGGATCTTTGACAAAGGATGTGCGGGATTCTGCCCTTATGTTGAATGCCATTGCTGGTTATGATCCTCGTGATTCAACTTCTGTGCAAGAGGATGTTCCCGATTATTCCATGGCCCTTACTGAGGGGCTTGCAGGTGTAAAGATAGGTATCCCACAAGAATATTTTGCGACTGGTCTGGACTCAGAGGTCAAAAAAGCCGTGGATAATGGTATTGCTTTGTTGAAGGCGGCTGGTGCTGAGGCCGTTGAGGTATCGTTGCCCCATACTGAGTATGGTGTAGCTGCTTATTATATTATTGCCCCGGCCGAGGCTAGCTCAAATTTGGCCCGTTACGACGGCGTTAAATATGGATATCGTAATCTGGAGGCAGACAATCTTCTTGATTTGTATAGATCCAGCCGTTCGCAAGGGTTTGGGCCGGAGGTGAAACGCCGGATATTGATTGGCACTTACGCTTTGTCCTCTGGATATTATGACGCCTATTACAAGAAGGCCTCGCAGGTGCGTACCTTGATTATGGAGGATTATAAAAAGGCCTTTGGCCAATGCGACTTGTTGGTGTCACCGGTTACCCCTAATCCGGCCTGGCAGTTGGGAGCCAAACTTGCCGATCCTTTAAGTATGTATCTCTCCGATGCCTTGACTATCTGTAATAATCTTGCGGGGCTTCCCGGTATCTCGGTGCCGTGTGGTTTTAGTTCGGAAGGGCTGCCCATTGGTTTCCAGATCCAGGCTCCTCATTTTCAGGAGGAACAGATGTTTAAGGCGGCTTATAATTTGGAATTGGGGCTGGGAATTAGTACCAAACGTCCTTGTCTTTAGTAGGAGTAATACATGAAATTAACCATCCCGGAACATATAAAAGAGTTGATCCCTTATCCCCCAGGTAAGCCTATTGAGGAACTTGAACGTGAATATGGGGTGAGCGGCTCGATTAAAATGGCCTCCAATGAAAATTCCCTGGGGCCATCTCCCAAGGCTCAAGAGGCTATTGCCAAATCCCTGCAAAATCTCCATCGTTATCCAGATGGCAGTTGCTATTATTTGGGTCAAAAACTGTCCACGAAGCTTGGCGTGGAACAGAACCAGCTCGTCTTTGCCAATGGTTCTGACGAGATCCTGGCTCTATTGGCGGCGGCCTTTATTCAGCCGGGGGATGAGGCGATTAGCAGCCACCCTTCATTTCTGGTCTACCCCAAAGTTACTCAGGCTCAGGGCGGCATAAATCGTGTTGTCCCTCTGCGTGATATGCGCCATGATTTGCCAGCCATCTTACAGGAGATTAACTCGCATACCCGCTTGATTTTCCTTGATAATCCCAATAATCCCACTGGCACAATATTTAGTCGGTCGGAGTTTGAGAATTTTCTGGATCAGGTGCCAGAGCAGGTAGTTGTGGTGCTTGACGAGGCCTATTGGGATTTTGTTGATGATGGCAAGAAGATTGATGCCAGTATTTATGTCAATAACAATAAACCGGTGGTAAGCTTACGAACCTTCTCCAAGGCCTACGGACTGGCTGGTTTGAGGATTGGCTATGGCTTGATGAATCGAGAAATTGCCGATTGTCTGCATCGGGTAAGGGCTCCATTTAATGTTAATTCTCTGGCCCAACTTGGAGCTATAGCGGCCCTTGATGACAATGAACATTACGAAAAGACCATGGCCATGACCAGAGACGGCATCGCTTGGCTTAGTGAACAACTACTCCAGCTTGGTTTGCAGCCATATCCTACCCAAACCAATTTCTTTCTGGTGGAGCTGTCTGGTCTGGATGGGCGGTATTTTTATGAGGCCATGCTGCGGCGGGGTGTAATTGTGCGGCCAATGACGGCCTATGGTTACCCCAATTTTATTCGGATAACTGCCGGAACTGCAAAAGAAAATGAGCGCTTGATTAAGGCGGTATCTGAGGCCTTACGGGCAGAAACGGCATGAGCAGCGAGATTATTATTACCATTGACGGCCCTTCCGGTTCCGGTAAGAGCACGATAAGCCGTTTGTTGGCGGCACGGCTCGGTTATGTGTATCTTGATACCGGTGCTATGTACAGAGCGGTGGGCTTGCAGACGGATAGATTAAAAATAGATTTGGAAGATGAGGCCAGCCTGCAAGCCATGCTTGATGGGCTGGATTTACGATTATTACCTGGCGGGGCTGATACGCAAGTTATACTGGACGGTCGGGATGTCTCTTTGGATATTCGCACTGCGGCCATGGGGATGATGGCTTCAAAAGTTTCGTCCTACGGTCTGGTACGGGTCAAAATGACGGCTCTACAGCAGTATATGGCTCGAGATGGCGGCGTGGTTGCTGAAGGGCGGGATACTGGCACGGTGGTCTTCCCGGCGGCTAGACATAAATTCTATTTGAATGCCTCGGCTGCGGAACGGGCCAGACGTCGCACCGCCCAACTCTGCGAGCAGGGGATGAAGGCCGATTATAAGGACATATTAGAGCAAATAAAAAAAAGAGATCATGACGATAGCGCCAGAACCTTGGCTCCATTAAGGCCAGCGCCAGAAGCTGTGCTAATTGATTGCACGGCAATAGATATTGACTCGGTAATGCGGTTGATGCTGGATAAAATTAGGGAGGAGGCATAATGCTACTAGATCTGGATAAAAATGTTCGTAAATTTAAACGTCGTCATCTTATTTATTATTTGGAAATTTTTGATGATGAATCTGGAAAATTGTTGGGACATCTAGTCGATCTTACCGTGAGCGGCCTTAAAATGGTGAGCCGGGAGGAAATAGAGACAGGGCGAGATATTCGTTTGCGGCTATCCATGCCGGAGGAATATTGCAAGGAACGCCAGGTCGTGTTCGACGCTAAGAGTATGTGGTGCGGCCCTGATGTTAATCCTGAGTTTTATGCGACAGGTTTTAATGCCCCTGGTCTTGCCCAGGACATTAGAAGGACATTTATGATTATGATTAACCAGGTTGGTTTTAACGACTGAGTATAACAGTGTGTCAGAAGTTAAGGCAGAAGGACAAAAACAAACTACCAAAAAATGAATAATCTGTACCACCTTAAGGTGCAGTAAGGAAATAACCCGGCTGATATTATTGCTCCGGCAATTAAATAGTTAAACTATCCAGCATAAGCAATCTTTGGATG
>CAYTNB010000226.1:0-3802 GCA_964439085.1 uncultured Desulfobulbia bacterium | reverse complement strand
TTGCCTCACCATCATTACTGGCATCAAGGCTGTTATTAATGAGACTCCTGATTACCCGTTTACAGGTCTGGAGCGGTAGCCTGGCCATTAAATTCTCATCCTCCAGGTCCAGGCTGATCGACTCGTGGTTATATGATTTAACGATCTCTTTAAGAGTACCGGCCAGGTTGAAAGTGACGGCCTGCTCACCCATGGGATGGCCGGCATCGGAACTCATCTGAGATAAAATGTCCTTGCAGGCTTTAATCCGTTTTTTAATGAACATCGCATCTTCTAAAAGTTCCAGCCTGTTTTCCTCCAGATCATTATTTTGATGGAGATTGTGCTGCATCTCACCAGCGGCAACTGCGATGGCCGCCAGGGGAGTTGATAATTCATGAGCCGCTCCAGCCGCCAGGGTAGCGAGAGAGGCCAGCCTTTCGCTATTGTCCTTGGCTCTTTGTAGATGGATAATTGTTTGTTGAGATTGTTCCATGGCCTTCTGAATCTTGGAGACGAAGAAGACAATAAAAAAACTGGTAATGGTAAAGGCCAACCACATGCCCTTGAGATGGAGGCGCATGGCATCTGTTATCGGCATGGAGCGACAAGGTGGTGTAGTAGCCGCAGTTCCCAACTGGGGCGGTAGCTGAAAAAGAATGGCGTAACAACTTGCGGTAAAGATGGCCAGAGTCCACGACCATTTTGGAGGCATAATTAACGAGCCAATGACGATATGCACCAGATAGAGAAAGGTGAATGGATTCATGGGGCCGCCGCTGTAGTGGATGAGCAGGGTTAGGAGGGTGACATCCAGGAACATGATAATTATCACGGCTTGATTTACCTGGTGAGGCTTGGCCTTTTGGTAATGGGCCAGGAAAACATTGCTCACGGCCTGGAAGGCGATTATGACAAAGATTATTAAGAGGGGGAGATTTATTTTATGAAATAATGATACCGCAATGATGAGTAATGTCTGGCAGACAACCGCTCCCCAGCGTAGGCGGAGAAGCCAGGGGAAAATGGTAGTGATGGATTGTTCGTTCTCGGAGGCAGGGGATGCACCAACATTGTTATATTTTATAACGGCCAATGGATATTCCTGATACAATAGCTGGGAAGGCCCAGACGGGGCTAAGGACTTATTCTTAAAAAACCGCTTTTTACCAAATAAGATTATGGGGAGAGGGTACCGACCCTGTCCCCATAATCTTCTCCGAATGCTGACGGGAGAACTCTTATTTTATTTCATATGATATATGCTGCCATATATCTACTGTCGTGATGTAATAATGACCAGCATTTTTCTCCTATCGGCCCCACTTATATGTATCCAATGGCATCTTCAGGGCGGCATATTCGAGCATTGAACCATCATAAATACTGACATTTTCATAGCCTAGAATATCGTGCAACACAAAATATCCTATGGCCGCTTTTTTACCGTGATTACTATAGGTAATGATTCTGGTTTTTTTATCGGCTGGAATTCCGACCCCCGCAGCCATCTGACGCAGTGACTTTACATCCTTGAGATATGACGGCGACAGGTGAACACCTGCATTAGTCATGTATGATGCTGGCCACAGCAAAGAGCCAGGTATATGACCAGAACGTTCAACCTCACTATTTTTTTCTTTACCAAAATAATGATTATCCAAGCGATTATCAACAAATATTATTTTTGGATCCTGCAGTTTTTTTTGTACGTCAGTTATAAAAGCCACTTTGTTTCTTATTAGCTTACCGCTAAAGTTCCCAGTATTTGGGGTGGCCGGTATGGTTGAAACTGCATCGCCATTCTGCTCCCAGGCGGCAAAGCCTCCATCGATAATGGCGGCTTGTTTGTGTCCCAGGGCCTGGAGTGTCCAAAGAGCCCTCGCACTTTTAGCCGTATCATCGACGGTTAAACCTTCATCATAGATTACCACAAAAGAATTATTATTCACCCCATAACTCTTTATCATGGCTACCAGATCGGCAACCTCGGGCATCATAAAACCGACAAAGTCTTTGTTCATGGTCATCCAGGGACCAAAGGCCTTAATTGCTCCGGGAATATGTTTTTTTTCATAATGGGTGAATGAACTTACATCCAGGATTACCAGGTCGTTCTGCTGAATATTTTGGGACAGCCAATTTACGCTTAGCAATGCATTATTACCAGCCAGGGCATTGCCGCTTATCAAAGAGATACTGATAATCATTGCCAGGATAACGGCGTTAAATTTTTTTGTAATATCCATAACTATTCCTCTCTTTTTTGTTTTAGTGGGGCAAGTCAGGTTTACCTTCCCCATGAATATTTAACTAATGGCAATTTATAATTGGCTGCGTATTCGAGCATGGAGCCATCAAAGAGCCGTGCCTTTTGGTAGCCTAAAATATCATGCAGGATAAAATAGTCCATGGCAGCATATTGGCCGGTATTGCAATATATGATTAATTCCTTGTTCTTATCCTGGGGCAGTCCAAGACCCGCGGCCATTGCAGTGAGCTTTTGGGGGGACATGATGACGGCAGGGGCACGGTTAATTCCGGCGTTATTCAGAAACGGCGCAGGAAAACTAATAGCACCGCTGATATGGCCAAAACGTGCCACATCAGCCCTTTTATCAACCCCAAAGAACTGGTTGCTGTTGCGGGCGTCGACAAACACTACCTTGTCAGAATTTAGCAGGGACTTGACATCAGCCAGTGTCGCTATTTTATCGGAGTTAACCCTGGCGGTGAAATTACCGGGCTGGACTACGGGTTTTTTATTGTCAATTATCCGTCCTTCAAAGGTCCATTTGGTGAAGCCGCCATTAAGATAGGAAACGTTATCGTGGCCCATCGCCTCGAGTGCCCAAAGAGCATAGGTTCCCTTAGTGGCATCGCTGGTAGTATTGCCGTGGTCGTAAATAATTACCATACTGGAGGAGCTCACTCCAAGGGCACGTATTTTTTTGGAAAAATCGGCGGGAGGAAGTAATAATTGGTAGCCCTGTCCGTCGTTAAATGTGTTCCATTCAGCGTATGGCATATTTACTGCTCCTGGCAGATGACCTACCCCGTAATTGGATGCTGTCCTGACATCAATGAGCACCACGTTTTTGGCGTCAAGATTATGGGCCAGCCAATCTGTTTCAATCAAGGATGGTAGGGCACGGCAGGCCGCCTGGGACACAAAACCCAGCGGGATTAATAGTGCTATAATATAGATGATTCGGATCAATTTTATTTTCATGGAACCCCTCCTTTTTTAATAAATTTTCAATACCCTTTACCCAAAAACTATTTACTGTTTAATTGGGGGAGGTATTTTACGGACGATGACTTTTTCGTTAGCCGCTGGATCTTTCGGGCCAAGATCCGCTTTGGTCAAAAATAATTCCTTGTGTCCGTGACAGGAGTTACATGATTGGTTTTGCGGTGTTCTAAGTTGAATACTGTGTACCGAGGCCGAATTCCAGGTGGGCAGGGCATCGTAATTGGCAATGAGATCCTTCGGACCCGGCGCTCCTTTTAATACTGACTGAAAATATCTTAGAGAGGCCAGGGAGTCTTTCAAGGCCGGGGTGTGACGAACCAGGTTGTATTTGTAGGGGTTAGCTGGACTTCGATCGATATTCTTGCCGATTTTAAAGGTAAACAGCGGATCAGAGGGGAAAATAACCTCAATATTACCGGGTTTTTTGATGTCCAGAGAAACATGGCAATTGGCGCAGTTGAAATATTTATTGGCATGGCATACCGCACAGGCTAAAGTGCCGGTGGGATGGGCGTTATGCATGGCAATCTTGGAACTTCCGGATTTGGCGGCATCACGATGGCATTC
>CAYTNB010000225.1:0-3805 GCA_964439085.1 uncultured Desulfobulbia bacterium | reverse complement strand
CGCCGTTGGTGCATCAAATGACAAGTAAGATGCGACACTTTAAGGTTTATGAGGCACTAGGGACGAGACTCAGAATCTATGGTTGCCTGTGGGCTGACAGGCTGGTGGACAAAATCATGAATTGCAACGACTTCCTTAAACAATGCCTGCTACTGGATCTGGAAACAGATGAAAATGGCCGGATATATCGTATTGGCGCCGTATTCGGCCAGGAGATATTCAGGCGGCAGAAGCGTTTTAATCTGGGAGATGCCCTTACCGCACTTGATGGTTTCGGGGCCAGGGCGCAATTTATCTTGGGCCACAATCTTTTAGGGCACGATCTGCCCCGCCTGCGGGCTGCTAACCCTTCGCTTAAACTACTCCAAAAAGAGGTTATCGACACCCTCTTCCTTTCTCCCATGGCCTTTCCTGAAAACCCATACCACCGTCTGGTCAAGGATTACCAGCTAGTACGGGATGCAGCCAATGATCCCGTCGCCGACGCCAAGCTGGCGGCTCGGGTATTTGCTGAGCAATGGCAGGCCTTCACTACCTTGCTAGAGATTACCCCGGCAACCGCCGGACTCTACCGCCATCTTTTGGACAGTTACCCGGCAGGAACCGGGCTGGCCGCCGCTCTGCGGGCCATGGGGGCACCGGAACTTGGCCCCACAGAACGCTGGCCCGCCTTCTGCCGCCTCACTACCGATAAAGTATGCCAAGTTGCCCTGGCCGGTATGGCTGCGGACTTCGATGCCCCGGACAAGGCTGCCGCCATCGCCTATACCCTGGCCTGGCTGACGGTGGCTGGTGGTAACTCGGTGCTGCCGCCCTGGGTTGGCAGAAGCTTTCCGCTCACGGCTTCCCTCTTGCGACAATTACGGGATATTCCCTGCCAAGACCCCCATTGCGCCTATTGCCAGGAGGCCCACAATCCCCGCCGCAACCTGATGGCTTATTTTGCCTATGACACCTTTCGGCCAAAACCCGCCGCCCCTGCCGGCGGCAGTCTCCAGGAGCAGATCGTCAACTATGCGGCTGGCGACCAGCCCCTTTTCGCCACCCTGCCAACGGGCGGCGGTAAATCCCTCTGTTTCCAGCTCCCAGCCCTGATGCGCTACGCCCGCCGGGCCCTGCTCACCATCGTTATCTCACCCTTACAGGCTCTAATGAGTGATCAAGTCTATAATCTGACCAATAAGACGGGTACCAACTTGGCGGGAGCCATCTCCGGCATGCTTACTCTGCCGGAGCGCGGTGAAGTCCTAGAGAGGGTGCGTCTGGGCGATATCGCTATTCTGTATATCTCACCGGAACAATTACGTAATCCCTCGCTGGTGAAGACCATCAGCCAACGGGAAATTGGCGCATACATCTTTGATGAGGCCCATTGTCTGTCAAAATGGGGCCATGACTTTAGAACCGATTACCTTTATGCCGCCCGTTTTATCAAGGAATTTGCCCTGCAACAACGTACTCACATCCCGCCGGTGCAGTGTTTCACTGCCACTGCCAAAAGGGACGTCCGTGAAGAAATTATAAATTATTTCAAGCGGGAATTGGGACAGAACCTGGCGGTCTTTGAGGGCGGTCATCAGCGCAATAATCTGGTCTATGACATCTACCCTGCCAATAAGGCCGAAAAATACCCCAGTATCAATGGCATTCTGCACCAGGTTCTCGACAACGATGGCTGCGCCATTATTTACTGTTCAACCCGCCGGGGCAGTGAGGAATTGGCAGATTACCTGGCAACAGAAGACTGGCAGGCCGGGGCCTTTCACGCCGGTCTCACCGTAGCCGCCAAACAGACGGTACAGGATAATTTCACCAAGGGCATCAGCCGAATCATCTGCGCCACCAGTGCCTTTGGCATGGGAATTGATAAGGACGACGTGCGCTTGGTCATTCACGCCGATATTCCCAGCTCTCTGGAGAGTTATTTACAGGAGGCAGGCCGAGCTGGACGCGACCAGATGAATGCCCAGTGTATCCTTATCTATGACGAGAATGATATCGAGACGCAATTTCGGCTCAGTTCTCTGTCACAACTCCAGCATTGGGATATTGTTCAAATCCTGCGAGAACTGCGCCGGGGGAAAAAAAATAAACATAACGAGACCGTCTTGACCGCCGGCGAGTTGCTACGCCAGGGCGATATTGAGGCATCCTTCGATGCTAACGACCGTAACGCCGAAGCCAAGGTGCGGACTGCCATTTCCTGGCTGGAACGAGCTGGTTTTCTGCAACGCAACGAAAATGCCAACCAAGTATTTCAGGGCCGCCCCCTGGTGCATGATATGATCGAGGCCCAGAAGAAGATCGCCGGGTTAAAGCTGCCCCTTCGTCAGGAACAACGTTGGCTGGCAATTTTAGAGGCCTTGATGAATCGTGAACCCAGCGCCGGATTTTCGGCCGATGAACTGGCCGAACTGACATCCTTTAAACGAGAGGAAGGCCTTGATAATGACAACGAAACCGAGGCGCAAAGGGTTATCCGTACCCTGCACGACATGGCCGCCCAGGGTATAATCTCCAAAGAGCTGATTCTGTCAGCCTTTGTGCGGCACAAGGTGCAGATGAGTTCCCGGCGAATCATGGCTGATATCTTTACTATCGAGCAAGAGATGCTGGCCATCATGGAGGAAGAAGCACCAATGTCCGATGCAGACAATTGGCATCACCTCTCCCTGCGCAAATTGAATCAGGCCATCATGAACCGCAGCCATAATTGCAGCCCGGAGACTCTCCGTAATATTCTGACCAGTCTGGCTCACGACGGCAAGGGTCTGGCTGCACAGCAGGGCAGTCTCAAATTCCGGGCTACCGGGCAGGATAATTATCGGGTCAAGCTGCAACGGGACTGGGCCAGCATCAAGAACACCGCCCTCTTGCGCCGGCAGATCTCCCAATGCATTCTGCAAATTATCATAACAAAAATCCCGGCTGATTCGCCTGGTGGCGCCAGTCTGCTGGTGGAATTTTCCATGGAGGAAATCGTTAGCGGTCTCCAGGGTGATATGTTCCTGGCTGCACAGGTACACGACCCCCTGGCTGCCGCCGAGCGCGGCCTACTCTACCTCCACGAGCATAGAATTATCGTCCTGCAAAAGGGACTGGCCGTTTTCCGACAGGCCATGACCATCAAGCTGCTACCGGAATCAAAGGGCCGCAAATACGGCAAGAGTTGCTTCACCCCCTTAGCCGAGCATTATAAGGAACGTTCATTTCAAATTCATGTAATGAATGAATATGCGCACTGCGCTCTTGAAAAAATTTCCCGGGCCTGGAGTATGGTCTCATCCTATTTCAATGACGACAAGAAAGAGTTTGTTGAACATTATTTTGGCGGTCGGGGCGATATTTTGGAACGAGCCACCAGCGAACAATCATACCAGCGGCTGGTATCTGAACTGGCAAACCCGGCGCAAGAGGCAATTGTCACGGCAGACAAGGCCCGTAATATTCTTATTCTGGCAGGCCCAGGCGCCGGGAAAACCAGGGTTATCGCCCACCGCTGTGCCTGGCTGCTCAGGGTAAAACGCCTCAACCCGTCCCAAATTGTTATGCTCTGTTTCAATCGCAACGCCGCCCAGGGGCTACGCCTGCGGCTGCGTGACCTGGCCAGCCCGGAGGCCGCCGGGGTCACGGTTATGACTTATCACGGTCTGGCCATGCGCCTCACGGGCCGTTCATTTGCTATGGGTTTGCGGCCAGACGAGGAGATAGATTTTGACGGGATATTGTGCGAGGCCATAGCCCTTATTCGAGGAGAACTGGAAATTCCAGGTCTGGAGGCCGATGAAATCAGAGATCATTTACT
>CAYTNB010000224.1:0-3811 GCA_964439085.1 uncultured Desulfobulbia bacterium | reverse complement strand
TAACATGGGGGACGTGGCCATGAACTTTTTCCGTAATACCGAGCCAGAACTGTCCAGTATCAGGTTGTGGCTTGGCATAGGGTGTCCAGTCGTTACTTACGTGCTCGTCTTTACAAGCGATCTGGCAGCAGTAGCAGCCATTACAAATCGTGAGATCTACAGTAAATACTTTCATTATTTTTTCCCTCCGTCAACAATCCAGGCATCTACACGAAGGCCTGCTGCCGCATCATACTTTCTGTCAAATGCATCCGGGAAGTCGCGCCTCCATTGATCCATTTCTTCACCTTTAACTTTTTGCACCTCTACCAGATATCCACCGGCAATCTGGCCGACACAGTTTTCAGAGGTGGTTGCACCTGGGGTAATGGTGTTGATTGCACCACCACGTTCAATTTCACCTGTCTTAATAGGATCGTGTCTGGCACCGTGATCGATATAGGTAACACCTGGTCGAACACGTTCTGTGATAAGAGCCCCGGCTAGAACTACACCACGTTCGTTGAATATTTTTACAATGTCACCGGCCTGAATGCCCCGTTTTTCCGCTTCAGTCGGGTGCATCCAGCAGGGCTCATATTTATAGCCATCCGGACCGGTTACTTTCATGGTTGGAGTCTCGCGTGTCCAGGTAATATCATCACATTGGGCATGCACACGCCAACGCCCATGATTGGACATGATTAACAGCGGGAACATTTGTGCCCGGTGACTTGACATACGCTCGTCATGGTTATGGCTTTTTTCAATCCATTTAGGAATTGGTCCTCTTTCCATATCGTGCGGATAAGCTTTGGCCAGAGCTTCTGAGTAGAATTCAAGCTTTCCTGAAGGAGTGTTGAGTTTATGTTTCTCAGGATTTTCATAGAATTCACGAAAGCCTGGAGGATCATCTTCCCAGTCGGGAGCAGTATTATATATCCAGTAGCTTTTCTCTTTGAGCTGTTCCCAACTGACAAGTTTTTCTCCGCCCATATAGCCCCAGATGGCTTTTTGTAGATCGGCAATAGTCTTGCCTTCGGTCATCTGTTCCTCCATACCTTCAAATTGCTTGGCAACTTCAAGAACACACTCTGCATCACTTTTGGATTCGCCAATTGGCTCAATGGCTTTTTCTGTTATCATGATGTTTGGTTGCATGGTACCCTGACGGATATTGGTGACGATATCGTCTACTTCCATATGGGTATTGGCAGGCAATACGATGTCTGCATAGAGACAATCGTTTTCAAACCACGGATGCTGGGCAACAAAAAATTCAATCTCCGGACTGCGCATGGCAAGTTCAGTTTCATTACCAAAGTTCCAGCAGGTGATTCGGCAGGGACTGTCTGCCCAAATCATGTGGATTTTAGATCCTTTTTCTTCCTTGGCAATAGGGAAGGTGTACTCTTCAAACTGGTCGTGGGTCAGAGCGTTTTGTGCGCCTGTTCCTCTAAAAGTGATTGGTTCGTCAGAAAAGATCGCATTTTGAATAAGAGTCTTCGGAATGACCTGTTGCTGCCATGCGCTGACCGCACTGAGTACAGGGAGAGCAATACGTTCCTCAATTTCCGGATTCCAGAAAAATGTTCCGCCCAGACCTTCAGCTCGCGGCAGGCCAAAATAAGTGAGCTGGTGCTGATGAACTCCAGGACCACCAAGCCCCTGCATGCCAAGCAGGATGCATTCGAGGCGTGCTGGTTCATGGGAGAAGGGTCCCCGGATGAAACCGCCGCCGAAATAGTGGGCAATGGAGGTCGTTTTCGTCGCGAACTCGCGGGCAAGTGCTTTGATTGTCCAGACTGGAACGCCACATTTTGGTGATGCCCATGCCGGACTTTTAGGTACGTCGTCTTCTTTACCCAGCACATAGTCTGCGACTTTATCCATGCCGACGGTGTGAGTTTTAACATACTCTTTGTCGTAGGTACCTTCGGTGAGCCACATGTAGATAATAGCAAGCTGAAGTGCCGCATCGGTATTGGGCAATACCGGTATCCATTTGTCGGCGTGGATTGCAGTGCCGTAGTTACAATCAGGGCAGATGTAGACCTGTTTGATACCTATTTCTGTGAAATAATAACAGAGCCTGCTTGCAAACTGACCAACAAATCCCCAAGGTGTCGTTTCCGGATCACAACCCCAGAAAAGGATCATATCTGAATGTTCAATGGTGTCTTTGACAATATTGGCAGCCGGATACATTATGCCCTGAGCACCCTGGCCCCAGACGTGTTTTGCACCCCAGTACCAGCCTTCCCAGCTATCAGGATTTCGTACCTGGAGGGTAAAGCCACCGAGATATTCAAGGAGTACGCCAGGATGACCGTGGGGGGTATTGATGGTTTTACATTCGCCGTGACCATCACCTTGCATCAGAATTGCGTTGTAACCATATTTTGCATGGATTCTTCGGATTTCATCTGCGATCAGTTTACTGGCCTCATCCCAGGAAATTCGTTCAAACTTGCTTTTGCCTCGATTTTGGGGATTGCGCTCTCCGTTGGGATCCCAGTCGACGCGTTTCATGGGGTAGGGTACGCGGTTAGGGGAGTAGACCCGTTTTTTATATGCAAGAGAAAATGGGCCAGGTAACGATTTCCAGGTTGGTTCGATGGTTTTGCCGTTTCGTTCCATTTTCCATTGCCGGATCTCTTCTTTCTTGTATTTCCATCCATATTGCATCGGACGAACACGGACGATTTTACCATCTTTGACATCTACCATTCCTTCGGAACCACCGCCGAAATAACCGCCGAGGCCGAGGGACCTCAAGACTGTCTTGTCTTTAGTTTTGATTGGTTTCATCGATACATATCTCCTCTGATTGAAAATTCACAGCTTCACAGTAGCTAGGAGCTTGTCCGAGAATGCATTCTTGCTCAACTCTTCGGTATTTTCTAAAAAATAATGCTCACAATATCATGTATATGGCTGCGCGTATTTTTTCGAAAAACCTCGATTTGAATAAAAATGCTTATTCTCGGACAGCCTCCTAGTGGTTGTATTTAACCTTAAAACTTTGAATGGCATTTTACTTGGCCATCGGATATGCATGAAAAATTACATGCAATCATAGAAATGGACAAAAAAACCCCTGCTTCAAACTTGTGTTCATTTTTCTTTATCTTACAAGAAACCAACGGGGTGTCAACAGTTATTTACACCGTTGTAAAACGTTTAATACAGTGGGGCTGTGGTGAGTTGTTGTAACTATTGGTTGAGTAAATAGGTGGTATGTAATGAGAGTTTTATCGGTTTATCGCCTTATGGTCTTTTTTTCTGCGGGTCAGGATGCGTTTACCCGTAGGGCATGGATTTTCACATGTTTTGCAGACGCCAGTACATCGATTTCCACCTCTGGAGCCACAGCCATATCCACAGGTACCACAGCCAATTGGTGGATGGATTCCATTGCCACTGATACGAAAGCTCAAGCCATCGCTGTCTATTGAGAGGGGGGCGTATTGCTTGAGTAATCTGCGATCAATAATGTAGGTGAATGTATCGATCTCAAACGATTGATCTGCAGGAAGCATATTTTCCAGGGCAATGCCGAATGAACGTATACCACAACCTCCCATTTTCATGAAGATGCGAATGGGCTGTTTTTTCTTGTCCTTAAAAAAAGCCACCATTGTTTTGGTGGCTTTAGGGCTAACTTTTAACATATCAACCTCATTATTTTCCCTTAGATATCATGGTAACGAAATAAACTTTACAATATTATGCAGGATTTTTGTTCATAATCAAGGATGGAAAACAAGCGCATAACTTAGCTATGTAATTGTTTTCCATCCACAGAGTATGGGCAAAAAGACAAGTAAGA
>CAYTNB010000223.1:0-3846 GCA_964439085.1 uncultured Desulfobulbia bacterium | reverse complement strand
CTTGACTTTATAACATCTCGGAATGTAAGGGGTTCAGGGACGCCCTGCTGTGCGCTCTTAAGCCCCCCCCAATATACAGAGGTATTATCGGGGGGCTTAAGAGCGCACAGCAGGGTGTTCCTGGAGCGCTTACCTTTTTTTTATTCTTGTTTTTTATGACACATCAGTACTGACGCACTCGCTAAAAGTCTCTTCTTAGAAGAATAGCATTATCCTGGGGTAAGGTGTAATATTTTTTCCGTATACCAACTTCTTTGAATCGGTATTTTTGGTACAAGCCGAGGGCGGCTTTGTTATTTTGCCGTACTTCAAGAAAACATGAAGTAATATTATGGCGGGCCAGATGTTGCAGGGCGGTTTTTAATAGTTGAGTTGCCAGGCACTTTCTTCGGTAATTTGGGGCAATTGCAATCTTGCGAATTTCCCCTTCGTCGGCCGCTTTTATGCCGAAAATATAACCGAGTAGGATACCTTCATATCTCGCCACAAAACTCCAACCGGGGGCGAAGCCTAATTCGTCTTGGAGCTGTTTAAAAGTCCAGGCGCCGATCAGAGTTTTTTCAATGTTCCAAATATGAGGCAGATCTGCCGCTGTTGCTGGTAAGTAGAGAAGTTCCAAATAACGCTATACCATCATTTCGGCCATTGATACGGTGCGGTCGCCCAATATATTGGTGTAACTTCCCAATTCGTTGTCGTACCAGCCGTAAATTACCGCTTGGGTTACTGGCACGTCAATTGTGTCAACCCCGTCATTGATGCCCAGTTTTTTCAGGTTGACCTTGATAGAGGCTGTGCGTGTGTGATTTTCAGTACCCTCAATTGTGGCGGCAGCAAACGGCATTCCGATAATATCTGAGGAAACATTTTGCTCCTCGCTATAGGCCAGGTATGGCGAATTGGCGGCATAATCTCGATAAATGGAATTTATCAGATTACGTTTAACCGGATTTTTCATATCATCCTGCATATTCATTATTAAAATAATTAATGATCCGGTTGAGGTGGGAATTCGTACTGATTCGGCAATGAAACCAATATTACCCATTTCCGGAATAACTAGTTTGAGGGCGTTAGCGGCTCCGGTAGTAGTCAAAATAATATTGTTTAAAATTGATCTGTTTTTGCGCAGATCTTTTGCGCCAGCCTTTGGCAGACGGTCTAGAACCTGTTGACTGCCTGTGGCAGCATGTACGGTCATCATCGAGGCGCTCAGAAAATTGTCGGCCCCAAAATGATCCATCAACGGCTTGATCATGTAAGACAGGCAAGTGGTGGTGCATGATGCGGCAGAAAGCAGGCAATGTTTGGTGGGGATGTAATCATCGGTGTTGATTCCCATGACGGTAGTTACTGAGTCGGATGGCATGGATAAGCCTTGGGCCTTGATTTTAAAGGGAGCGGAAAGAATAACCTTCTCAGCGCCTGCCTGCAAGTGGCCTCTTAATGAGCCCCGCTGCGCATCAGACTTGGCGGTTGGATCGGTGAAAACGCCAGTTGTGTCTACTACCAGACGGGCATTGTTTTCCTGCCATTTAATCTCAGCAGGGTTGCGTGATTTGCGCAGGATTTTTACTGGCATACCGTCAATTGTCATTGAGCCATCCGCTTCATTCAGGTTCTCGATGACCCGACCGCCTTTGAAGCCGTACAAGTAGTTTCCTAGTCTGCCATAAGTGCTGTCCCGTTCAATAGAAGCAGCCAGATCCTCAAGACTTTGCCCGACATTACGGCCAATATTGGCCACAATTCCGGAAAAATGTTTGCGACCTACATGATGCCAAATTGATAACTTCCCAATTCTGCCAAGACCGTTAATCCCTAAAATCATCTCGTTCTCCTTGAACTTTTATATATAAAAGAATTTAGCCACAGAAACGTTCTGTTCTAGCTCCGACTACGGGTCTTCGCTTATCTGGGGATACACTGAAAGAGACGGTGTGCCCTAGCTAAAAGATTACCTCATAGTTGAAACATGATGCCTTGCGGATATGGTAACTACTCACGGAAAGATTCGGTGTCCTGTCAGTAGTTACCGGATATGTTTATATCACCGGACATATAAAATGAGCATACCTAAACTTCACAATATAACATAAATGCTCAAACATATAAACAATAGCCTGTCTATTTTTGCTCCGTTGGAGTGCGGGTGGGGATTTCTACATTGGCCAATTCTGTTTCTTGAATAGCAAGAGATGGAGCTAAATCGCTGAATTTCCGGGCGGCAGTCATTACCCGGCTTTCGTATGATCCCACGGTGCTGTTATAAGCGCGGACCGTCCGGTCAAGCCCCTTTTTTATGTCACCGAAATGGTTGCCAAGGGTTAAGAGGCGCTCGTACATAACTTTACCCATTTCGCCAATTTTTTGGGCGTTGGCAGCAATTTTGTCCTGGCGCCAACCATAGGCTACGGCCCTCAATAAGGCTATCAAGGTTGTAGGGGTGGCGATGATTATTTGCTGATTAACCCCATACTCAATTAGCTTGGGGTCTTGCTCCAAGGCAGCGCTGAAAAAATTTTCTCCAGGCAGGAAAAGAACCACAAACTCGGGTGAGTTATCGAATTGTTCCCAGTATGATTTGGCCGATAATTTATTGATTTGGTCTCTAACATGCCTGGCGTGTTGTTTTAGTTTTGCAGCTTGTAGATCTTCATCTTTAGTTTCCAGGGCTTCAAGATAGGACTGCAAAACAGCTTTGGAATCAATAATGATATCCTTATGATTCGGGAGATGCACGATCATGTCAGGTCTTAACATGCCTTGGTCACTGTTTACTGATTCTTGTTCTATAAAATCACAGTGATTTAGCATGCCGGCAAGTTCAACTACCCTCCGCAGTTGTATCTCGCCCCAGCGCCCACGTACGGTTGGGGTACGCAGGGCCTGTGACAGATTGCTAGTTTCGCTCTGTAGTTTGTTTTGGGCCAGTGCCATATTTTTGATTTGTTCGGTCAGGGAGGTGTAGGCGGATAGGCGTTCTTTTTCAACCAGTCTCATCTGTTGGTCAACTTGCCGTAGGGATGCCTGAACCGGTTTAAATAACTCCTGGATAGCGGTGCTATTTTTGTTCATTTCGCTATTATTTTGTTGCTGGACGTTATTTAAGGCCTCTTTGGCCAGGAGAAGGAATGACTGATTGTTGTTTTTAAGTATGTCTGTTGATAATGCTTTGAATGTATTAGATAAATCGTTTTTGGCTTGCGCCGCTGATTCCGCTTGCCGAGTGTTGTAAACGATTAAATCGTCCAATTGGGTTTTCAATGAAGCGATATTTTCTCTTAACTGAGCTTGCTTCTCCCTTAGATTGTTAATTTCTTCATTCTTGTTATCTGAATTTATCTGCAAATTCTCTGTCCGGGCAGTTAGCTCGTCTATTCTGAAATCTTTTTGGCTTTGCCTTTCCTGGTAAATTTTTAAAACGCCGCTATGCTGTAGGCGCAGTATCAACCATGTTAAAATTGTGCCGACTAGAAGGCCTGCGATAAAAAATTGTATTGTTAGGTGCATGATAATTATTATCCGGGTATATTGTTACATGAAAGTTTGGAAATACTACTCGATTGGCTGTGAAAATTGAAGTTAGAATAAGACTTATTCACTACTATGATTTTTTTGTTGTATCTGGGATGACCTTCATCGCTAAAAATATAAAAATATGATTTTAATACTTTTAAAAAAAGTCATTTGGTTGTAGACTAAGCGACTCGTAAATTGGCAACTTTTATGTGTATGTATTTTATACATAGTTTGAAAGGTTGTCGTTTATCACGGAGAGGTGTCCGAGAGGCCGAAGGAGCACGCTTGGAAAGCGTGTGTACGGCAACGTACCGAGGGTTCGAA
>CAYTNB010000222.1:0-3849 GCA_964439085.1 uncultured Desulfobulbia bacterium | reverse complement strand
TAGGTGTTCGTTTCAATGCCGATTTGTCCCTTATCGGTTTTTACCAGCTGTCAATGTGTTTTCATACTTAGGACACAACGTCCCCAAAGACACTGGTCTATGGGGTAATTAAGTGTGGTGTCCCCCGAAATTGTGCAAAGACAAAGATATTGCTTACCTTATAATTAGCGCGCGGCTTGAATCAGACTCAACTTCGGCGCAAGCCACTTAATTTGGAAGGGCGGGTCAAACTTTGGTAAGGCTGGTAAAATATCCGGGATTAAATCTTTTAATGTCGGCGGATAGACTCCATATCTATTTTTGTATATATTTATAGATTTCTGGATGGTAACGGCCCGTTCAAACATGGCTATACTGTGGCGGTATCTTTTCTTGGCGGCCTTATTTTTTTCTCCGGCCAGCATGACCTTAAGCCAGACTAATCCGCCATGAATATTCCCGTCCTCAGCCTCAAGAATAGCTGCCAGATGGCCAAGCCATGAGGGGCTGTCCGGGTTTTCGGCGGCTGTCTTTAACAATGAAGCCGCATGCCGGCGATCCTTTAAATAATAGAAATAGTTGAATCCGGTGAAAAAGGGCAAAACAAAATTATTAGGCAGGGCCTGCATCCCCAAGGTATATATTCTGTTTGCCAACGCGGCGTATTTATTGTTAATCTGGGGGAGAGTCGCCTGGCATAAATAATATGTGTCAACAAAAGCAGGATTAAGGATTGCGGCTGCGGCTAAATGTTGGGCAAAAGGCCCTATATATTCCCGTGGATCCCGGCCCGCCTTTACCCCGCCATAAAAAACGCTGGCCTTGATAAATTGCATTTCTCCGCCCAGCTGTTTGAGGTAGCCCAGCGCGGCTTTCTGTACCTCGGGGGGCGAAGGATATGCCAATTGCTGGCTGCTTTCGCTAAAAAAAATTTCCTGTTGGCTGAAAGCTGCTCCATATACAGCAAGAATAATGACAAATAACAGTGGTCGCAAAATCATTATAAATCACGGCGTTGATAAACAAAGCAGGCAAACCACAAAAACAGGGCGGTATATGATAACGTGAGGCCGAAATTTACCAGTATGAGTTGTAAATTAGGCAGCGAGCCAGACGCGGTAATCAGGCTTTTAAAATCCAAACGGTCAAAATCAGGAAAGAACGCGGTCATAAATAACAAAATTTTCTGCAGGCCAACCGTTCCCGCCGCCTCTGCTGCTTTTTGATGCAGAGAGGCGCGGACAACCGGCAGACCGGAGCAGATGGCATAGAAGGAAAGGGACATGATAAGCACGGGAAAACTGCCGCGCACAAGGCCGGAAAAAAATAAAATAACCGCTAACAGCATAAGCTCCATGGAAAAGAGACCTGTCCAGGCCAACATATAATGCGGGTAGGAAAAATTGCTAAAATATACATGGCTTACCAAAGATCTTATGGTCAGCAAGGTGCCAAAGCCAAGGGCGCATAAAAGAAGGTTAAGCAACAGCAGAAGAAGCGCAAGCCCGGTGAAAATGCCAATGACGTATTCGCTCCGCGATATTGGCCGGGCAAGCAATGAATAAACGGTTTTCCTCTCCTCATCCAAAGCGATAACCTGGATGCAATGAAAAAAAAGAAAAATGAAACCAGAAATCCAGGCTACGGAAAGGATGAAGTCGCTGGATGCCATGCCTATATCCCGGGGGATGAAATCAAAAAAAAGAAGTGCCCCGACCTGGGCTGCCACCGAAAGAGCGATGAGGCCAATGAGGGCGTGTCGGCGCAGGCCGTCGATGAGGACGATACGAGCTGTCGCGGTTATATGTCGCAGGGCGCTATTCATCTCTCGCCACCGTCTTCACAAGTCCCAGATAGCCCTCGACAAAGGAGGCCGCATTTTGTTGCTCTGCCAACGCTTGAGGCAGCCCCTCAAAAAGCTTCTTCCCTTTGTGCAATACCAGCACCTTGTCAACAAGCCGATCCACATCCTCAAGAATGTGTGAACAGAATAAAATTGCTTTTCCCTGGTTCTTCAAGTTGGTAATAAGCGCCAGAATATCGGCCCGGCCAATTGGGTCAAGACCTGTCATCGGCTCATCCAAAATGAGCAGCTCGGATTCATTAAGCAGGGCTATCGCGAAGTTTGCTCTTTGCTGCATACCCTTGGAATAGTCCCGTAACGGTCTTTTCCTGTCATCCCACAGACCAAGGCAGCGGAGCCATTTTTCAGAACCTGACCTGATGGCTGCTTTGCTCATGTTATTGGCGTTACCGGTAAAGCGCAACATATCCAAAACTGTCAGATTGGTGGGAAAATTAGCGGTTTCAGGCAGATAGCCGATCTTTCTGCGGGTTTTATAATCGCGGGGGGGCAGGCCAAACAGGGAGATTGTCCCGGCATCGGGCCGGATAAAGTCCATGAGCAGCTTGATACAGGTGCTTTTCCCGGCGCCATTGGCTCCGACCAGCCCCAATGTCTGGCCGGGTTCGAGAGAAAAAGACACATCAGCAAGTGCGGCTTTGCCCGCCACGCCAATGTCCTGGTTGTAGGTTTTGTAAATGTGGGCAACAAGAATTAGATAACTCACACCGGATATTCTCCAAGTGTCGGCTTAAACTCTTTTCCGGCCCTTATTTCACGCCAAAGCATATTTTCTTTTATTCAGGAAGATTTATGACAAAAAAGCGCCGGTTTAATAAAAAAGTTAAACCGGCGCTGTGATGCAGCGTGTCATAAATAGATTAATGAAACAGGTGGATGGTTTATTTAGCTACCCATTTGCCGACCTTATAAAAATCATCAGCTCCTGTTACAGACAGGGGGACATCAGTAGTAGCCAAGGCTGTTCCAGCCGCAACTATTGATGGGTTCTGATATGTCATCGTTACATCGCTGTCAACACCGTAGGCAGTATTGCCCTGACGATGTTTCGCAACCCCGACAAAGGAATCAAAGTTGCCAAAGCTGTTGGCGTCAATTGAAACACCATTGCTTACCCCGAGCACGGTAGCTCTGCCAGTGCCAGAACTATCCACCACTGCCGCGAGAAAATCGCTCTTGGTATCGCCGCCTGTTATCAAAGTACCCGCAATTTTGGCGGCGGGACTTGTCCATTTCGCGGCATTCGTTGCGGCGGTTTTGAGATCTGCAGCGGCGCTAACGATAGGACTAACATCTATGGTAGTGGCATAACCCTGCCAATCAGCCGAGAAGGCCGCCTCAGTAGTTGCAAGGTTTTTGACATCACTGAGGGCGGCGGTATTGAAGCCCCGGATCCGATACGCCGCAAACTGTGGTATGGCGATAGCCGCCAAAATACCGATAATCGCCACAACGATCATCAACTCGACCAGGGTAAAACCTTTTTCATTGTCCCGCTGTCTGCTGCCAAGTAATTTAATCATAACTTCCTCCTTAATAAAATGAATTTGATTGGTATCCAGTCTTCGTCTATAACCTGTTTATGCTAAGGCCGTGCCATCGCGAAGGTAGTATTTGATAACATACTGTATTCTATGCAATTATTATTTTATAATGGGGTTATTCAAATATGAATTTACCTGTTAAACGCCCATCTGTCGCCTGAAAAGACCAAATTTTGTCACAAGATGCCGTTTTTTGTCACCATAAAATATTTTTATAGCGATATATAAAAATATTTGTCGCGCCAATGGTCGTCAGGTGGATAAGACTTATAAATTTATTTACCTGGGGCTGAATCTTCTGATAAGTCCTCTGCGGTAAACGCTATTGTGACATGGAAGCTCTATTTTGGCGGTGCTTTAAGAATCCCTGGCATGAGTCGCGATAGGCGGGATGCGGGCTTTGGTAAAAAAAATTGCAACCGGGCAATTTATGGCATACACTATGCTTTGTACCTTATTATA
>CAYTNB010000221.1:0-3851 GCA_964439085.1 uncultured Desulfobulbia bacterium | reverse complement strand
CCAACCAATTTCAGTTCCTTTTAAACTCACAGGTCCCCAATGCACAAACATTCCAAATTTCATATCCTGAAATTTTTTTAGAAGTTGTTGGTCGGTTTCAAAAACTGATTGTGAATTAATAATTGATCTGCTTGTTTCAGCTACTTCTTTTTGAGCCAAAGAAATGAGGAAAAGAGCTGTAAAAAATAGGCTTAAAATGATTTTCATTTTCTTGTTTATTAAGTTTACTGAAGGATTTCGTTAATTCGTTGCACAACTTTTTCTGCCAACGCTTTGTATCCTTCAGGTTTGAAATGTACATTATTAGGCAGTTGCAGTTCGTTCATTCGTGGTTTCATAAATGTATAAAGGTCATTTATTTCAATGCCATTTTTATTCATTATCTTAATTGCTTTCTTATTGTATTTTGCTGACATTCCCGGTTTGCGAAGTGGCCCGTTTGTTTTATCAGGATAAGGAGTAGTAGTTGCAAAAATAAGTTTTGCACCCGTTGCTTTTAGTTTTTCAACAATTTTTTCCAAGTTTTTTTTGTACTGCTTTAAATCGGCTTGCTGCGGATCGTTTGGATTTTTACTGTTTTTGCCGGTTACCGGGTCAACATTTTTAAGATCGTGCAAGCCAAAATTAAAATGGATAACATCCCATTGGAAACTGGATTTTCCAACTCCGGTTTTTGTTAACCACCTTTCAATGTTTTTGATTCCTTTGCTTGTCCCTTCGCAATTTTCGGGTTTATTTTCATCTAACATCGGACGAAAAACATTGGCTTTGAATTTTAGCAAATCTTTAACAAAAGGTGTGTAACCAATTGAAATGGAATCGCCAATTATCAAAACATTGGGTAAGTTCGGATTCAAACTACCAAAAATAATTTTTGGAAAAACGATTGCGGGGGCAAGCAGTAATGTTTTTTCAATAAAATTTCTTCGTGAGTTCATAATATGGAATTTAACTGTTTACAAATTCAACCAAATGCATTTGTCGTGTACCGGTTTCTGTATCAACGGCGTCAAAACAAATTTTATTTCCCGATGGGTTCCAGCGCGGGTGAAAATCGCAACGGATATCACCACTAAAATATTTCTTTTCATTTATGGGTTTACAGCAAAGTATCATCCCTTTATCCAATTCCAAATCGTAAAGCCATAACGACTGCGAATTACTTTCCTTGTCTTTTCGGTCGGTTGCCATCCAACGTGTGTCCGGCGTAAAAGTGCAGTGCCCGTTTCCAATAATAAAGTTATCGCCAACGGTTGGTGTAAGTGTAGTGCGGGATTAAAGGTACAAAACTTTCAATTACGCACTGAGCCAATTCGTTTATTCAATATTTCAAATTTCTCCGTCAATCGTCAAAGACGAATTGGCGGTGTTGCAACAATGCGGAACAGTTGGATTACCCACTGAAACCCGCATTACATTTACACTTTGTTAGGCACTGGTTTTTTATTTGAATTCAACAAAAATGTCATCATATTTTTCGAGTAATGCGGGGAGTGTGATTGTTTCAATATTTAATTCTTTACAGATAGCAGGAATTTTTTTAAACAATTTGTTGTCATTACTTACTTCTGATTCTTCAGTGACCAGAATTACATCTGCAAAAATACTTGCTCTTTTTAGGTTAAGACATAGAATAATCAACTTCATGTCAGCATCTTCCAAAAAATGATTCTTTTGGTTTTCATATTCTACATCAGTTAATTTTCTTTGCTTCCTTACAATAGTATTTACAAATTGATTATCAATTTGTCGTAGAAATTTAGCAGGAGAAGGTGCAATCAAAGTGCCGGTTTTATATGGAACTTTATTCTTTTTCAGAAAGGCTTTGTCTGATAAATAGTTAAGCTTTTTTACAACGATTCCTTTTGAAATATAAGTGCATTCTTCAAGAACTTTATCAATAATTATTATTTCACCAATTTTAATTTTTGATTTTAAAAAATCGAACAGGACATTATTTTTATCAAAAGGCAAGTAGTAACGAACCAATGATAAAAGTGAATTTGTATCGATTACTACTGTCATTGTAAGAAACTTTCGATTTTGTTTGGTTTGATATTCAATGTTCTGCAAACATCAAATTCACTTATTACGCCCTCATAAAATGCAGTTTGAATGGTTGAAATAAGCAGGGGAGAATTTATAGGTTTGGGAGAGGCACCTCCAGGTTTTATTCCTTTTAATTTTTCAAGTTCTTTCTTTTTTTTCTCTTCTTCTTGTTTTATTCTAAATTTCTCTTCAAAATCTGTTTTAATGAAATTATAGTTTTTTCTTGACAATTTATTTTGGAAAAGTAATCTAGTGAATAATGCAATTTTACTTAGATGGGTATTTTTTGAAATTGATTCAATAGTATCAAAATGATAATCATTTGAACCTTTTGCTTTATCAATGTCTTCCATCAAATTATCATAATTTCCAACAAGAAAATAATATGCAAAATCATTGCACCATCTTTCGATTGCACTTATTCTATGACTTGCAAGACTTAGAACATCTAATTGTTCAACCTCTTCTTCATTTATTAGATAATGCCCAAGTTCATGTGTTAGTGTAAATATTTCTCTACGGAAAGAGTTTTGTTGTCTTTTTAAGACAATAACATTAGGATTTAAAAAGAAACCATCAATATTTGCTTTTTCTTTTTTATTCCACGTTTCAACAAATTCAAAGACAAGTATATTTTTTTCAGCAAGCTTGCTAATTAAAGAGCGGAGAAATTCTTTTGGTTTTGTATTAAATTCTGGATAAAATTCCTTTCTAAGTTGTTCCGCAACATTTTTGGGATTTTGCTGAATGGAATAGACAGGCAAGGTTCTTTTAAAATCTAATTCAGCAAGTTTTGCAATTGCAGAAAGAGAAATTTTAAATTCCTCAAATTGGTTAACGATTTTTCTTGCACCAATATTTAAATCAATTCCAAATTCTGATTTTCTAAAAAAGATACTAGCATCTTTTGATATTTCGGGTGATTTTGGGTCAAGATAAAAATGAAGTCCTTTGTTAAAAATGGAATCAATTCTTTTTAAATGATTAAGTTTTATTTTCTTAGAAAAAATATCACTTTTTTTAAGTGGAACTTTTAACCCCTCACTTGCCATAATAAGTACTTCCTCTACTGTAATTTTATAAATTTCCAGCAGATACTTTAGTCGTGATATGTTCTGTTCAATTTTCAAGAATTCGTTTTATTTTTGTTTGCCAAATTACAAATTTTAATTTACTTATTTGAACTCACTCAAACTTGTGCCCAACTACTTTGTAATAGGTTGTTTTGTCCGGAAAAAGATAGTGTTTCATCGTTTTTTCACCTTCGCGGTAAAAAGTTGCAATTACTTCATTGTTGTTCCGCCAGCCAAAATGTGAAACACCGCTGCCAAAAGGAATTACCTGAACTAAATCAGTACCATCCATATTTGCGGTAAACATTGCAGAATCCAGGTTATTTTTTTCGTTTCTTGTTGCCAGCAGGATTAATTACGGTATGATTGAACCACATTTGTCTTTTTGCCAAATCAGGATATTCTGTCACCGATTTCTCAAAAACTTCAGCTATACTAACAATCAGTTTCGTTTCGTTGGTTTCTAAATTTAAAAGGAAAACTCCGTCTTTTTGAGGATGTGCTTCGTTTGCGTACGGATCTACTGCATCGGCATAAGCAACAACTTTTCGTAAATGCCTCACTCGTCCATAAGTAAGGCTCAAAGCATATTTCCCGGTAATCGCCACTGCGCTGATTGGGCGGGGAAGCAATGATTTATTTCTATTGTCAACATCTAATTTAACCGAAACCAGCTCTTTCCCATTTTGATCGTTGTAAATAATTTCTGAGTCAGGTTTTAAGGGGTTC
>CAYTNB010000220.1:0-3851 GCA_964439085.1 uncultured Desulfobulbia bacterium | reverse complement strand
GTAAGCGCTCCATGAACACCCTGAAACGCTTACATTTCGAGATGTTATAAAGTCAAGAGTGTGACTTATTGAGCGCTTACCAAAAAGCCATTAACTAAGGGACTCGGATAAAAATATTTATCCCAAAATTACGCCGGATTTTAAGTCATATTCGAGGAGCGGAAACAGGCACATAGCGATGCGATGTAACTGTTTCCGCAACGAAGAAGATGATTAGGTAAGTGAGCCTGCGAGACCCCGAAAAGACAAGTAAGACGGGATAATTATTTTTATCTGCGTCCCTAACAAAGCCCCAAGTAGGAACTGATTTTATGATAGAGATTATCCCTAAGAGCGGCATAGACTGCCAAATAAGCGTCCCAGGCTCAAAGAGCCTGACCCAACGGGCCTTAATCGCCGCTTCATTGGCTGCTGGCAACAGCACTTTGCTTGGCCCCCTAACCAGTGAAGACACCGAATACACCAGTACAGCCCTACGGCAGATGGGTATAGAGATCGACAACGCAGGTGCCAATTGGCATGTATCGGGGCGGGGCGGATTAGTCAAGACCCCAGGTCAAGCGATTTTCCTGGGCAATAACGGCACCGCCACTCGTTTTCTTACTTCCGTTGCAGCCTTGGGCGCCGGTGGTTTCCAGATTACTGGCGGGACACGCATGGCCGAGCGTCCTATAGAGCCGCTCATAACAGCTCTATGCGGCTGGGGAGTGACAATAAAAAGTGTAAACGGTAACGGCTGTCCACCCATTGATATCACCGCCAATGGTATTAATGGCGGCCTGACTGTTTTACCCGAGGGCAAGAGCAGCCAATACCTGTCCTCTCTACTATTAGTGGCCCCATACAGCAAATCCCCGGCCTTATTAAATGTTCAAGGGCAGGTTTTTTCCAGGCCCTATGTCAAAATGACCATGGCAGTAATGAACGATTTCGGCATTAAGGTGGAGGCCAGTGATGATTTGACCAGCTTTGCTATACCCCAAGGCGTTTACCAGGCCCATGAATACCTGGTGGAGGGAGATGCCTCAAGTGCCTCATATTTCTGGGCTGCTGCGGCCATCACCAAGGGCAGAGTTACAGTAACAAATGCGCCGTACCCCTCGTTGCAGGGTGATGCCGTCCTGGTAGACATCCTGACCCAAATGGGATGTCTGGTTGAAAAAAACAGGAACGGCATTACCGTTAGCGGCCCTGATGAACTAAAATCAGTTGAGGTAGACATGGCCAATTGCCCGGATGTAGTTCCTACTCTGGCGATTGTTGCAGCCTTTGCACATGGCACAACAATTATCAAAAATATAGCCCATTTGCGGATTAAAGAATGTGATCGTCTGCACGTCATGGCCAAGGAATTAGCCAAATTAGGGGTAAAGACGGCAGAGGAACAAGATCGACTAATCATAACAGGCGACCCGGATAAAAAAAATCTGCATGGGGCGGAGATCAAGACCTACGACGATCATCGTATCGCCATGTGTTTTGCGGTAGCAGGCCTGCTTATCCCCGGGATTAGAATTATGGGTGAAAATTGTGTCGCCAAATCATTCCCGGATTTCTGGCAACGTTTTGCCCTACTGCATTAGTACCTTACAGATTGTTTTCTCGGAGTCCGCGCTTACCTGTTTTTTAGAAAAGAATTTATAAGCTACTAGGTAAACGTAGACTCCGATACCCCCTCGTGGGGTGTTAGAAATCAGCGAAAGACGTGCTATCTGGAAAGGTTTGAGCGGCTGAACTTTTTTAATTGGCCCAGATAGTATTCAGGTTTGGCAGGATTGGCTTCCAAAGCCCGTTTTTCTGCGGTAACGGCCTGCTCTTTCCGGCCATTGGCCCAATAGGCCTGGGCCAATGTATCGAGAATATGCGGGGCGGGCACCTCGATAACCGCTCGTTCGGCTAGTCGTAAGGCCGTAGCCGGATCACGAATCTTTTTATCATCAACACTCAATAATAACCAGGCCAAATTATTCAGAACTTCCGCATTATCCGGATTTAAAAGCAATGATTTTTGATAGGCCGCAACCGCCTCAGCATATTTCTTACGGCTATATTGCAAATCCCCAAGCAACTGAGGCCAGACATAATTTTGCGGATCATTACTCATTTTTTGCCGAATGATGACTTTCGCATAATTGGGAGTTGCTCCAGCCAGAGGATTATCTGGCATCTGCCACAGAGTCAGAGCCGATAAGAGCAATATCAAGACGTAAACAGCAAGACTGCCATAAATTTTACGATCTTGTTGGCCAACCTGGCCATGATCGGCCTCGCATTTCTTCAAGAAATCAACCCGCTGGCCAATGCCAAAATGGTGCCAACTGGGTTCGTCTCTATTGGTGCCGCTCAGCCAGGCAATCTTATCAAAAACCCGCGCCAATGGTTCAGCACTACAAGTCACATTAAGGGCAAACAAATCTGCCTGCCGTTCAAAATTTCTCATAAAAAATCCCAAAACATAGCGAAAATAAACAATCATCAGCACAAACATGGCCGCTGTATTCACCGTATCCAGGGCGTGTCCAGGCTTTTGGTTGGCAAAATGCACCATTTTAAAGAATATATCGGAATTAGATAATAGATACAAGATGGGATAGGATGACAACTGCGCTAACAGTCCAAAGCCAAGAAATAGCACGATATAAATCTGCAAATGCATCTTCTTGACATGGCCTAGTTCATGAGCCATCACCGCCTCCATTTCCTCGGGAGTCAAGGCGGCAAGCAGCGCTGGAGTCACCAGCAGATAACGGCATTGCGGAATCATCCCCATCACCCCAGCAGTTAGAGCCCGCCCCTCACACATGGGCCACAGCATAATATCTGTGTCACGAACACCATGCAATTGACAAAATCTGGCCAGACGTTGGCGATCAGGTCCTGGGGGCATGGGGGTACAATGCCAGATCCTCACAATTAAGGCCGGAAAGGTCAAGGCTAGGCAGAGAAAAAATAATATTGAGACAATTGGTTCACCCCAGGAAGATGAGAGAATGTCCCTAGCCCAAACCCAAGGGCTTAAACGCAGGAGATCCGCAAAGAGAGAAAGCAAAATCCAGGGCAAGACAATAGGTAGATTGCTCTCCACATTGCCCCGCACAAAGGCGGCCCGAGATTGATCGTGGCCAAATAGACGGCCATAACAGGGGGCTGCCACCGCCCACATCATTGACAAATAGCCAATAAAAAGCAATAGAGCCGCCAGATCGGCCAAGGATGGCAATTTATGGCTTAAAGGCAGCTGCCCAAAATAAAACTGCGCATCAAGCAAATAGACATCAATACTAAAAAAGACAATGGCCAAAATTGCGCCATTCCTCTCCGCCTTGCCGTACCGTGAGCCACTGGTCATCCCATTGGGGAATAGGCGCCTCAGCAGGCCACGATAAACCAACCCCTTTATGACAAATAAGCCAAGAGCTACAGCGAGAGGAATCTGCGGCCTCGCTGGTACGGAATTGGTCGACAGGACAAGAATCACCACCAAAAAATATATTAGATTATTGTAAATCATTTTAGTCTCTTATGACTTGTTCTTGTGCCAGGAACAACAAGTATTTTTCGGAATGTAAAGTTTGATGCACTCGTAAAAAGTCTCGGGATAGCTAAGTAGCTAAGCGTAGACTGCGAAAAGTTTGATAAGCGTATCCGCACAATTATCTATAAAAACTTAGTTGTGAACAAGGCGTATGAGGCCTGGCTATAAGCCCAAAAATACGAATTAAAAAAATTACAAGTATTTATGCGGAAACGCTTATACAGGTAAGCGAACGGAGAAAGACTCCAGGTAAGCGAACGAAGTGAGACTCCGAGGCGTAGTGATTTTTTAGGTGCGAGGCCATACATATGGTATG
>CAYTNB010000219.1:0-3888 GCA_964439085.1 uncultured Desulfobulbia bacterium | reverse complement strand
CATGAAAATGCTCCAATGGAGACCAAAACACGTCATGAATTACTTCAAACACCCCAAAATTGCTTATGCTGCATAGCTTAACTATTTATCCACCGGAGCAATAAGAGGAACTATCATTAGGTATAGCAGTTATTAAAATTTTAGGTTAAAGAGTGCCATGACTTCAGTATTTGACTATAAGTATTTCGTAATAGTTCACCAGGGGCACCATGATTGATACTCCCTCCGTACCGCAAGAGTTCACAAGTGCCTAAGGGACTCGGACAAAAATAATTATCCCAAGATTACGCCGGATTTTTAGTCATATTCGAGGAGCGGGAATAGGCACATCGTAGAGCTATGCCCCTTCCTTTTGGGTAAGGCCAAAACGGACGAATACGAAGTGTTGGTGAACCCTTATAATATCTCTTCATTTATAGCTCAGAAGTTGTAGTGTCGGCTGATTTACTGAAACTGAAGTGCTTTGCCGCGGCCGATGTATAAGATTAAGAGAGAATCAAATAAACAATGATTATTGAAACAAATAGAACTGCCGGAGATGATGTTGAGTCCCGTTGTCTAAAATGTAAGGCTGTAACCAGCCATACTATTATTGCCATGACCGGCGACACTATTGCCAAGGTACAGTGTAACACTTGCGATGCCAGGCATAATTACCGACCACCTATTGCGGAAAAGATGAAGGTCGCATCTACCCGAAGGCGGCGGGATGGGGTAGAGGTAGTGAGTAGATCTAAGGCTGTTAAGGCCAAGATGAACACCCACCTCAGTACCGGCAAAAAGACTTCAGCTAAGGCTGTTAACTTTGAAGCATTAATTCAAGGGAAGGACATCAACGCGGCCATACCCTATGCTATTGACGCCATATTGTCTGCCGGAGATATCGTCAATCATTCCATCTTTGGGCTTGGAGTGGTTTCGGAGATTGTCCCCGTCAATAAGGCATATATCTCCTTTCGGGAGCACGGCACCAAACTTATGGCCTGTAAGAAGGGCTGATCGAATAGAAATTATAGCCTCCAATAAAAATTAGTTGTTGGCTTAAGGGCGATCATCTTTATTCATTTTTTTCTGGCGGTTGGCCGAGGGCAGTTGAAGATCGATGGGCATACCCTGGCTGGATAGAATTAATATACGAGGTTCTGTATCTAGCTTAACTGGAGACGGCAGAATGTGTTGTTGTAGCAGCATCTGAATTTGTCTGGCTGTCAGTGGTATCCCCTTGAAATCCGGTTCTAAAACAAATAGACAACCTTCCTTCCAGCCAGAACAACCAAAGGCCCTTTTCCCCTTGATGACTTCTTTGCCGCAGAGTGGGCATTTGCCCCAACTGGCGGTATTTAATTGTTCGCCTGAACCGTTTTTGATTAGAGTCCGAATGTAGTCGGAGATTCCGGCCATGAATTTGTCTGGGGCAAGTTGGCGCCGTTCAATCTGTTTTAACTTTTCTTCCCATTCGCCAGTCATCTCGGGTGATTTGAGTAATGGGTCCTTAATCAGGGCAATCAGGCAGCGTCCCATGTCGGAGCAGAGCAATTGCTTTTTTTCCCGGCAGATATAGTTGCGGCGCAATAAGGTTTCGATAATGGCGGCCCGGGTAGCTGGTGTTCCGATGCCCCGCTCTTTGAGTGCTTCGCGTCGGGTATCATCCTCAATAAATTTTCCTGCAGCTTCCATTGCACCAAGAAGCGAGTTCTCAGTATAGTGGGGCGGTGGGGCGGTTTTTCCCTCTCGCAGGAATGGCTCATGGGGGCCAGCCTCTCCTTTTTGAAAAATAGGCAGGGCTTGGTCGTTGGTGGTTCTCTTCTTTTTATTCTTATTCGGGAAGAGGGCCGTCCAACCTGGTTGTTTTATTTGGGTCCCTTTGGCCTGGAATCTTACGTTATTACAGGCACCATTGACCGTGGTTATATTTTTTAGGCAGAGTGGATAGAAGGCGGCAATAAATTGGGTGGTAATTGCGTCGTAGACGATTTGATCCTTGGGAGTGAGATGGTGGGGTTTAACACCGGTGGGAATGATGGCGTGGTGATCTGTAACTTTCTTATCATCGATGATCCGTTTGCTGAATGGAAGTTTCGCAAGGTTTAGCGGGGCTATTTGCTCAGGACGCAGGGCTTTAAGCTGGCTCAAAATTTTAGGAATGCGTGGTTGCATATCGTGGCTAAGATACCGGGAGTCTGTACGTGGATAGGTGACGAATTTTTTTTCATAGAGACCTTGGGTGGCGGCGAGGGTGTCAGCCGCCGAAATACCATGTTGCTTGTTAATTTCACGCTGGAGGGTGGTGAGATCGAAAAGCTGTGGCGGCAGCTCTTTTTTTTCTTTACCCGCAATTGATGTGATTTCGAATGGTTGACCGGTTATTTTTTCTAACAGCGCCTGGGCCTTCTCGGGTTTATCGAAGCGTTTACCAGTGTTTTTGAATATTACATGGCGATACTGGCTGGTAAGCTCCCAGAACAATTGTGGCTTAAACTGGAGGATGGTGTCGTCCCGCTCTACGATCATTGCCAGAACCGGTGTCTGAACCCGACCAATGCTCCAGAGAACTCTATCTTTACCGCCACCTATTCGACCGTGCCGGACAGTATAATAACGAGTGGAGTTTAAGCCAACAATCCAGTCTGATTCACTACGGCAACGAGCGGCCGCATAGAGTGCATCGTATTCATGCCCATCTTTAAGATCCTTGAAGGCCTCCTCGATAGCATCTTGGGTCATAGAGTTGAGCCAGAGACGGCGGATCGGCTTCTTTTCGCAGTTGCATAATGCCAAAATATAGCGAAAAATAAGCTCTCCTTCTCGACCGGCATCAGTTGCACAAATAATTTCATCGGCTTGTTTAAAGAGTGTTTCGATTATACGGAATTGCTCGTCCACGCCGCGGTTATTAATCAGGCTGAGCTTAAACTCCTTCGGCACGAAGGGCAGGGTGTCCAGTGACCAGCGCTTAAGGGCTGGGTCATATTCACCCGGCTCCTGTAAGGTTACCAGATGCCCGAATGCCCAGGTAATGGCACAGCCTCTGCCCTCGATATAGCCCTTTTTTTTGGCCTTAATGTCCAGCACCTCGGCAATGTCACGTGCCACGGACGGTTTTTCCGCAATAATAACTTTCATCAGATGATTTTCTCGCGAATTTTATTTTGTTCCATTGCAACTACTCACAGGGTGGCGCATTACTTTAAATAACCATCATAGTTACAAAAAAAGAAGAGGATCCGCCCCCCCCCCTTAACATACTAACAATTGAGAATCGAGTCATAAAACCATGAAAATACGTCAGCTTACACCGGAAAATTATGCCAAGGCGGTCGCCTTATTGGGGCAGGCGTTCCCTGCTAGTACCTATGAGACGAAATTGTTTGAAAATCTTCATCAGAAGGGGAAGGTTGTCCATGAGTGGGTATGTTTTCATGTCAATATGGTTATCGGCTATATTGCTTTTACGAAGGCCCACAACGGCTCAACTGTTTGTGGATTGCATTTGGCGCCCTTGGCAGTAAAACCGGAGTTCCAAAAGCAGGGAGTAGGCTCAGAACTACTGCGTTTTGCCTTACGGCAGGATGTTATTAAGGCTAACACTATCTTTGTTTTGGGTGATCCTGTTTATTATCAGAAGTTTGGATTTGAGCCATGTAAGAGTCCTATTTGTCCTTTTGATAAAAATAATAGCCATTTTTTGAGTATTCGTAATAAAACTTCTCCCCCCTTTACTGTTGGCTATGAGCCGGAATTCAAAATTGGTGTAAAAAAGGGTGGTAAGTTCGTGGTTTAGTACCTTACAGATTGTTTTCTTGGAGTCTGCGCTTACCTGCTTTTTAGAAAAGAATTTATAAGGTACTTAGGTAAGCGCAGACTCCGATACCCCCTCGTGGGGTGTTA
>CAYTNB010000218.1:0-3890 GCA_964439085.1 uncultured Desulfobulbia bacterium | reverse complement strand
AACTACACCTTGACATTTGCAGCCCCCCTAAACCGTAAGCGATTCAGGGACGCCGCAACGTGTGCAGGGTGGTGTTCATGGATCGCTTACCTTTTCGTAGCGTTTGAGAATTTCTGTAGAAATACCCACGCCATTTGTATGTCGTCTTTTTCAAACAGATATCGCCATTCAACAAATGCGTTTGAAATTTCTATTAATTTTCTTGGAACTCATTTGATATCTCGTAGAAACCATGATGTTTTTTTATTCATATCTCCCAGGTGTAACTGCTCAGGGGGGCCCCATATTTGTTCATTTAGGACGTCGAAGCATACTAGTCGTATTCGAGAGGGTCGAAATGGGCAAATATGGGGTCCCCCTGAGCAGTTACCATTTTCATTCTTCTTTGCAGTCTATATCTTCGCCACAAGTGCAAGCTCGCCCCTTAAAACTGAAAAAGAATTTAAGACCTTTACGTACGGTATTTGAAAAAATCTTTGGAGAAAAGACCAAGCCAACCACCCTTTTGTTGATCTCGCCCAAGGTTGGATATGGATGAATGGCCGAGGCAATTTGGGATAGACCGACTCCACCGTTCATGATCGCCACCCACTCGCTTAAGAGATCACCGGCGTGTGGCCCCAGGATCTGGATACCTAGCGGTTTTTCTTTTTTATCCAACAGTAGTTTGATGCGGCCAACACCTTCGCCTTCAGCCAGAGCACGATCATTACCACTGAACTCTTCGCTAAAGACCGAGTAATTAATACCCGCCTGCTGGGCGCTTTTCTCATTCATGCCGATACTGGCCAATTCAGGATGGGTATAGGTACACCAGGGGACAAGGTTGTAATTAGTTTTCTTAGGTAAATGAAAAATGGCATTGCTTAAAACAACTCCACCTTCATAACCCGCCACATGGGTGAATTGGTAACCGCCAATCACATCTCCTGCCGCATATATATGTTTGTGACTGGTTCGGAGATAATTGTTCACCTTGATTCCCCTGTCATCAAAGGGAATATCTATTTTTTCAAGCCCAAGACCTGCCACATTTGGTGAGCGGCCAAGTGCCACCAAGATAGATTCGGCCTTGATGGTCTCTGTATCACCCGCCGCATTTTTAATAATTACTTCACGCTCATTACCTAAATCGCCAACACGGACAATCGAGGCGTTCATTTGAAAGACCACCCCTTCTTTTTCAAGTTCGTCCTTAACAATTTCAGCCATATCAAGGTCTTCCTTGCTTAGAATTTGGCCACTACGCTGGATTACAGTTACCTTGGTACCCAGCCGACAGAAGGATTGTGCCATTTCAGTAGCGATGGGGCCGGCACCGAACACGATCATTGAATTGGGGAGTTTATCAAGAGAGAAGATGTCACGATTGGTCAGATAAGGTGTGTTTTCGATGCCTGGGATTGATGGAACTGCAGAAGATGAACCAGTAGCAATTACCCAGTTCCGAGCGGAAATTGATTTGCCACCCAGGGAGATAGCGTGTTCGTCAATGAATTCCGGGTTGCCAAACTCTACTTTAGCGCCAAGCTTACAGAACCGCGCAACCGAGTCATGTTTCTGAATAACCCCGATGACCGACTTGATTCGAGCTGCAACGTCCCTAAAATCAACGGCAGGTGGTGAAATGGCAGGTAAGCCAAACTCTGGGCCGCTTTTCATCAGATGATATACATGAGCCGTTTTAATCAGGGTCTTACTGGGAACGCAACCAAAATGGAGGCAATCTCCACCCAGTGCCTCCTCTTTCTCGATAAGCAAGGTTTTTGCGCCAAGCTGAGCCGCCCCGGAAGCCACAGTAAGTCCTGCCGCACCGCCGCCGATAATACCTATATCATAATCATAGTCAGCCATACTGTTACTCCTTCTTTTTTTTTGCTCTATGTTACAACTTTTTTCATTTTTAGATTCCCGGACAGTGCCTATTGGCCAATAGTGAGAACAACATATTGATCACACCTCAAATACAGAACAATAAAAGTCGACAGGATAACCAGCGTCACTACTGTGATAGCGGTAAGAAGGTCGCCGCCTAACCCGCCTGGAGGCTGTCCGAGAATAGAGAGCCTACAGCAGATAAGCGCAGACTTCGAAGCCGGAGGAATGGTCTCAATTCTCTAACTTTTCGTTACAGCTTCTATTCTTGAACAGCTTCCTAATAAATGGTTTATTATCCTGTTGGCAAGCGGCTATCTTAGATTTCTATGATGCAACACCACTTTTGAGTCTTTGCTGGACAAATTCTTCAAGCTTACGTAAATCCTTGGAGAAATTACGAATACCCTCGGCAAGTTTTTCCACCGCCATAGGATCTTCATTATGCCTCCAGCGCATGTCTTTCTCTAAAAGAGCGTATTTCTCCATGTCCATCTCCCTTGCTCGTTTGGGATCAAGTTTGAGATCGACATTGCCTTGCATACCTTCCAATTCAGCGAGCAGATGGGGAGAAATAGTGAGGAGATCGCAGCCAGCCAGGGCCAGGATCTGATCCGTATTTCTAAAACTTGCTCCCATAATCTGGGTGTCATAGCTATGATGGTTGTAATAGTTATAAATTCTACGAACCGATTGCACCCCAGGGTCATCATCCGGTGCATAGGCATCAATACCGTCTTTGGCCTTATACCAGTCCGTAATCCGGCCAACGAATGGTGAGATTAAGGTCACGCCAGCTTCGGCGCAGGCGATAGCCTGAGCAAAGCTGAACATCAAAGTTAAATTACAATGAATGCCCTGCTTTTCAAGAACCTCTGCAGCCCGAATCCCTTCCCAGGTAGAGGCCAACTTGATGAGAATACGTTCATGACCAATTCCGAATTCCTCATACATGGCGACCAGGTCGTTGGCCTTGCGAATACTGCCTTCGCTGTCAAAAGACAAACGCGCATCCACCTCAGTCGATACTCGTCCCGGCACGATCGCAAGAATCTCACGGCCAAAAAGAACCGCCAGACGATCCAGAATTAATGACGTGCGGGAATCCATTGAGTCTGCCTTTGCCATGCCGAACTCCACGGCCTCTTCAACCAGATTTCGATACTGGGGTAACTGTGCTGCGGCAAAAACCAAGGAAGGGTTGGTGGTAGCATCCGTCGGTCTATACTCTTTGATTGAATCGAAGTCTCCGGAATCGGCAACTACTGTGGTCATGGTTTTTAATTGTTCTAATTTGCTCATCATTACCTCCGTCTCCGACTTTTCAGTCAGGATTTATCATTATTTGTTAGAAACTATCGGCAAACCTAATCAATATTTCTTGTTTTCTCATCCGTCATTTCTGTTGAACATATTTTCATGTTTGATTTCTTAGAGCTATCGAACCAGTTGATTTTCTACACCTGCACTTTTATATCTGTGATACTGATATACCATCTACTTGGGAAATAATATGCTATTCCGTCAATATTTAGAGCGGTTTGAACGCCACTTGTTCTATCGCCAATTATGTAATCATCGGCGCTGTCCACGGTTATGCCTTCGGCTTCCAAGACATTAAAGATCATGCCTAGATGAGGTTTTAGACAGTGGTAATCGTGGACGAAATGAGGGTCGAAGTTTTTAAAGTTCAAAAACACGGACGATCAACTGTTGACCTGCTCTTACAATTTTGGCGGGGTCTTTCACAAATCTGTCCGCAAGTTTACTGATATGGATAAGACCATCATGATGGACGCCGATATCAACAAAAGCACCAAAACGGGTTAATTGGTGACAATGCCTGGAAGCCGCATATCCGGGTATAGATCCTCAACCGTGTTAACGCCTTCGGTGATCGTTGACATTACGGACTGAAAGTCCGGATACGGGTCATAAAAACCCGTTATGACTCAGTCCGAAAACTATCATCTTTCTTTGGCTCAAAATGATGTTCGAGATACGTTTTAATCATT
>CAYTNB010000217.1:0-3907 GCA_964439085.1 uncultured Desulfobulbia bacterium | reverse complement strand
GGGATGGGGCTTACCGTGCGCCGCGCGAGTTGAACTTCGTGATTGGGCTGCTGCTGATGCTTATTGTGTTGGGATTGGCGCTGACGGGCTATTTGTTGCCGTGGGATCAGAAGGGATATTGGGCGACCAGTGTCGGTACGAATTTGGCCAGCCAGGCGCCGCTTGCCGGGCCGGCGATTCGTAAGCTGGTCGTTGGCGGGTCCGACTATGGGCATCATACGCTTACCCGATTTTTTGCACTGCACGCGGGCGTGTTGCCGGCGATGCTGGTCGGGTTGGTGGTGGCGCACGTGGCGCTGTTTCGTCGTCATGGATTGCATACCAAGGCTGCGGATCCAAAACGCGATACGACGTTTTGGCCCGATCAGGTGCTGAAAGACAGCGTTGCGGCGCTGGGCGTGTTGGCGGCCGTGCTGGCGATGGCCATTTGGCAAGGGGCCGAGCTGGCTGCCCCGGCCGATCCGGCCACGCCCTACAACGCGGCTCGCCCGGAGTGGTACTTTTTGTTTTTGTTTCAATTCTTAAAATGGTTCCCTGGGGAACTTGAGGTGTGGGGTGCGTTTATTATCCCTGGTGTTGTCCTGGCGGTGCTGTTTCTTATGCCGTGGATTGGTCGCAGCCGAGCGGGGCATTTTTTCAATGTCGGATTGCTTGCCGTGTTGCTTGGGGGGATAGCGGTGCTTACGGTGCAGGCGATTGGGGAGGACTATTTTGGAGGCGAGGCGTCGGAGCAGTTTTTGGTGGCGAAGATGCAAGCGGAGTGGGAAGCGGAGCGGGTGGTTGAGTTGGCGCAGTCGCCGAGCAAAATTCCGCCGACCGGGGCGCTGACGCTGGTCTATGACGATCCCTATTTGCAAGGGCCCAAGCTTTTTAAGCAGCATTGCGGTGGGTGTCATAACTATGTCGACCCGGAGACGCCCAATCCTCGGTTGGCCCATTTGGTAAACCCTAGCCCGACTGCTCCCAACCTGTTTGGCCTCGGCACACGGCGATGGATCGAAGGGGTGCTCGATCCGAAGCAAATCGCCAGGCCGCACTATTTTGGTTACCCCGATTCGCCGTTTGTGGGCGACGGCGAGCACACCGAGATGGTCGACTTTGTGCGCGATGCCTTCGAGGGAGATCAAAAAGAAGCGGTTCGAGAGGCGATGCAAAAAATTGCCGCCGCACTTTCTGCCGAGGCGAATCTCCCTTTTCAAAAGCCGGCTGATGCCGAGCAGATTGCCGAGGGGCGGGCGTTGATCGAAGGTGGCTTGGCTGATTTGCTCGACAGCGGCACCAGTTGCACCGATTGCCACACGTTTGGCGCGGTGGAAGACATCGGCTCCCCGGTGCTGGATGGCTATATGTCTCGACCATGGCTGCTCGATTTCATCCGCAATCCGTCGGACGAACGATTTTATGGCGACGCAAACGACCGGATGCCAGCTTTTGCGCCGCACAACGATCCACTGCTCAACCAGCTTGACGAAAAGTCGCTCGGGTTGATCGTCGATTGGCTTCGAGGCGATTGGTATCGCCCTGATGCTAGCACGCCGGGGCCTCCAACTCACCAGAATCGTTAGAGTTTCGCGCGGCCGGTGGTCGATCCTCTCTGGAGAAGCACTTTTCTCTTTTCTCTCTGGGTCGATCGTCCATGTGGTGCTGTCATTGCAAACAAGATGTGCCGGCGGTGGCCCAATCGGTGGAGGGCCCGCTGGTTTGTGTGCTCTGCGAAACTGAGTTGGCTTCCTCGGTGCGTGAGGCTTCGATGTGCGAGACTTTGCTGGGAGAGTCGGGCATCGAACTACAAGCGTACGATCGGTCGCAAGCGGAGCTTGCACGGCCGACCAGTGTTGTCGATAGCGAAGAGGCAAGCCAGCAGTTGCGTCGTATTGGGCGCAAGCTGCAAAGCCGGTCGCCTTCGAAGCCGGCGCTCGAAACCTCGCCGGCGATGCGCATCGATTGGGAACATCTCCCGCTAGGCATTCAAGAAAACCATTCCGCGCAGCCCTCCAAAAAAAAACAGACTCCGACCAAAATCTCCTGGGCAATCAGCCTACTCCTCTCCACCGGCGTAGCCGTCTTCAGCGGCGGCGTAGGCCTACTAATCTGGGCCACGCTCTACCGCCTCCCAGAAGCATGGCAATGGGGCATGACCACCACACTGGCAGCCGAAGGGATGCTAGTCGTCGGCCTCGTTTGGATGGCCAAGCGCCTTTGGTCCAACAGCCGTCATGTGAATCGACAGCTCGCAGGCGTCGACCGCCAGCTTGTCGAGATGCAGCAAGCGGCCGGTTCTCCTGCCGCGAATCGAGGCAATAGCGCCAGCTACTACCAGCATTTTAGCCAAGGCGCCAGTCCGCACATGCTGGTCGCCAATCTTCGCGGGCAAGTCGATCAACTTGCATCGCGGCTCGCTGAATAGCTGCCGATTCGCCTTCTGTGCTACATCAGCCTACGCGGCCAGCAATTTCCTCAACCACATCGTCGAGCTTCACACGCCACTGTTCTAGTGTATCGCGATCGCGCACGGTCACGGTTTGGTCGTCTTTTGTTTGACCATCGACCGTGATGCAATAGGGCGTGCCTGCTTCGTCCTGCCGACGATAGCGCCGGCCGACGGCTCCTTTTTCGTCATAGAACGCAACCATCTTTTTCTTGAGTGCCCGATACAGATCGCGGGCGATTTCCGGCATGCCGTCTTTTTTGACGAGCGGGAAGACGGCTGCTTTCACCGGCGCAATGCGTGGATGGAAACCCATCACCGTGCGCGTTTGCATTTTTCCTTTCTCGTCCGGCTGCTCGTGGACACGATACGCTTCGCACAAAAAGGCGAGCGTGGCGCGGTCTGCCCCGGCGGAGGGTTCGATGACATGCGGCGTGAATTTTTCATTGGTTTGTGCGTCGCGATACGTCAGATCCTTGCCGCTGCCTTTGTATTTTGGCTTGCCGTCGGGGCCAAGCTCGACGGTGAGCGGGCAACTGTTGGGATCGAGCTTTCCTTCCATGTGGCTCCGCAGGTCGAAATCGCCCCGATGGGAAATGCCTTCCAGCTCGCCATATTCGCCGTCGGAGAGGAAAGGAAATGCGTATTCGATGTCGGCGGTGCCGGTGCTGTAGTGGCTTAGCTCGTCGGAGGCGTGGTCGCGAAGACGCAAGCGTTTGCTGGAGAGTCCTAGGTCGGTGTACCATTGCATGCGGCGGTCTCGCCAGTATTCGTACCACTTGTGCGAGGTATCGGGGTGGCAGAAAAACTCGATCTCCATTTGCTCGAACTCACGCGAGCGAAATGTAAAATTGCGGGGCGTGATCTCGTTGCGAAAACTTTTGCCGACCTGGGCGATGCCAAAAGGAATTTTTACGCGGGTGCTGTCCAGGACGTTTTTGAAGTTGACGAAAATGCCTTGGGCTGTTTCCGGGCGGAGGTAGGCGGCATCCTCTTCGGTGCCGGTCGCTCCGACGATGGTTTTAAACATCAGATTGAATTCGCGGCCCTCGGTCAAATCGCATTTACTGTGCTCGCCGGGCTTCTTGCTCGGCTTGAGAGGGCACTCGCTGGTGGCGATATGATCTTGGCGAAATCGGCCTTTGCAACCTTCGGCCCGACAATCGACCATCGTGTCGCTAAACAGATCGTAATGCCCAGAGACTTTCCACACCTGCGGGTGCATGATGATGGTGCAGTCCAGCCCGGTCATCTCGTGCGTGCCGGGGGCGCCGTTGGCCGCGGTCAGTTCGTCGTGCGAAGTGACCATGTCCTGCCACCAGGCGTTTTTGATATTACGCTTCAGCTCGACCCCCAACGGACCATAATCCCAGAAGCCGTTGAGCCCGCCGTAGATTTCGCTCGACTGAAACAAAAACCCTCGCCGTTTGCAAAGCGAGACAAGTTCGTCCATTTCCATGATATATTCGCTGGGGGTTG
>CAYTNB010000216.1:0-3942 GCA_964439085.1 uncultured Desulfobulbia bacterium | reverse complement strand
TTTTTTCAAGATGCCAGCAGAGTCATTGTTGAAATATTATCCCATTCATGATACCCGTAACTAAATAATTGAATATTCTTTAACCTACTAAATGTGCTATGAAATCGACCTTAAAAGATGGTTTATTAACTGAGATGTGCCTATGCAATACCCTAGTAGGTACTTATCCCCCCCCCCCTCGTGGGGTGTTAGTGGTATCGCAGTTATTATGATGCAAATAATATCATAATATCCGAATTTTATCCCACATTCTTCGTGAGTGAGAGGTAAGGTAAATTATCTTTGATAATAACATTCCAAGCCGTTAACTTGATTAAACCTCACACCGAGACAAGGGTTTTATGAAAATAAGGATTCTGAGCTATAATATGCATCGGGCTATCGGCCTTGATCGGCGGTTCCGTCTGGAGCGCATTGCCAAAATACTAGCACATCATGATGCTGATATCGTTTTACTACAAGAAGTTGATGTTGGAGTCCCCAGGTCGCAGAGGCTTAATCTTGCCAGTGAAATGGCTGAACGGCTTGAATACCCTTACTGTGCTATAGGTCTTAACGTTAAATTACGTAGCGGCATGTACGGTAATGCCACTCTGAGCCGCCTGCCTATCCTTGAGGAAAGAAATATTGATCTGACTATTGGAGTTCGCAAAGCTCGCGGCTGCCTGTTTACAAACTTGGAACTGCCAGGGGGCGAGGGTGATAAGAAACGGCATAAACTGGCTGTCTTTAATCTGCATCTCGGTCTGGTCGGAAAGGAGAGAACGTCGCAACTAGGGCGGGTTGTCCGTTCATCTGAGTTTAGCAGACTTTCATCACTTGCCCCATGCCTGGTTGCCGGAGATTTTAATGATTGGGGAACGTCTCTAACCCAGATCATTTGCGAAATTTGCGGTTTTACCTGCGCCACTGACCACGGAACTGTCTCCCAAAATCCCATGCTGACCTATCCCTCTTTTGCTCCATCCGGCGGCTTGGATAAGATTTTCTGTCGCGGGAACATAAATGCCCTCCGCAGCTGGCGGTGTCAGCTCATGATCTCAAAGGTGGCAAGTGATCATCTGCCAGTTTTGGCCGATTTTGAGGTGCCTGGTGCTTAAAATAAGGTTTCAGCTTAATTTTTTTATTCATGAAATTTGATCAATTACAATAGTATTGTCCGGGTTATTTTAAAAAGATCAGTTGCGAACTGTTGCTTATTCCATAAATGAGAACCTGGAGGCTTTAACATTTTTCTTAAATATTAAGGAAGATCGCTGACAAATATGGAGATATGTCTCAAATTTATTCATGATTTTTGGCCTCATTTCTTAACGGGAGCTACCATTCTGGCAATGGTTTCGACCGCAGTGCATGTTATCATGAAGAAGCGTGACTCTAAAGCTGCTATCGGCTGGCTTGGCTTGGTATGGTTTGCTCCCGCGTTGGGAGTTTGTTTGTACTGGCTGTTCGGAATTAACAGAATCCAGCGGCATGCCAGAAAAAAATACGAGCGTCGGAAAGCCAGCAATCTGCACCGGCAGGATCCCGTTGTTTCTCCTGGTCAGGTTGGGGATTTATTCGGGGGTGAGAATTCCGGGATGCCAGCACTCTCTCGTCTGACAGAGCGTGTCTCCATGAGGCCTCTCCTGGGCGGCAATAGGATTGATCCTCTCATAAACGGCGATGAAGCCTATCCCGCAATGCTTTCGGCCATCGCTGAAGCCCGGGTTTCAATTTCACTTTCCACTTATATTTTTGCCAATGATTCCTGGGGGGCGAAGTTTAGAATCGCATTACGAGATGCCAAGCGGCGCAGGGTTGAGGTCAGGGTTCTGATTGATGCGGTGGGCGCTCGCTACTCGTTCCCGTCCATCATCAGCTGCATAGAAGGCGATGGTATCCTGGTTTCCAGATTTATGAAAACCCTCTTGCCTTGGCGGTTTCGTTACCTGAACTTAAGAAATCACAGAAAGATAATGGTGACTGATGGCAGGATAGGTTTCACAGGAGGTATGAATATCAGCAGCGGCAGTTTTCTGGAAGACAAACCGGACTTTCCGCTCCAAGATACCCACTTTAAAATCCAGGGTCCGGTAGTGGCTGAACTCCAACAGGTTTTTACTGAGGATTGGTTCTTCAGTACCGGGGAAAAACTGGGCGGGCACACTTGGTTTCCGCTTCTCGATCCTTTGGGAGAGGTTATTGCCCGGGGAATATCGGACGGACCTGATGCAGACTTTGACAAGCTCCGGTTTGTGATGATGGGAGCGATTACGACCGCCCGTACTTCCATCAGGGTAGCCACCCCTTATTTTGTACCCGACAACGACCTCATAACAGCCCTGCAGGTAGCAGCTATGCGTGGAATACAGGTGCAAATTTTTCTCCCTGCTATAACCAATCTTCATATGGTTAAGTGGGCTTCTGATGCATTGCTTAAGGAGCTTGTCCGATCCGGTTGCATGATTTTTCTCACCGCCCCTCCCCTCGACCACTCAAAATTAATGGTGGTTGATGGGGAGTGGGTGCTTATCGGATCTGCGAACTGGGACGCAAGAAGCCTGTCTCTAAATTTTGAATTTAATGTTGAATGTTACAATAGAGATCTTGCCGGGGTAGTGGAAGATATTCTCAACATCAAGATACGGAACTCGACGAAATTAACTCTCAAACAACTGGAGTCTACTATCATCGTCAGATTAAGAAACCGATTTTTTCGATTGTTTTCCCCGTATCTTTAGCGGTACGACCATGATCGTATGCGATAGAAATTTACCCAGGCCTGAAAGCCCATAATCCAAATAGAATCCCCCTTGTTCATCTGACATTGCCGAACATCTGAACAATCCTTAAAAATATGTACAGCTTTTGCAAGAGGGGTGATCCTGGCTATTTTTTTGCTTTTTGGGCCTCTTTTCTTTCCTCGTCTTGATAATATTTCCTGAATTCGAATATCACATTCAGAATTTTTGTGATAGACTTTTAGAAGGTGGCACTGATGCTTTTCTGGCCACCTTAACTGCGGCAAGAAAATGCTGGTGCGTATACCTCTTATTTTGTTTTTGCTTTTTGGGCTAATTCATACAGTGGAAGTTACTACCATTTGTGAATGAAAACGGTTTTTGAAAAGGACAAATTATGGGTAGTTTTAATGGATTATTAAACAATGCGGCGCTGATGCTAATTCTTTGTGTCATTTACGACACCTTTGCTATTTATGCGATTTCAAAGAAGCGGCTGAAATATGGTCTTACAGGAGTATTGGTTGGGTTGATTGGCATCGCTGTGATGCTTAATCCGTGGAGTTTGCAACCCGGCGTGTTCTTTGATACCAGGTGGGTTCTTCTCAGTCTGTGTGGATTGTTTTTTGGACTCTTTCCCACGATAATTGCTGTAATCATCACCGGATCGTTTCGGCTCTACCTGGATGGCCCTGGGGGATTTGTCGGAACTGTTGTGATTGTCGTCACAGCATGTGTAGGTCTTGTCTGGAAGTATTGGAAAGATAAGCATGATAAACCTCTTGGCTGGAAGGAACTCTACGCCTTTGGTTTTCTGGTTCAATTGGCAATGCTTTCATGCATGTTTCTCATGCCTGCCGATATGCGTATTTCTATAATCGAGGCTGTGGCGCCTCCGATCCTGATAATTTATCCTGTCCTTACCATGTTTATAGGCTTAATCATGAAAAAACAGGAGGTTCGCAGAGACGCTGAGCTTGAACTTGAAGCAAGCCGCAAAGATTTGAGCAAGGAACAGGGATTGCTGAAGGGGGTTATAAATTCTATAACAGATGCAATTGTATTTATCGGCCTGGATCGGCAAATATTAATGATCAACCAGGCCTTTAACTCGATATTTGGTTATGATCTGGAAGAGGTTGTGGGTAAGACAACTCAGATTCTTTATGCAAATCCTGATGAATATTACCAACAGGAAAAAGCACGATTTGGTAAGAGT
>CAYTNB010000215.1:0-3947 GCA_964439085.1 uncultured Desulfobulbia bacterium | reverse complement strand
TGTTCTGTGAACTTCTTGCTATTCTCCTCTAATATACTGTTTGCCAAAACTTTAAACTCATTACTGAATTTTTTACCTATGTCTTCGAGTTCTGCTTTTTGAGTTTCCAGTTTTTCATTCAGATATTTGTTTTTTTCTTCAAGACTATTTTTTTCGGTTGAAAATTGATTTATTTTTTTATTTAAGAACTCAATATTTTCAGACAACTCTCTTATTTCATTTTTTAATTCTTCCGTTTCGCGTTCTCTGTTTTGCAAATTGGTTCGGAACGAAGCTGTTTTTTGTTTGAGTTCACTTATCTCGTTATTTAAAAAATCTGTTTGTGTTTTTTCTTCTTTTAAAAAATTTTCGGTTTTTTGCAGAAGTTCGCCGTATGTTAACAATTTATAATCGGAAATTTCTTTTTCTTTTTTCAGATTTTCAAATTTTGATTTAGATACCGTCGTATTTTTCAAAAAAAATCGAAATAGAAAAAATCCGGCTGTTATTCCGAAAATGAGGGTTATTACAGGTAAAACAGTTTCCATAATGTCTGTATAAAATAAGGATTGCCTTAATGACAATCCTTTAAAATTTTAGTATTTTTTCGATTTTACCGGATTAAAAAAAAGCATTTTATTCAACTCTAAATCAATTAATACGTAAATCTTAATATTTAAATTATTTTAAGAATTAATCATTGAAGCATATTCGGAATCTGATAATAAACTGTCGGCTTCCGAGGCATCTTTAAGTTTAACTTTAATAATCCAACCTTCACCGTAAGGGTCAGAATTAATTAATTCCGGAGTATCTTCCAACTTTTGATTAAATTCCGAAACTTCACCGTTTACAGGCATAAACATATCAGAAACGGTTTTTACGGCTTCAATGGTTCCGAAAGTTTCTCCTTGTGCAATTTCATCGCCTACAGTTTCAACTTCAACAAAAACAATGTCCCCGAGTTCTCCTTGTGCAAAATCCGTAATACCCACAAACGCTTCACTCCCTTCAATTCTTAACCATTCGTGGTTTTTTGTATATTTTAAATCTTTAGGTATATTCATAATTTCCTCTGTTTAAGATTTTTATAGATTTAATTGAGTATTTAATTGTTTTTCAAAATTAGAAAATCAATTTTAATAAAAAAAATAATACTGCAATTAATAAGTGTTAAAAATGATGTTTAAAAATAGCTTATATATTTGCCAAATTAAATCGCAAACTGAAACCGACATGTGTATTAGAAGTTTTAAAAGCTGTTGAGACTCTCGGTGTATTAACAATTCGGTCATAAAATAAACGTAGTGTAACTTTATCTAAATTATAATCGATACTCATTTTTACCGCCAGATTTTTTTGTCCTGCAGAAAGTTGATTATCGGCTTCTTTTATCCTTCGTATAACCGCAAAATTATCGCTGTAAGTAAAATCGAATCTGAAATTCAAATCACTTTTAAATAATTTTTGATTGCCTTGTATCATCATAGGAATTTCAAGATCAGGAACTTTATAACCTAAACCGATAACATATTCTTTACGTATGAGTTCTGTTATGGTGTTATTGCTGAAACTTAAAGTTAACATTCTGGATTGTTTGTATTCCAGTTTTGTTGACATATCATTACGCCACTGCATATCAATTCCGGCTAAAGGCGTAAATTTCTCATCAAGCGTAACAGCATCTGCAAGTAATTCGGTAACATAATAAGTGCTTGTAAGTTGGTCTTGTATATCGGTAAATCCTGTTTCATTGTAATTTTCAAATGCAGAATTTGATTGAAAAGATGAAATAGAATAGCTTGATCTATATCCGTGATTTATAGTTATTCGTTTAAAATATTTTTTAATACCGTCGTAATAGGTTAATCCGTCGTATTTCAAGCGCCAATTCGGAAAAGGAATTACCCGGAACAATTTTAATCCTATTGAATTCACGTCTTGTCCGGAATATGCCGCTAAAAATGCCGGCAGCATCACATCCTGAGAAGTCGGGTTATATCCGTAAGGGAATTTATTTACATAATCATTGAGCGAGTCGGGATTATTTAATTGATTTCGATTATACGGAATATCGGCATTTTGTCGATTGTCGGCTAAGCGATTTGCTGTTATCTCTCTGTTTGCCAGAAATTGGTCGTAAACATCGGATTGGTAAGTTGTGTCATTAATTTTGTCAAATGCTGTTTTTATACTTAAGAAGCTCATTGAAAACGAACCTTCATAAGATTGGTTTTGAGCATGTAATTTTCCGAAATTATCAGAAACCCAAAATTCTTGATCTTGATGACTTTTCCTGCGTTCGGCTGTTACATCAATTCGTAATCCTTTTATCGGTTTTAAAGTGGCTCTGAAGTTATAGGTTATATCTCCGTTTTGAACCAGCGGAGTATTGAGTAAAGTATCTCCGGATAACCAATGATTTGCAGCAGCAGTTTCTGCAAAATGAGAGTCGGGAACTCCGGTTATAAATTTCCAACCGGGTGCATTATTGTTCAAATTATTTATACTGAGTTTTTCAAAACCCATATAATTTGATTTTCTCATATATCCGGGTACAACTGTTCCGTTATTTTGTGAATATGTGAGGGAAACATTCCTGACAGACATTAATGCATACAGTGTATAATCAGAAATAACATTGAAAATATTTTCTTTAACTTCTCTTTTTCCCGTAACTTCTATTCTTGTTTTCTTTGCCGATTTTTCAGCATAAAATTTTACTTTGTTTTCATTCACAATTACTGTTCGTCCTTTTATTTCATTTCCTTTGCTGTCGGTAACTTTTAGTTTAACATTTTCAGTTTTAAGATTATGCGTTATGCTTCGAGGTTTGTTCTTTTTTAGAGTTACGCCTTCTTTTGTGAATTTAACATTTTTAAATTTCTTTTTTGCTTTCTTTTTTCTGCCTTTAAATTTGTTATCAACATTTTTTAAAAATTTCACTTTTCGGTACAAACGCTCAAAATTTGCTTGCGAAGTTAATTGTATCCGTTGATTATTTCTGATAGTGTTACCTAAATTTATCGTGGAATCGGCGGTACGCGGACCTATAGTCCAATAATAATCAGCATCATAGCGTGCGTTTGCATTTATCCAATCGAGCAAAGGCAGTTGGTTGACCGGAATGTTCCAAGTACCGCTTAATTTTTGATGAAAATCGGTAGTTCTTCCGAAATTTTGAATGCTGTCAAGTACGCTGTTCTTATAATCATTCCATTTTTGCTCATCTGTTTTATCAATTTTTCCTTCGGGTTCGCCTATCCATGCAACATTATTAGCACTGTATGTAAATTTAAGATTTCGTGATAAATTGTATCTTAAATCATAATTTCTATTCCATATAAATTGTTTGTCATAGGTTTCTTCTAACATAACATTGGGATTTTCAATGTTCCGAAGCAAAACTTCATTATATGATTTTCTCATATCCGTTCTGAAAGCAATCATGGACGGCATGTAATAGAAATTGAAATCTTTAATAATTCTGAATGCTTTTTTTCTGAATAGTTTAATTTTTGAGAAGGGTTTAATATTTTTAGGCGTAATGTTATAATTATATGTAATGGCTCCCGTATGAATTTTTAAAAGATTGTGATCGGTGTTTATATTTCTCGAAAGAAGTTCATTATATCCATAGCTTGCTGTCCAGTTAGACAAAGCCCAAATCGGAGTAACTTTTCTGCCTCTTGAACTGTTTCTTGCGTTGGTTTTTTTTGTATCTCCTTTCAGACTGTTTTTCTTTTTTCTTTTTTTCTTTTCGGAATTACCTGAAATACGGATGTTTGTGATATTTATAGATTTTCGTTTAATATAATCCTGACTGATTTTCAGATAGTCAATACGTTCCTTTTGCGACATGTTTCTTAAAGTTGCCGTCATTTTAATATCGGGATTTAAAGGATCGTATTCGGGATTGTTTTTTGTTTCGGAATAACCGAAATATAAGGGGACACGAATTCCGTATT
>CAYTNB010000214.1:0-3964 GCA_964439085.1 uncultured Desulfobulbia bacterium | reverse complement strand
CCTGAACCCCTTACATTCCGAGATGTTATAAAGTCAAGAGTGTGGTTTGTTGAGCGCTTACGCATAGAATACAAATGTTCGGGGATCTTCCAGGCCTCATTTAATGTGATTAACACAGACAAACAGTTAACTAACATCATGAAACTTTACTGAAGTGCCAACAAGCAATAAAAAGATTCGAGGAGAAAAGATCCTCCAGTCTCATTTATCTTATGGTTATACCTTGAAGGAGATAGGCGATCATTTGGGTATCCATTATTCCACAATGAGCAAGGTAATTTCCAGATCATCCCAAAAACGTCTTTTCAAGACCTGACCCTCGCCACTCCGTTCCAGCTAGCCAATCACCCAGATTGCCATATGCTTTGCCATACTAAGGACACTATCTGAGACGCCACCCAAAATGCCCTTTTCGCCCTTTTCTCGGCGACCAATAACGATGGTACCACAATCATTTTTACTACTATGGCGGACTATGTGAGCATGGGGTTGCAGACAAACGGCTCCGTCGAGGCGGTGAATTCGCTGCGAATCAATTCCTCTATCCAGGAGAATTTGTTCCGGGCCATGAAATATGGCATCTGACGGAGAGAGGTGGCGCTCACACCACTCTTTACCCCACATTTTATGCAAGTTAGTCATATCTGCCACCGTGTTACCGCCCACAACACTGGCTAGGTACAAAAGAGATATCTCCACATAGGGATTATTCTCCAGAATAAAGCCAAGATGGTCAGCAGCCTTTAGAGAATTGAATGAACTATCAACGGGCAAGAGAAATTTTCTTGAATTTACCTTGCCATCCACAATCCAGATAGGCATGTGATAGCATTTTTCAACCATCGCAGTTGAAATGCTGCTGCCCATAAACAACTCTTCGATTCTACCTATTCCCCGCCGACCTATGAGCATGGCATCATAAAGTCCTTTTTGCGCCTCTGTTAATATATCGGCGGCTATCCCTCTTTGGGACAATTTCACACTGGTACTTACCTGAGCAGGGGCTATTCCCCGGCGGCCAAGCTGCAAAGCAGCCTCTTCCATGAATCTTTTCGCAGCCGACAACTTTACTCTGACCTGCTTACTAACCATGGTCATTTTGTCCCGCTCATCCAGCCATTCCATACCTGCCGCCGTTTGACCTCCAGGTACCACGCACAAGAGGTGAACCGAAACATCTTCCAGATCAGTAAATAGATGGCTAAGATAGTGCAAAGCATTAAAACTGAAAGTTGAGCCATCCACTGCCGCCAAAATTTTTCGTTTCATTATCTTTCCCATTACTTTATTATGAGGAATAAGTAGTCGTTTTGTCAAATTTTTAATTTTTTGGACGAATTCTAAAGTACTAACGCCCCGCGAGGGGTATAAGTACCTTAGAAACTCTTTTCTAAAAAACAGGTAAGCGAAGCGTAGACTCCAAGAAAATAATCTGCACGATACTAATTTAAAATGAAATATTGTCTTACATTTATTCTTTTATGCCTGGCAATTCCGGCATGGGCAGATCCTCTCCGCATTGTAGTGGCCACTCCACCGCACGCCTTTGTCATTAATAAGATCGGCGGTGCCCTGGTGGATGTCCAGACTCTGGTCGATAAAGGGCAGGATCCTCATGACTTTGAACCAACCCCTAAACAGATTATGCATTTGGATCAAGCCGCCATTATGTTTACTGCCGGACTTCCCTTTGAAACCCGTTTGGTTGGGCAGCTCAAGTCCCGTAATAAAAATTTGTTAATTGTTGATCTGACCCAAAGCCTGCCGCTTCGGACTGCCGCAGACGGGGACATTGATCCGCACATCTGGCTTTCTCCCCCCCTGCTTAAAATACAAGCTGCAACCATTGCCAGGTCTCTAACAGAGGCTGATCCCGGCAACTCGCAAATTTACAAACGTAATCTGGCCATTTTTAGCAATATGCTCCAAAAAATTGATGACCGTATAAGAGCTTTACTCCAACCCTATGCCGGGCGGTCATTTTATGTCTTTCATCCGGCCTTTGGGTATTTTGGCTCCGCCTATGGCTTACGGCAAAAGGCAGTAGAGATGGGAGGCAGTAGACCGGGGCCAAGACAGTTGGCCCGGCTGATTAAACAGGCCAGGGCCGATGAGGTACACATTATTTTTACCCAGCCCCAGTTCGATCAGCGCAGCGCCACCGTGGTAGCATCAGCCATCAACGGCACGGTTGTGCCCTTAAACCCCATGGCCGCCAATGTCCTGGAAAATTTCATGAAGATCGCCAGTGCCTTGCACGACTCCTTAAAAAATGGAAAAAAATAAGCAAACAGCAGCCGTTATTGAGCTTACGAATCTGCAATTCTCCTATAACGACCGGATAATTCTGCGTGATGTGAATTTAAAGATTGATCAGCTGGCCTCTACCTGCATTGTCGGGCCAAATGGCGGCGGTAAATCAACTTTGATAAAACTGATCCTTGGCCTGCTACAGCCCAGCATGGGGACAGTGCGCCTTTTAGGCGATATTCCCACCAAGACCCGTTCACAAGTTGGTTATGTGCCGCAGTACGCCAAATATGACCCCCTCTTCCCGGTTAACGCTTTGGATGTTGTCTTAATGGGCCGCCTTGGCCGCCGACCAGGCCGCTACACTTCTGAGGATTACGACACGGCCCGTGCAGCCCTGGATGATCTTGGTCTGAAACCTTATGTCCATGCAAGCTTTGCCGAATTATCCGGCGGCCAGCAACAGAGAGTGCTTATTGCCAGGGCCCTGGTGTCAGCGGTAAAGCTCTTGATCATGGATGAGCCAACCTCTAATATTGATGCTCAGGTAGAGAACAATTTTATGGAATTGCTGCAAAATCTGAATAAGCGTATGGCGGTTATTCTGGTTACACACGATCTGGGGTTCACCTCCCGTTTTTTTAAGTCTGTAGTATGCGTTAATAATTGGGTGCATATTCATCCCACCAGCGAGATAACTGGTGAGATTATTCAGGATATGTATGGAGCCGATTTTCAAATGGTACGCCACGATCATCGCTGTGCTGCCGAGGGGCACATACATGTCTGAATTCATTGCCGCCCTGACCAGTAATCAACTACCATTTCTACGTTACGCCCTTCTGGTCGGTGTCCTGGCCAGTATATCTTTCGGCATTGTCGGCTCTTATGTTGTTGTGCGCCGGATAACCTATATTGCCGGAGCCATTGCCCATTGCGTTTTAGGTGGTATTGGCGCCGCCCTCTATTTCCAAAAAACCTGCGATCTGCCCTGGCTGGATCCACTTTATGGCGCTCTGGCGGCTGCATTAATAGCGGCTCTGATAATCGGTATGGTGAGTATTCACGCCAAACAACGTGAAGATACGGCCATTGGCGCTCTCTGGGCCGTAGGTATGGCCGTTGGCCTGTTATTTATCGCCAAAACTCCTGGTTATTCCGACCCAATGACCTATCTTTTCGGAAATATTCTCTTGGTGACGCAACAGGATTTATGGATGGTGGCGGTTCTGGATCTGGTGATTGTGACTCTGGTATGGTTTCTACACCATAACTTTCTGGCTGTCTGTTTTGATGAGGAGTACGCCAGAATTCGTGGCCTGCAAACGAGCTTTTATTATTTGCTGCTGCTGGCGATGACCGCTCTGACCGTGGTATTATTGGTGCGGGTAGTTGGCATCGTGATGGTGGTGGCCTTGTTAACCTTGCCAGCGGCTATTGCCGGGCAGTTTGTTAATCGCCTTGGCCGGATGATGGTTTTGGCCACATTTTTATGTATGATTTTCATCTCCAGCGGCCTGGCCCTGAGTTATAATTTGGATCTTCCCAGCGGCCCCGTGATTATTGTCCTGGCCGGGGCAATATATTTACTGGTGATTGCCGTCCAGAGTCTGCGTCGGCAAACCTGACTTAAGTGCGCACAGCAGGGTGTCCCTGAACCCCTTACATTCCGAGATGTTATAAAGTCAAGAGTGTGGTTTGTTGAGCACTTACG
>CAYTNB010000213.1:0-3983 GCA_964439085.1 uncultured Desulfobulbia bacterium | reverse complement strand
AAAAGTGACAAAAAAGTCAAATTTGACGATCAAAGTGTTAAACTTGGGTTAGGGGCTCATATTTCGAGAGTAAACAAAAAAAGGGGGCGGCAACCGTGTGGTTGCCGCCCCCTTTTCTATAAGGTTGTAAGTATTAAGTCCGGCAAAACCGTACCAGAGTGCCCCGGAAAAAACAATCTCCCAGCCCCCTTAACTACTCCCTCAGTTTTTAATTGTTAACTTTTAACTTTAACTCATCCTTACCCTTGTAATAGGCTCAATACAGACTTACCAGAGGCGTTAGCCTGAGCCATGGCAAATGACGATGCTTGTACCAGAATCTGCATTTTGGAGAAATTAGCGGACTCAGCAGCAAAGTCAACGTCCCGGATAGAAGATTCAGCCGAGAATATGTTTACCTGGGTGGTGGAGATGTTTGAAATCGTTGAGGTCAACTGATTCTGAACAGAACCGAGATCAGACCGAACCTTATCAAGATCCTTCAATGCGGCATCAGCAACCGCAATTGCTGTCTGAGCACCGGCCTGAGTAAGAACACTCACATCAGACAACCGACTCGTCGACTGGCTGCCAGTTGTACCTTCCGCAGAGGCGGCGGTACTAACGGCATTTGCCGCTAATGTACTTCCCGCTTTAAGAGTAGAGCCATTCTGCAAGGTCTGAGCATTTACCATGGTTGTATTACTACTCAAGGTAACAGCAGCCAACAGTGTTGTCTCTGCCGCATAAGTAGAACCATCTGTACCAACAATTGCATTATGGAGATATGTACCAGCTGCAACGGTACTACCAGAGGCCAGAATAGACCCGGCAGCCATCAACATATCGGTACCAGATGCAACAACCTCATCATTGGTAAGTACAACAGCTCCACCAAGTGAAGAACCGTTTGCCAGTGCCGAACCACTTAAAATTGTCGAGCCAACTGCAACGGCCATAGAGGCAGTCAGAGTCAGACCGTTATTCTTAAGTGATGTACCCGCATCCAGAACACTTCCGCTCGCAATTGTCGCACCAGCCAGCAAACTCATGTCAGTCGTAAGAGTCATACCTGAAGTCAGCGTGAGATCCTTCTGGGTAATGGAAGTTCCTGCATTCAGGATACTGTCTGCGGCAAAAGACGATCCGGCAAGAGCAGTCATATTCCCCCCCAACACCAGGTTAGCTGATAGGGTAAGATCATTGTTCACAGCATTAGAGCCGGAAGCAAGTACAGAGTTTACCGCAATAGCAGTCGTTGACTGGAGGGCCATGGCTGCGCCAAGGGTCATGTTTGCCGTCAGGGTCACATCGTTGTTCACAGCATTAGAGCCGGAAGCAAGTACGGAGTCTACCGCAATAGCAGTCGTTGACTGGAGGGCCATGGCTCCACCGAGGGTCATGTTTGTCGAAAGTGTCACATCATTGTTCACAGCATTAGAGCCGGAAGCAAGCGTAGTGCCATTTCCAACGACAGTGCTTGACTGTAGGGCCATGGCTGCGCCGAGGGTCATGTTTGCAGCAAGTGTGATATCATTATTTGTTACAGATGAACCAGAACCAAGGGTCGAATTTTGCGCCACAATAGTACCGCTTGAAAGTGTAGTAGATGCGGTAGTTAGAGTAATACCGGCAACAGCAATGGTCGCCGCATTCCCTGCTGAAACAGTCACTCCGTTAATCGTGTCACCAACTATAAATACTGTACCAGACGCCAGCTTAGTTCCAGCTATTGCTGTTGTATCCCCTGTAGAGGTATAGGCATTAACAGTAGCATCACCATTAATAGTCTGACCAGAATCAAACACCGTATTGGCGGTCAAAATTGATCCCACTTTAGCATTAGTAATACCAGTGCTGGTGAATCCAGTCACAACTGCAGTACCATTCAGTGCTTGACCAGAGTCAAATACTGTACCAGTGGCCAATACACTACCTGCTGTTGCATTGGTGATTCCGGTACTGGTAAAGGCTGCAATAGTGGCAGAGCCATTAAGAGTCTGACCAGAATCGAATACGGTGCCAGTGGTCAATATAGAGCCAACTTTAGCATTGGTGAGTCCGGTACTGGTATATGCATTTACTTTTGCGTTTCCAGTAATTACTGTAGCAGAGTTTAAAATTGATCCTGCGGCTAAAGTTGAACCAGTAGTAATGGTATTACTCGTGCCTGTAACGCTGACAAGACCAACCTTGGCCGAACCAGTTAGGGTTTGTCCTGAATTCAGAATAGAGCCTGTAGCGAGAATGGAACCGGCGGTAACGGTATTAGTGCCGGTAGTCCCACTAACCTTGGCAACAGTGGCATTGCCGCCAAGCACTGTTCCTGAAACCAGTGTTGTTCCTTTTGCTAACGAAGATGCAATGGTTGTTGTGGTATCCCCGGTTACCTGTAGATTACCAGAGGCAGTTGTCAAGGCAACAGACACACCACCAGCCCGATTGTTTACCACAATTTGGGAGGCACCAGCCTGATTGAGCTGAATACTTCCAATAGTAGTCATGGTTGAACCGCCCAACACCGCAGTGGTGGCACTACTTTGGGTAACATTAATTGCTCTGTCATCTGTGGATGTCAGGGTTAGGGCGCCGGCATTGTTGATACTTGCAAAAACGCCATGTTGAGTTGTTTTGGCATTAATAGCCTTGATCAAGGCATTATCTGAATCGCTGCCGATTACATTTACCTGACCAATAACAACACCGTTGATCGCAAAGTCAGAGCCTGTTGAACCCGCAACAATACTACTAGCTGTTGAGGACGCAACGCTAGCACTGGCAGTAATACCCAGAACATCACTCAACTGATTGATTGAGTCGGCAACAGCCCCCAGACTATGCTCACGATTATTATCATAGGCAACGCTGATAGCCTTCATGTCAAATGTTTTATTCTGGATAGCACTGCTGATTGACAATTCTACGGTACCAGCCTGATCAAAGTTCAACGAACTCGTAGTAACGTGGCCTAGTTTAGTAGATTCGGCTGAAGCAATTGAAATACCTACAGTTTCCTGAGAGTATGCTCCGACCTGGAATCTCTTGTTCGTAAAATTACCAGAAAGTAATTTCTGGTTATTAAACGCAGTGGTTTTAGCGATAGTATTCAGCTCTTCCATTAGTTTTGAAATATCTGACTGAATCGCTTTCCGTGAATCGGTTGTCTGCCCATCCTGAGCGGCCTGGATAGATTTGGTTTTAATTGAGTTAACGATATTAATAGACTCATCCAGGGCACCATCAGCTGTCTGTACCATAGAAATACCGTCATTGGCATTCTTGATTGCCTGCCCGAGCCCCAACGCCTGCGACTTCAATGAATCGGCAATTGCCATACCAGAAGCATCATCTGCAGCCTTGTTAATACGTAAACCAGACGACAACCTTTCCAGCGACGCTGAAAGTGAGTTGTCGTTTTTGATCATGTTTTTATGGGCGTTTAGCGCCGCAATATTGGTGTTAATTCTTAATGTCATAGTTCATTCCTCCATGAGTGGATTAGTTTGGGGAATCCTTTCCCCATTAGTTTGTCAAAGACAGGGGCGTCCCTGTCCTGCTTTAATAAAACCTAACGATATCCTTTAATAATTTACATAGCAGCCACATCACCTCCTTCTACAAAGTCAGCCTTGTTTTTTACAATACGCAGGTAATTACTATCCCCATCGACATTTTGCCGCAAAACATTAATATTTAATAACTGAGGTGGTCTAATAAAAGTGGACACCAAATCTGTGCGAATTATGATTCGCCTGTAGGAGGTGTTTACTATGAAAAAGAAACCCAAAAAGAGATTCACAGAAGAGTTTAAAAAAGGAGCTGTAAGCTCTAGTTGTGAAGCGGGGATAAAGCAATACAGAGGCACCTCAGAGCCTTGGAGTAAGTGAAAGTTCCATAAGACAGAGGAAGAAACAATTTGGCCCTGGGGGCAACAAGATTGAGTTGTAACAACGTAAGCGTCATTCAAACCCCACTTGGTGTATCCGGAATAATCAGATCTTTCG
>CAYTNB010000212.1:0-3996 GCA_964439085.1 uncultured Desulfobulbia bacterium | reverse complement strand
TTTAGAAACTTGTAGCTATTTTTAGGTATGTAAACGGACACTCATAATAATTTATTTCAACTGCAAATTAACAAAAGCGATTGAATTGGGCTGTCCTTTGGTATCCTGTTTTTAAAAACAAAATCCGGCCTCGAAAGAAGTCGGATTAAATATTTCTCAATTGTTTTTTTCTGATTAGATTTATAGCAATTAAGAATTAGATTTTTTGAACTTTATTCTTGAATGTAATTCTATACAGTATGATTAGATGAATAAAATAGCCAGTATAATCATTTAAATTTTATAATTAAATGTTTAAATTTGGATAGAAAATAAATGGAAAAGAATAATAAGGTAATTAAAGGAATTTTATGGGGAATTTTAATTCTTCTCATTTCACTTGTCGGGATGTATTATGCAAATAATTTCATTAATAACAAGGCTAATGGTAATTTACCATATATGTCTGGAATTAAAACTGATAGTACGAATTCTATCAATATTGGCGGTATATCAGTAAATCATATTAACATCTTTAAAAAAGAGGGAATACCGGCGCTTGTAAAATTAAATTCTAAATATGAGAGTGATTTAAGACTAAATATGGAGTCCAGTTTATCAAGAGACTGGATAATTTTGAATGATACAGCATGTCCGATACAATTATCCAACTCTGTTGGTATTAATACTATCTACAAGGACAGGAGTATTCGTTTTATACCGATGGGTAGTATTAAAACATTACAACCAATCACTGCATTTGAGATTGTCTATGTGCTTTATGATGTATTCGGTGAACATCTCTTGTCCCTATCCAATGTTGAGATTGCAGATATAGAAAGTAGTAAATTATTAAAAAACGGTGATTCGTGGTATGCAACAGACAACCAAGTTGCTGAATATTATACTTGTGTTTCATTTGTTATGAAAGTTAGAACTAAAGATGGTATTATTTGGAATTACGACCCCTTGTCTATAAGCAAAGAATTAGGTAAAATTGAAATAACTTATAAAAAGGAATATCATCTCTCAAATGAAACTGAGAATAAATAATTTCATGAAATTATTTTGTTGAATAATATTACTTAGATTACAATTTCTTTTCAAAATTTCAATTAATTCTCAAGTTCGGAGGAATATTGAACTCCGTTCTTACCTGTTGATGAGTGGTTTTGATGCAAGAACATCATTCAATATTTCATTTTGATAGCTATGATTTTAATTTAATTTTAGAACATGACTATATTTTGTTCTAATAGGGGTTGATTAAAGAGAATGTTTTTGAGACTATTAATTATTTAATCAATATCATAGCTAATTCCTTTGATTTTAAAATCATAGTCGGAAGATTATTTTGAACTTTATTATAAAAGTATTTTTGTTGATATTCAAAGTATTATTACTTATTTTCGAATCAATAAATTTTAGCAAGGAAAGTCATATTCATACTATATGAAGGCAAATCAAGTTAGGACAAATGAATTTCATGCCAAAGATGTTTTTAGCCGATGGCAAAAACTTGTTTGGAGAGCAAGGAACTCGGTGACAGTTTATTCTCCGTTCTTAAATGAAACAATTAATGAATTACTCGAAAGTGTGGCTTCGGGGGTAAAAATTAAAATTATTACAAGGTTAGATGAGGATAGTTTGTGTGGAAATGGAAATGCCTATCAATTAAAGGCTTTATTAAAAGCAAAATGTGAGCAAAGTGCAAGCATTTTTCATTTGCCTGGATTACATGCAAAGATTTTATTAGTTGACAATGAATTTGTCTCGATAGGTTCGCAGAATTATACAAATCGAGGTCGAAAGAATAAAGAAGCTTCGTTTGTCTCAAAGTCTTCTTTTTTAAATTCAAAATTACTTCGAGAAATTGAAGAGTGGAATGGATGTGTTGAAAATGTTTCGGAAAGCTATTTAGAAGAACTTTATAATAATATTATTGAAGATTGTAAAGATTTTCAAAAAAGAAAATTAGAATTGAAAAAGAAGATTGAAGAGATTAAAGAAAGGCATAAGAGAAGTGAACTGAATCTTACGACAAAAAGAACAGCAACTCTCACCCGATATGATGGAAATAATAATTTGACATGTAAATCAACGGAACATCTAACCAATTGGGTGAAAAAACATAAGAGAGCTGAATTAGAAAAAGGTCTTTTTTATCCTATAATAAATCTTGATACTAAACAGATGGTTTTTGCCAGAGTTAGTAAAACAGTAATCTCATTTATAGAAAAAGAGAAAGCTTGCGATAATGTATTATTGGGCAATAAATCATTTGATGTTAAAATTGTTTTCCCGGGAACAAATTGTTCGATGTCAAATGTTAAAATGTTTTTTAAAAGTGACTCTGGTAAAGAGATTAAACTTAAATACTTTTTTGATGGAAATAATTTCGAGCTAAAATCGAAAAGGAATTCAAATAGGTCTGCGAAACATAAAATTATTTCAGAACTTGAATCTCGTAAAGATACTCTTCTTTCATTTTTTGAGCCATTTCATGCAAGTATTCAGGAAAAGGAACACATTGCGGATGAGTTTGCGATGGAATATAAATATGAAGCCGGAATAAAGATTTTCGGAGAAGTTGAAATTATATCTATAAAACCTATAACGTAATAATCTTATTTCGATTGGGGTAATGTTTAATATTGCGATTTGGAAATCATAACACCCAACAAAAAAATCCGACTTCTCTCGAAACCGGATTTTTTATTTTTCAGGGAGGCGGACTTTCTAAGTCCGTGATGTTGCAGTTAGAAACTGCAACTCCTTAAATACCTCGTGCGTTTCTGTCCAATTGTTCCGCCTCGGTAAAATCGTTTTCATTAACATGTCCTTCTAACGGAAGAATTCTTTCGTTTATAGCATCGATAATCCATTCGGGTTGTGGGAAGAAAGCATCTTCCAGTTCGTATGCCGGAGTAATCCAGTTCCGCGAACCAACAACTATAGGAGGAGCATCGAGATAATCAAATGCCAACTCAGTAATATTAGAAGCCAAATCGCGCAAGAAAGAACCGCGTGCCGAGGCATCACCTGAAATTATAATTCGTCCGGTTTTTTTGATGGATTCAATTACCGGTTCGTAATTAAATGGCACCAGCGAGCGTGCATCAATAACTTCAGCCGAAATATTGTATTTTTCCTGAAGTGTTTTTGCTGCATCCAACGCACGGTACAAAGTTGCACCAATAGTTAAAATAGTTATGTCGTTTCCTTCTCTTTTAATATCGGGTTCGCCAATTGGAAGTTCGTAATATCCTTCAGGAACTCCACCTTTGTGGAACTGTTCGCCAATGTCGTAAAGTCGCTGGCTTTCAAAAAATATTACCGGGTCGGTACCCTGCAAAGCTGAATTCATCAGTCCTTTTGCATCGTACGGAGTAACCGGGAAAACTACTTTTAACCCTGGAATATGAGCTGCCAAAGCTGTCCAGTCTTGCGAGTGCTGTGCCCCATATTTTGAGCCAATAGAAATACGGATTACTACGGGCATTTTCAGGACGTTTCCGCTCATTGCCTGCCACTTTGGAAGTTGGTTGAAAACTTCGTCGCCGGCACGTCCGAGGAAATCGGCGTACATTATTTCTGGAATTACACGTCCACCACACATTGCATAACCAATTGCAGTTCCAATAATCGATGCTTCAGAAATAGGAGAGTTGAACAGACGGTTGTATGGAAGTGCTTCAGTTAGCCCGCGATAAACAGCAAAAGCTCCACCCCAGTCGCGGTTCTCTTCGCCGTAAGCAATTAAAGTTGGGTCTTTATAAAAGCGGTCAACAATTGCTTCGAAAAGTCCATCGCGCAAACCGTAAGTTTTTATTTTTGAGAATGGTTTGCCGTTTTCGTCAAACATAAACCGCTCTTTGGTTTTTAACTGTTTTACCCGTGGGTTTTCTTCTATCGGGTGATTTACTTCCACCGGACGGTCTTCCATCTTATCGAGCGATTCGTTGCTGAACATCATATCGCCAATCAGGTTTGGATGTTTTTTCATGTCCATGTGTG
>CAYTNB010000211.1:0-4059 GCA_964439085.1 uncultured Desulfobulbia bacterium | reverse complement strand
ATCCACACGGCCTTAAAGAAGATAACATCCCTATCTCAGGACGGCTGATGGCGGTGGCCGACGTCTATGACGCCTTGATCAGCAAGAGGGTCTATAAGCCACCCTTCCCGCATAAAAAGGCGGTAGCCATTATAATTGAAGGCAAAGGCAGTCATTTTGACCCGGAGATAGCGGATGCCTTCTGGACACTCAAAGATTCCTTCAAAAAGCTTGCCATTCAATTCGCTGACTTTGATGAAGAAAGAATAAACCTCCTGGCCGATGACTTGTAGTGATGGGGTGCAAAGTTATATTGTTTGTTGCCGCATTGCCATTTACGGCTCTAGGAGTGAGGCCAGATAGTGAAAATAAATTTGCACAAAATTCCCGGAAACTGTATCCGAACAACTGAAACGTAGTTTTTCTATTCCTTGGGTAATTCCCGAGATTTTAAAAAATAAATCCCGTGATATTTTTGACAAAGAATCTTCAACCATACCAAAATCAAAATCATTTTCGTCGAAGCCACCATAACAACGGCATCTGATCGGCCTAAACTCATACAAAAGACATCGACCAGAAATATTTAGGGGGCAGGTAAAGTCTTCAGCGGGAGACATTTCGAAAGGACGACCGTCATTATCGGTCTCGTGATTGTTTCGTTCCATGCCTCTGTTTTTGGGAGAGGTTGTCACTACTGACCGATTAATGGCCTTTTTTCTTTCCTTGCTTGATAAATTTTTATTCATTTTGTTAAGCAGAAACATCGCCTCAATCACCTTTAAGTCAAAAGATGAGTGACAACAAGAATCAGTATCACGACCGCAACGGGGAATTTTCCCAGATTTTTTTTCGGCAATTGCGAATTGGTCTTCAACCTCTCGTACAAGTGCCTCGTATTCAGCAAAATGAATAGTCAGATCAACAACATCATGATTTGGCATGACTGACTCGCCGCTGGATAGCCGCCCAACTTTTTTATTATATTTTTTCAGAAAACTCCATTGCGCATAATTTGTCGGATTGGCGCGGGTCTTCTGCATTTTCTTGCTGGCTAACTTTAATCCCATTCCCCTACGAATCAAATAGGCCGAGACAATCGTACCGGTGCGGCCAATGCCGTGACGGCAATGGACAAGAACTTTTTTCCCCAGATAGAGGGCCTCATCCAGCCAATCAAGGGCTTTTTCCATCTCCTCCATGTCCGGGGCATTTTCATCAGGAATGGGCAGGAAATATACCTCAAATCCTGTCTTTTCCTCAATCTCATGCAAGTCGCAAAACTCACCGCATAGGTTAAGAATCGCATCAATACCATGCCCCTTTATAGAACCAAGTTCTACAAAGGACATTGGGGCGCAGCCTACAGCGAGGCTTGAGGTAATCCAGGTAAGTTGATAATTTTTCATTTTTATTGTGTACTTATCGTGCCTTTATACTTTTTCTGAGGAGAAATTATATCTGCCATAAAAGAAATCATCTACAAATTTAGCCACCATTGCATTGTCTTTAAGCACCATATCCATGAGCCTGGTCGCCCCAAGTAACCGCCCAACTATATCCAGTTTTTCCTGTATAATCTCTTGTTCGTAGTGCACAAGTTTAGCATCCAGCAAATCTCCCTCTGTTTTAACAGTAAAGTCCAGTCGCTTTAAAATCGCCGCAACCAGTTCCAAACGCAATAATCTTCCATCGAAATTGCCTCCGCCGCCTGCAAATCTGACGGAAATATAATTGTCCTCAATCCGGTCACCGCATATCGTGTCCAGAATAGTAAAATGGTAACCAAAGCGAATATTTAGGTTGAGATAATCGCCGGAGACGACGGCGTAACTTGCAAAATTTCCCGATTCTTTGCTTGCTATACCTCCCCCCAGAACAATATCGTCAAATGCCTTCCAGTCAAAATGATCATGCAATTGCCATTCTACTCCGGGATGGGAAAGCCCCTGCCATACCGCCAACAAAGGGTGGCAAACCACCTCTGTTAATGGGATAGACTGCTTGTCTTGCGCAGATGCCAGCAGACCGCCGCCCACATCCAACACATATAGCGTAAAAGGTAATGAAGATATGAGGGTTTTTGCCCCCTGAATCATTCCGCCCCAGCTCTGACCGACGGTAAACATCTCATGCATGCTCTTTTCATGGGTGAAACGAATAATGTCGTGCAGAGAACGGCAACCTTCCGGGGCAAAGGAAGCGGCGGTGACATCCAGCAGCGAAAGAGGAGAAATAAAATCGAGCATATATTTTAGTTTATGTAAATAATGCGAGTCACAAGCCAGGTTTTGGGCAGGTTGAGGAGCCTGGCAAAGAAGTGGAATAATCCCTTCATATACTGTTTTTCTGTCTGCAAGAACGGTAACTTCCTGACCGTGGGACAATTTGCTGGTTGCCCCCCTGGTGTTAACCAAGGTTGGAATTCCATACTCCCTGGCAACAGATGAAAAATGACCGGCCACACTTCCCCGGTCCGTGACCACAGCTCGTAATCGGTTCATCACCTTAGCATAGGCCGGCAGAGTTGTCCGAGCTACCAAAACTGAATCCTGGGGTATATCCAGCAGTGTTTCTTCATCTTCCACTTTGTAAACACGGCCACCAGCACAACCGGCAGATGCCCGCTCACCGGCATGAATAAGAATGTCATTCGGAATTTCCATATTCTCTAGGTTGGGAGAATCTGACTCAGACTGTTTAACCTGTAGAGTCCTGGCCTGTAGAATAAAGAGCTGATGATTGTGATCCATACACCACTCTATGTCCTGAGGAATGCTATGAAGTTTTTCGATCTGCATGGCCAAACGAGATAGGGCCAGAGCCTCTTCATCGGTAAGGGAAGGCGCAAACCGCAGGCCCCCCTCAATCTCCACAAGCCGACTGCCACCCGCCGGATCAGAGATACTCTTCCTGAATTTATCCCCTGACTGCCGCCGCACAATTACAGGGTTAACATCTTTAAGAATGGTCACGATATCAGGGGATATCTCGCCTCCCGCTAAAGGCTCCCCAAGCCCCCATAAGGAATGAATACTCAGGCATTCGGAATCAGCTTCGGAGAGGTCTGTGGTGTAAATAATGCCACTAACAGCAGCATCAATCATTTCAATTAGCAGAACCGCCATAGGTGTTTCCAAATCAGACAAGCCATAATTTATGCGATAATAGAGAGCGCGGGGGGAATATTTACTGGCAATTACTTGTTTGTACGCCTCTAGAAGATGGGCGGCAGGGCAATTTAGGACAGAGAGATATTGCCCGGCAAATGAATATTGTGAATCCTCGCTTACGGCACTGCTTCGCATGGCCACATGCGGGACATATCCAGTTTGTTCAACTAAAGCCTTAAAAGTTGTTTGAATATCTTCCGCAACGTCAGGAGGAACCTGTGCTGAACTCACCAGACTGACAAGTTCTTCCGAAATTAGATGCAGCGACGGCAGATACCCGATGTCTACCTTGGCAAGTTTTTCATCAATCAATGGCCTTAGGTGATTAAATTCAATAAAACGATAAAAGGCATTGGTAGTAATTACCAGGCCCTCCGGGATGGTGACATTTAGGGAGTTTTGCAAGATAGCCAAATTAAAGGCCTTGCCGCCAACTAACTGAACATCTTTGGAACGAACGTCTTTTAAAGAGATAGTGAAAGGCGGTGAGCATTGAACTGCGGTGGGAGTGAGAATGAATCTTATGCAAACATCTATTTTTTTAAAAAAATCACGTAGATTGTCGTACGAGGCTGGCGCCATCGCCAAAAGACTGTCAACCATAGTGGATATGGCTCCTGAAAGTTCTTCATATCGACTTTCAATAACCTTAATATCGACTTTTTTTTGTTGATAGTAGATAGCCTCCAATTCAGAAATCAGTTCATGACTCCTCTTGTCACTTTCGAGCAATTTTTTAAACGACTCATACTTCGCACGCAAAACTGTCCCGTGGGGAGATATGAGGTTTGTCCAATGCTTGAATAGTTGCAGCGACACAGATACCTCCCAAAAGAGGGCTCAAGATAATTGGTAAGCGCTCCATGAACACCCTGAAACGCTTACATTTCGAGATGTTATAAAGTCA
>CAYTNB010000210.1:0-4064 GCA_964439085.1 uncultured Desulfobulbia bacterium | reverse complement strand
AGGGACGCCCTGCTGTGCGCACTTAAGTCCCCCGATAATACCTCTGTATATTGGGGGACTTAAGTGCGCACAGCGGGGCGTTCATGGAGCGCTTACCCTTTTGACGTTGTTTCTTTGGACAACTCCTCTTTGGGCGGCAGGATTCGCCGGTGAGCCCCTAACACGTTTTAGCTCTGAGTTATTTGTCGGGTCAGGAAAATGTTCCGTATGCCACCACCTGCTTTATGATAAGCGGGGCAAAAGCCTGTCGATAAAAGATGACTGGCGCTCTACCATGATGGCCAACGCCGCCACCGATCCTTTTTGGCAGGCCAAGGTCAGTTCCGAGATTTTCCGCAACCCAGCCCTAAAAAAAATTATCGAGCATAAATGTGTGGCCTGTCATATGCCCATGGCAGAGATTGAAGCGGAGCGTACGGGTCAGGCTGTGGCGTTTAAGCCCGGTTTTTACAACATAAACCACAAACTACACGCCGCAGCAATGGATGGCGTATCATGTAGTTTATGCCATCAAATCCAACCCGATAATTTAGGTCACCCAGAGAGTTTCAGCGGCCAATACGTCCTTGACAGAAGCACAGCAAAACCTGCCAGAACAATCTTTGGACCATTTCAAGACACAGACAAGCAGACAATGCGCACTAGTGTCGGCTATGACACCGCATATGGCAGCCACCTGCTACAATCCTCATTTTGCGCCGCCTGTCACACTCTTTATACACCTATTATTGACGCAACCGGCAAGATAGGCGGCAAATTCCCAGAGCAAACCCCATATCTTGAATGGCTGGCGAGTGGTTACAGTCACGAGCCAAATCCCCGTTCCTGCCAGCAATGTCACATGCCCACAGTGCATGAAAAAGTTAAAATTGCCAATTTTGCCCCTAGGCACGTAAAAGCTAAAGAAAATTTTGCCAAGCATTATTTTGTCGGCGGCAACAGTCTCATGCTTGGTCTCCTCCAAAATAATGTTTCTAACTTGCAACTCACGACCTCAAGTTGGAACCTCGCAAGAACCAAACAAAGAACCAAGCAGCAATTGCAAGAAAATACCGCCCATATAAATATAAATAATGTCAAACTCGCTTCCAAAATTTTAACCACGACAGTGCAGATAAATTCTATGACTGGTCATAAATTCCCCACAGGAATTCCCGGCAGGCGAGCCTGGTTGCACTTTACGGTTAAGGATTCCAACGGAAAGATCGTTTTTGAATCAGGTAAGGTAGATAAGAATGGTAATATTTCAGGCAACGACAATGACTCAGAGATAAGTAAATACGAGAAGCATTACGACACTATCACCCGGCCAGACCAGGTGCAAATTTATGAGGCAATTATGGCCAATACCGATGGCCAGGTTACCTATACCCTGCTCCGAGCCTCCCGGTATTTAAAGGATAACAGGATTACGCCAATCGGCTTCAAGAAAGAAACAGTTAAAGACGACATAAAGGTCTATGGCAAAGCGGCAACTGATAGCAATTTTGTAGGTGGCTCTGATATAGTCACATATAAGGTGCCAGTGTCAGGGCATGCCCCCTATTCCATCCAGGCAGACCTACTCTACACTTCCGTATCATCGGCCTGGATCAGCGATTTAAGAACCGACAACACCGAACTAGTCCATACTTTTTTGCAGGCCTGGCAAAAAACTAACAAATCACCCGTTACCGTGGCCGAGGCAAAAACAGTTATAAATTAAGCAGTTGGTAGGTTCATAAAGATATTTATTATACCTTAAATGATGGAATGACTCCCACATAGCCCTACCCCAGGAAAACTGGAGACAAGCGTAGACTCCGAGAAAACAATCTGTAAGGTACTAAAAAGCTGTTATTCCTTCAGCTTTTCTGCAAGTTCCGTAACCGCCATGGAGTAGCGATTAGAATTATTCCATTTGGTAATGGCCTGAAAGTTGGGATAGCCAGCCACATAGCGCATTTTCTTATCTGAGAGTTCCAGGCCCACTACCGTTATTTTCCCCCCGTCGGGTGGTTCCGGGATATTTATCTTCTGAAGATCACGAACCTGCTGCCAGGGCACAAGTCCCTTACGGCCTTTCTTATAGGCCGCTTGCAAAGGCTCGGCCTTTAACTCATTACCAAGTTCGACATAAACAGGGGTGTTAAAGACCCAATGGAAGTTGTGCAGATAATTGGCAATACTAGCCAGAACATCGGGTACCGAGTTCCAAACATCTCGTCTGCCGTCATTATCAAAGTCCACAGCGTATTCTCTAAAGCTTGATGGAATAAATTGGGTCTGACCGAAGGCCGCTCCGTAGGAACCGTTGATGGTAAGTGGATCCACCTTGTTTTCCCGGCAAAGGAGCAGATAACTGATCAACTGCCCCCGATAAAAGCTCCGCCGGCGGGGATAGGCATCGAACATTGTATTCAGAGTACGGAACATATTAAAAATACCCTGATGCTTACCATAACGTGATTCCATCCCCCAAATTGCGACGACGATCTGTCGCTCAACGCCGAATTCCTTTTCCACCCGGTCAAGGACGTCTTTATATTGCGCCAACATTTCCCGCCCTTTGACAACGACACGATCATTAATAAAAATGGGATAATATTTATAATAAGGCAGGGCCTCATATTGTTTATCCATCAATTCCAGCACCCGTTTCCGAATCTTTACCCCGGCAAAGGCTCGCAAAATCTCTTCATGAGTAAAGCCATGCTTCTCATTCAATTCTTTAAATAAAGCCGTATATCGAGGGCTGGAAATATCAATAGTCTGGCCGTCTTTTACCAAATCAGCCGCCAGCGGTTTTTTTGTCTTAGCCAGCGAATACCCGCTGGAGAATATAAGCAACAGCACAGTGATACTTGTAAAACAACATAAATTTTTCATAATCATTTTTTGTTTTGTAAGTGCCGATCTCATTAAACGGTTAAACGGCTCTGGAAATATATTTACATCCCGCGCCACTTTAACCCTCTACCACTGGCAGAGGGTTAAAGTGGCGCGACAACTGCTTCTTTAAATATCTTAAAAAAATTTTCGATAAACGGCTCGATGCTCAGCATGGGCAAGGCGTTTATTCCGGCGGCGGCCTGTCGGCCTCCGCCGGTGGGAAAAGCCAGGCAAAGTTTGTCAGCCCCATGTTTATTTTCCAGGGGGGCTCGCACACTGACCATCAGAGTATCATCACCGTTATCTACTAAAAGAGCATGGGCCTTACCAGGTAATTCCCGAGCTCGTTCGTTGATAAAAACTCCGGCGGCCCGTTTACCCCATGCTTGGGCCGGGAAACGGTAAATGCGGCCGATTTTGTTCTCCTCAACAGTTTTTTGGATCCGAGCATTTTCCATATCTGCCAGGAAGCCTTCTCGCAATTTAACCAACTGTGACGCTTCCCTGCAAAAGGCAAAAGGGTCTTCAAATGGTTGCACGGCAGCAAATAAATCCTGGGGATGAAAATGCAGGTCGGTGACTGTTGCTCCATAGCCGTTATAATTAAGTAACTCGCCGAGTTCACGCAAGATGCCCAAAGCATCGGTCGATAGTTGCAAATCCTTTGCCGCCGCTCGGGCCGCATCATGCAAATTATCACCGAAGGCAGCGACTACCGCCCAAGCCCGATACCGACCCAAAAGCAAGCGATCAATAATTAGGGCAGTACAAATATCCGGTGCAGGATCAATATGGGCGGTAAGGGCGGGATTGGCGGGAATTTCACCACTGAAATGATGATCCGCATAAAATATCCGGCAGCCTCTAGCCAAAAGATCTTTTAACTCCGCCATATTGCTAGACATGGAGATATCCAGTGCGGTTATTTCATCACCACTTACGGCAAGCTCCCGCAGACGTGCCAAAAGTTTAATATCTCGCTTTACCCCGGTAATTATTTGGGCTTGTGGACGTGGTTCTGCCAGGCGTAATTGATGCAAAGCACAGATACCATCAGCATCACCATTGAATATGTCGTAAGTAGGCATAGGTTATGTTGTTTAGAGGTTTAAAAAGTAACTGCTGCAAAACTCTAACACCCCACGAGGGGGTATCGGAGTCTACGCTTACCTAGTACCTTATAAATTCTTTTC
>CAYTNB010000209.1:0-4064 GCA_964439085.1 uncultured Desulfobulbia bacterium | reverse complement strand
ATACTAATGGTGTGTCCATACACCAAACTGAGATCATTTTGCAAAAGGCTCATAAATTAACTATTTAAACACCGAAGCAATAATTCAATGCAAGTCCTTAACCGGACACTACTGAGTTTTACCCACAAAGTTAAGAGGAAGATATGGAATTTGAAACCGTCATTGGGCTTGAGGTGCATGCCCAACTTAAGACCAAAACTAAAATTTTTTGTGGCTGTCCAACGACCTTTGGGGCCGCTCCAAACACCAATGTCTGCCCTGTCTGTCTTGGTATGCCTGGGGTGTTGCCGGTGCTTAATAAAAAGGTGGTGGATTTTGCTCTGAAGATGGCCTGTGCTACCAATTGCCAAATCAATAAGATGAATGAATTTGCCCGCAAGAATTATTTTTACCCGGATCTCCCTAAAGGCTATCAGGTATCGCAGTTTGATCTGCCCATTGCCGAGCATGGGTGGGTGGATATTGCCGTGGACGGCAAAACCTGCCGCATCGGTCTAACCAGAATCCACATGGAAGAGGATGCCGGCAAGCTGGTGCATGATGAGTTGGCGCCTAAGAGTTATGTGGATTTAAACCGGGCGGCTGTGCCTCTGATTGAGATTGTCAGTGAACCGGATATTCGCTCTCCCGAGGAGGCCGTGGCTTATTTAAAGAAACTGCACGCCATCGTCCGCTATCTGGATATCTGTGACGGCAATATGCAGGAGGGCAGTTTTCGCTGTGATGCCAATATATCTCTGCGTCCCAAGGGGCAGGAAGAATTAGGAACACGCACCGAATTGAAGAACATGAACTCATTTCGTAATGTTCAGCGAGCCTTGGAGTATGAGGAGAGACGGCAGCGTGATCTGTTGTTGGATGGTGGACAGGTGGTGCAGGAAACCCTGTTATGGGATGCCGATCGCAATGTTAGTAATTCCATGCGTGGTAAGGAAGAGGCCCATGATTATCGTTATTTCCCCGACCCGGATTTGGTGCCGGTGGTTGTTGATGATAATTGGATCGCCGAGTTGCGTGCCTCACTGCCGGAGCTACCAGATGAACGTAAACAGCGTTTTATCGAGGAATTGGGGCTCCCTGACTATGATGCCGAGATTTTGACATCTTCAAAAGACCTGGCCGATTATTTTGAGACGGCTCTGCAAGAGTATTCCAATACCAAAAAACTCAGTAATTGGATGATGACGGAATTGCTGCGCGAATTCAAAGGGGAGGATGCCGCCGATATCGCCGCTTGTAAGATTAGTCCGCCGCAGATTGCTGTACTCCTGACGATGATTGACAAGGGGACGATCAGCGGCAAGATCGCCAAAACGGTGTTTGCCGAGATGCTGGAAACGGGTCACGATGCCGAACAGATCGTCAAGGACAAAGATCTGGTGCAGATGAGTGACGAAGGTGATCTGGTTAAGATTGTGCAAGAAATTGTAGCGGCTAACCCTGGCCAGGTTGAGCAGTTTAAGGCTGGTAAGGCCAAGGTTATGGGCTTTTTTGTCGGGCAATTGATGAAGCAGACCAAGGGTCGTGCCAATCCCAAAATGGCTAACGAGTTATTTCTTAATGAGTTTAAATAGGGTAACTATTCAGGGCATGCCCAAAAAGCCTATAAAACCACAGAAGTGTAACTGTTCAGACGTGCTCCAGATGTGTTCGATTGAGCCTTCCAGCTATACATCAGTATGCTGGAAGGCTCAATCGGGTGCAGAAGGGGTGCAGCTGAACAGCTACTAAATAGGTTCCATTTCCCATGGACAAGGCGGGGTGGCAGAAAAAGGGGGCCGGGCATCGGCAGCGGCTACGGGATAAATTCATTCGCCAGGGGATAAATTCCCTAAGCGATGATGAGGTTCTGGAGTTGTTGCTTACCTTTGGCACCCCCAGAACAGACTGTAAAGAGTCGGCCCGCATCTTGCGTGAAAAATTTGGCAGTCTGGCAGCGGTTCTGGAAAGGCCGCAGGAGCAGTTACAGGAGATCAAGGGCATTGGCCCCAAGAACGCCTTTGCCATTCATTTTATTCAGGGCGTTGCCAGACGTTATCTGAATCAGCGTCTTGTCGGTAAAAGCTATCTCCGTTCCTCTCGGGAAGTGGCCGACTATCTGCTCCATTCAATGCGGGATTTGCAGCTTGAGGTCTTTACGGTTATTTTTTTGGATGCCAGCCATGCCATTATTGCTACCAAACGGGTGTCGGAGGGTACACTAACCAACAATACTGTCTATCCCCGCGAGTTAATCAAAATGGCTTTGGATAGGCACGCCGCAGCCTTGATTATTGCCCATAATCATCCATCTGGCAGCCAAAATCCATCTGCTGCCGACCATCGTTTGACCCGTAATCTTTTTCTGGCTCTGTCTCTGGTTGATATCAGATTAGTGGATCATTTTATTGTGGCAGGGTCTGAGTCTCCATATAGTTTTGCCGATCATGGTCTTATGGCTAAAATTGGTGTGGAGTGCGCTGAGTTGTTGAAGTAAAACCTTTCCCGAAATAATATCAAAATGGCTATCTATCGCGCCAAATCATTTTTTATCCTGGTATTGTCTGGGCTGGCATTTGCCTCGCTGCCTCTAATTATCGTGTTGGCTGGTTCTGAGGTGCTCATGGGCCGTTTGGCTCGTCATAGTTCTAGCTCCGTTTATCGGGCTGTAGAGGGGAGCCGACTTAGTCAGGATCTGGCCGATTTACTTGTTGATCGAGAAAGAAAGGTGCGGCAATATTATGTATTGTCTGATGAACATTTATTAGAAGATTTGCAACATCAGCATGAGTTGATTTTGGAAATCTTGGGCAAATTGGCTCAAATGCCTTACGAAGATGAACAACTACAGAAAATTAAGTTGTTGGCTCTTAATGAAAATGAATTACCTGCCGGAATTGGGCAGGGCTTCAATGACCAGAAACTTGCAGTCGGCTTATTGCGGGATTTAGTTAAGTTAAATAATCTGGGCCGTGAAATTATGAAAGCCAGCTCTGAGCAGACGACCCGGGAGGCGGACGCTTTACAGAAGGAGGCGGCTCATGCTAAGGCGGTCTTATTGTGGTTGGCGGCGGCTTTGATTCCATTCTTCGGCCTCTTTATTGCCTTTTTTGCTCGCCTTATTTTGCAGCCCATTAAACAAATTGATCATGGAATTAATCAGCTTGGTAAGGGCGATTTCTCCACATCAATCAAGGTTTATGGCCCTGACGATCTGGTATTTCTTGGTAAGAGGCTTGACTGGTTGCGCCGTAATCTGGCCGATTTTGAGAAAAACAAAGGGAAATTCGCGGCCCATATCTCCCACGAGTTAAAAACTCCTTTAGCCTCTATTAAAGAAGGCGCTGAGTTACTGGCCGATGAAATAGCTGGGCCACTTACCGACCAGCAGCTCGAAATCATTAATATTCTCCGGAAAAATAGCACCAATTTGCAGTCGTTAATTGAAAATCTACTGGGTTACACCATGGCCAAGGCCCGCCATACCGAATTGAATCTTGTTCCTGTTATGATTGACCCGTTAATTAATGATGTCCTGGCCGCTCATCGACCATTAATTCTGAAAAACAAGTTAAACGTTAAGGTTAAAGTCGAGCCTCTCTCAATGAGTGTAGATCGTGAACGGCTGACGATAATTATTGATAACCTTCTATCAAATGCCTTGAAATATTCCCCGGTGAGCGGGAAAGTTTCCCTGTGTCTTGAAGAAAAAGCCGACTGTATGGTGTTGGATATCACGGATTATGGCCCTGGCATACCGGAAATGGAGAGAGACGCAATCTTTCAGCCTTTTGTGCAGGGCTCAACGGCTTGTTGTCGCAGTGCGATAAAGGGCAGTGGCCTCGGTTTGGCCATTGCCAAGGAGTATGCTATGGCACACGGCGGTGATATATTGTTAATAGCGACTGGTGGTGATGATGGTACATGTTTTAGACTCCTCATGCCCATTAAGCATGAACATTTACACTACGAAATTGGAGCCGTTATTTAGCTCTGGCTGAATAGTTTCCATGTAAGCGCTCCATGAACACCCTGCTGCACGCACTTAAGTCCCCCAATATACAGAGGTATTATCGGGGGACTTA
>CAYTNB010000208.1:0-4069 GCA_964439085.1 uncultured Desulfobulbia bacterium | reverse complement strand
AAATGGTGAGGCCGGGGCTATGACGGCCATGGGCGGGGCGGTTGTTGGACCGGGAGAAGCTGGTGGCGGAAGCCCGCCGTACCAAATTCCAGCACCAGCCTCCGGGTTGGATCTATATTATTGGTTAGAAGGAAATTCTAATTAACAGGTAATGGCGATTATCTTAACAATATCTAGGGAGAACAATTATGAAGATTAAGATGGTTATATTCTTGGGCGTTGTTTATTGCCTATTCTCGGCTTCAAGTCAGGCGCAAATATTTGTGCAGACAGGGGTGGATGTGGGTCGGATTGTGTCATTAAACACCGATCACTCGATCACCTTGGATAATCGGACGATTTATACTCCCGCAAGGCAAGATATCACACTTAATGACTTTCATCCTGGGGATATTGTAAGTATTGACTACACGCTTGGGGCATCAAATAGCAAGGTGTATTTTGAGGTAAAGAGAGCCACTGCGAGCTCGATGTCAAAGACTTTGACAAAACCTCTAGTAAATAAACGTAAGGGTCTCAAGTGAATTAATGTTTATGAGATAGGAGTGGTTCCTAATACTTGTCATTGTAACCTGCTGTTTTTTGTATGTGCTAAATGTTGAGAACTGCCCTTGCTGCCTGAGTAGAAAAACAAATGGGATTGATAAACTTAATTCCATTTTGATTGCCTGGCTGTTTAAGGCGGGGGACTATCTGAACCACCCAGGCAGAACGCAGTCGTTGGCTGTAGTATAAAAGAGGTCTGGAAATATGATGTTCTCGTAAAAAGTCCCCAATCCCGTCATCCCCGTACAGGCGGGGATCCATAACATATTGAAACTACTGGATTCCCGCTTCTGCGGGAATGACGAAGAATAAGAGAATTATAGTTTTTACGAGTCCATCAAATTTTACCTCAATTAATTTCTCGATAACGTATTCCTTAACGATGACGAATTTCTTTCTCATTCTTCCTTTTATCCCTTGCAAGTGACACCGGCTTTTTTTGTAAGCGAAGAAATACGGCGCTGGAAATACCCGCCGCCCCAAAGACCATGCACATCACCATTATTTGATACCGCACGGCGATGAGAGGCGAAATGCCGGAAAGTATTTGGCCGGTCATCATGCCGGGCAGGGAGACCAACCCCACGGCAAACAGGGAGTTAGTGATGGGGATAAGTGAAGTCTGCAAGGCTTGGGCTCTGGCCTGGTGATAATCCTTGCCGCCTTCGATCTCTGATTCAAATCGTTCGGCACCCAAGCTCACCGCATTCATGGCATTGGCGAAGATCATGCCTGCGAGGGGGATTATATATCGTGAATTGAAGGTTGGGGTAAGGGATAATACCAACCCCACAACTATGACCAAGGTAAATATGCCGCCTGTGGCAATGGCCAGTAATGCTTTGCCGTATATTTGTTTATCCCGATGCCGCATGGGTCGGAGGGCAATGAATCCTGCTGCTGCCAGCATAAAACAGAGAATAGCAATAACGAAAATTGGCTGGTCATTGGAAAAAATATAGGTTAAGGCGTAGCCGATCAGAAGAAGTTGTAACGCCATTCGGATCAGGCCGTGGATAGTTGAGGAAATACTTATTCCCCAGCGGATAAAGGTGAAAATTACTAAAATTACAGGTATAAATGATAAAAGCAGGTTGGTGATGCTGATTTGATATATTGAGTGAAGCATATTTTTTGGGGGGTTGATTTTAATATTGATGGCGTCGTAAAAAGTACCCAAAAGGGGCACAGCAATCCGATCTACTGCGATGTAGCAATTTTTTAGGCACGAGGCTATACCATAATGTAGCCTCGCACCTAAAAAACATCACTACGCCTCGGAGTCTCACTCCGTTCGCTTAGCTACTTAGCCTTCCCAAGACTTTTTGCGAAACCATCAATATTGATTAACTTGGAATTTGCCCGTAGTACCATCTGAAGCTAGGTAAATAACTACAAAATAAACGGGAGGCACTTTGACTCTTGGTCAAGGTATCTTTAAATGATAAACTATGCCATAAAAAATCAAAATATTGCCCCCTCAGTTGTTAGAGTATTTCTTGTTTGTGGACTGTGTGTGATAGTTTTATTTTCTGGCCGACATGCTGCTGCCGCAGATGATTTTGATCATTGGTTGGCTGCTCTTAAACAGCAGGCTCAAGCTGAGGGGATCTCGGAGAGTACTATTGATGCGGTTCTGAATGGGGTTCGTCCTAACGACTTGGTGCTTAAACTTGATAGGAATCAGCCTGAATTTAAATTGACTTTGAATCAATATCTAAAACGGGTTATGCCCAAAAGTCGGGTTCGAACTGGTCGTAATAAATTGCGGCAAAACCGACGGTTGCTCGCCGATGTCGCCGAGAGTTTTCAGGTGCAACCTCGCTTTTTGGTTGCGCTGTGGGGGATTGAGACGGACTTTGGCAGGGTAACTGGAAGTTTGCCCGTTGTGGAGGCTTTGGTGACATTGGCCTATGATCCCCGCCGCAGTGATTTTTTCAGAGGGGAGCTGCTGGCGGCCCTGCATATTATTGATGGTGGCTGGGTAAAAAATAATCGTTTGCAGGGATCATGGGCCGGGGCTTTTGGAGGATTGCAGTTCTTGCCTTCGGTCTTTTTAAAGTACGGGGTCGACTTTGATGGTGATGGCGAAATTGACCTATGGCATAGCAAGGGCGACCTTTTTGCATCTGGCGCTAATTATTTGGCTAGATCCGGTTGGCATTTTGACGAAACATGGGGACGTGAGGTTAATTTACCGCCTGGTTTCGATTCAAAATTAACCGGCTTGGCAAACAAAAAAAACATATCCGCTTGGCAGGCATTAGGAGTACGAAGGAAAGATGGGACAAGTTTGCCTAACCGTGAATTACCATGTTCGATTATCACGCTTAATGACAGTCTACGATCCTTTATGGTTTATAATAATTTTGAAATTTTGTTAAAATGGAATCGTTCCACTTATTACGCCCTAGCCGCCGGATTATTATCTGATCAATTGCAATTATAGGGTTATCTCCAGTTATCTAACACCCCGCGAGGGGGTATCGGAGTCTACGCTTACCTAGTACCTTATAAATTCTTTTCTAAAAAACAGGTAAGCGGAGCGAAGCGTAGACTCCGAGAAAACAATCTGTAAGGTACTAATCACTTTCGTCTATTTTGGCTAATGCTGGTGTTATTACTGAAAATTGAACTGGAAACAGGGCGGAAAATAGATTATGGTTGTCTGCGAATCACGTTATGCGCCCGTAGCTCAGCTGGATAGAGTACCGGACTTCGAATCCGTGGGTCGGGGGTTCGAATCCCTCCGGGCGCACCAAATAATAAAAAGCATTTAGCCTGCGAATGGTTAAGTGCTTTTTTTAAATGTCCATCAATCTCAGATGGTAATTTGCCGGCAACAATCTTGCCTCTTGGAGTTTGCCATTGCGCAAGCAAATAGCGAGTGTTGAAGGCATTTATCTGTAAGCCTCGAACGGTATAAGAATGGACTCCCTGAAAAGTAGAACCTGCTGGTAGTATGTTCCGGTGCTATATGTTTTTGTTCCTTCAGGGCCTGGATGACCTCGAACTGCTGCTCAAATATTTCTAAAAGAAAGATGATAGTTGGGTTCTCTCTATCCTTTTTCGGGATATTTTTCGTTATTTGATCACATGTGTTTTTCATGCTTGGCATGATACAAGATCAAATGCTGGAACGTATAGGTTTTTTCTTTTTGCCACCACTGTTGGAGAAGTTACTCTTTCATTAGCTATCTGTCTGATCTTAAAGAATATATTTCATATTTACCCTCTTGGTCGACATAGAGTTTGAAAGATTTCTTATTAGTAGGCATTCCTATGTAGACCTATAAGCCTACAGATACCAGCTAATTTTCAGGAAACTTCAGCTATCTACATTCCACAATTTTATTTAGCTTAATAGCTTTTGCCTGTCAAACAAACTCCTGAGTTGCCGTGGGTGGCTATACGCAGCCCCGGCAGGGTTGAGGAACCACTCCACTTTATTTTACCAGTTTGACACCTTATTATTGCCCCGGTGGTTAAATATCTAAAAGATACAGCCTGTATGGCAGCAAAA
>CAYTNB010000207.1:0-4089 GCA_964439085.1 uncultured Desulfobulbia bacterium | reverse complement strand
GTGCTGAAATTCACCACAAAGCTACTGTCAATAACTGTTGGTGCATTTATGTCATCAACAGTGTATAAACCAAAATTGTTACTCTGCGGAGCAGTTGTAATAAAAGTTACGGTTTTACTTGAAGCAAGGTCTGTTGTTGTGTAATAGTCACTTGGCAATGCCATCGCACTCCCAGCCAAAAACAACGACCCCACAGCCGCCAATGTCAAACTTTTCATCAGTTTCTTTTTCATTTCTTCATCTCCCTCTAATTTATTAAAAAAAACATTAAGACCCAAAAAAACAATCACTTTGCCAAGCATTAAAACTGCGCTTGGTGTTCCTGATGAGTTTGATATGCACTGCCCGTGCCAACGACGTTGTTTTGACCGGACAACCCAGCAACATCCCTGTGCCAGAGCCTTCTTTTATTATTTTGCAATGACCACGCACTCTTGTTTGCAAGTTTCTGATTCATTTTTCAGTTTAAATATCAATAGAAATGCCCAGTAATGCGGAAATAAGGACGGTTTTCCGGAATTTTTTAGTTTATACTAATATTTTCAGTGAGATAATAACTATCACCATAGTCCCGGAAAACTGGAAAGGAAGATCGTTCATATGCTCCCCGTGTCACAGAGAATAATAGGGGAGAGGCCAGAATGGCGCTAGTCTAATGCTATTTTTTAACAAGAACTAGCTGATAATATTGCTGAAAATTGTTTAAATAGCTTATGAAAAATTTGGCGAATTCAGCACCAATGTTACCCGGTTTTTATCTGCCATTTCGAGGGCGAACGCGTCGTTCAGCTCAGCAGGTATTTGCAGATAGAATCTCCTCTCTCAAGCGTAAATCGTTTAAACAGATTGGAGAAGTATTTAGCCGTTTTATCCCAAACAAGTACCTCAATCTAGAGCCATCAGGGGGTATGAGTCGGCGAAGTATTCTTTCCAAAGAAAATACATTCTGGGCTTTTTGCGTTTAATGGCAGGCTCGTTAGGCGAGAAAGTTAGGGGCACCTTAATTAATTAGTTGACCTTGACGTGAAGATCGCCTATCTTGTGAGTGAAGTTGAATTTTTCTCTTCACCCCGTCCCGATAGCTTGGCCGAAGCTACGGTAATCTCAGGAGAATAACGTGGCAAAAATCATGATGCGTAATATGCTGAAAAATCAGACCGGCACCATTGTGGCGGTCAAGGTGGGCGGAGAATTGGGCCGCCGCATCCGGGAGATGGGGATGGTACCGGGTACCGATATTACCATTCAGGGCAGGGCGCCTCTTAATGACCCTGTGGCTCTTAGGGTTATGGGTGGCACACTGACTTTGCGGAATAATGAGGCCGATCATATTGTGGTGGAGGTAGCATAGGGATGGCGGCTGAAATAAAGATAGCCCTGGCTGGGAATCCCAACGCCGGGAAAACCACTCTCTTTAATGCTCTTACTGGGGCTAGGCAGCATGTGGGGAATTACCCCGGTGTTACCGTTGAGAAGAAAGAGGGACTTTATGAGTGCCAGGGTAAGACTGTCAAAATAGTTGATTTGCCTGGAACCTATTCCCTTACCGCTTACTCGGTGGAAGAGGTGGTGGCCCGTGATTTTTTGGTCAAAGAGCGGCCACAAGTGGTTATAAATATTGTCGATGCCGCCAATCTGGAACGTAACCTCTACCTTTCTACTCAGCTTTTTGAGATGGGCGTTCCGGTGGTCATAGCCCTTAATATGATGGATGTGGCTCGTGAACGGGGGATTAGTATCGATGAAAAAAAATTATCTGAGCTGCTTGATGTGCCGGTAGTACCCATTGTGGCTCGTTTGGGACAGGGCAAGGAAGAACTCATGCGGCAGGCCGTGGATCTGGCTCTTCTCAACAAGTCCTGGCAAGCGGCGGACATCTCTTATGGCGAGGATGTCGACCAAGCCCTTCTGGAGATGGAGGATAAAATAAAGGCGGCTGATTTTCTTACCGATATTTACACGTCTCGCTGGACGGCAATTAAGCTCTTGGAAGATGACGGCCAGCTCAAGGACAAGGGTGAGGCGGCGAACAAGTCTTTGTACGAGGAATTGGCACAAATCGTGGGACGGTTAAGTACCCATACATTTAAGACCCTTGAGACGTATCCAGAGGCCATTATTGCCGATTACCGTTATGGCTACATCAAATCAATTCTCATGCAGGGCGTGGTTTCTCATAAGTATGATGTGAACCGTCTGCATACCTCCGACAAAATTGATAAGGTCTTGACTCACCGTTTTGTTGGCCCTCTGGTGATGGTAGCTGTATTGTTTGGATTATACCAGTTTACCTTCGGCCTAAGCACTCTTCCTGTGCTCTGGGTGGGGAAATTTTTTGATTTATTGGGCAATGGAGTCAGCCAAGTCATGGCAGATGGCCCTCTGAAATCATTACTTATCTCTGGAATTATTGCCGGGGTGGGCGGAGTTCTGGGTTTTGTCCCTTTGATTATGCTGATGTTCATGGGGCTCGCATTTCTTGAGGATTCTGGCTACTTGGCCAGGGTGGCTTTTATGCTGGATCGAATTTTTAGAATATTCGGCCTACACGGTAATTCGGTGATGGCCTACATCGTTTCTGGTGGTATTGCTGGCGGATGCGCCGTGCCGGGAGTAATGGCGACACGTACCTTGCGCTCGTATCGGGAGAGAATGGCCACCCTGCTGACTGCTCCATTCATGAATTGCGGGGCAAAATTGCCGGTTATGGCTTTGCTCATCGGTACTTTCTTTGCTAAATACCAGGCGGGTTTCATGCTTTTTCTAACCTTGCTTTCCTGGGTGGTGGCTTTAGTTGTGGCTAAAGTGCTGCGCCTCACAATTTTAAGGGGAGATTCCACTCCTTTCGTTATGGAGATGCCACCTTACCGCTTCCCCACCTTTAAAGGTTTGATGATTCATACCTGGGAGAAGACCTGGCGATATATCCAGAAGGCCGGCACGGTGATTCTGGGAATATCCATTCTTATGTGGGTATTGATGAGCTATCCTGGAATTTCTAAAGACGACGCACGGATGATTAACCGGCAGCGTCAAGAGATCCAAAGCCAGTTCGCAGTTAAGGATAGTGTAAATACGAGTGTGGAACCTAATCGGAGTCTGCGTCTACCTTCGACTTCTCAAAATGCCAAAAAACTTTTGGCCGGGCTTGATAAGCGGGTGGCAGAGCTTGGATTGCGCAACTCTGCTGCTGGTCACATTGGCCGTTACCTAGAGAAGATCAGCTGGTTGGCCGGTTTTGATTGGCGCAGTAATATTGCCCTTCTGGGTGGGGTGGCGGCTAAGGAAGTAATTGTCTCTACCTTGGGTACGGCCTACTCTATGGGCGATACAGGAAATACGGAGAGCGGCTCTCTGGCTCGTACTTTGGCCTCCGCACCAGGCTGGAATCCGATGGTGTCAATCAGTCTACTTATCTTTATAATGTTTTATTCGCCCTGCTTTATTACCGTTGTGTGTATTGTTCGGGAGGCTGGCTCATGGCGTTGGGGGTTGTTTTCCATTCTCTTTAATACCGGTTTTGCCTTTGGGCTTGCGACTCTGGTGTATCAGCTAGGGATGGCCTTGGGATTTGGAGGTTGAGATGACTGTCGTGAATAAATTAAGTGCCAGCCAAGAGGATTATATGGAAGCTATTTTTCATATAATTGCAGGAAAGAAGGTGGCTCGTGCCAAAGATATTGCTGAACATCTCAAGGTGAGTCGGGCTTCGGTAACGGAGGCCTTGAAAATTCTTGGCAAGAAGTCATTGATCCACTACGCCCCTTATGAGGTTATTACGATGACTAAAAAGGGACGTTTGGCGGCCAAGGATGTGGTGCGGCGCCACAAGGCTTTGAAAGATTTTTTTATTAAAATTTTGGCTGTAGATGAAACCCTCGCCGATCTGGGTGCCTGCCGGATTGAACATGCGGCTCCGGCGGAGATTATCGAGCGTTTGGCGGCTTTTATGGATTTTTTAGAGAATAAAGGCTCCGGCGGGAAAAAACTTTTACAGGATTTCGCCCAGTCTTTGGCCTAAACACACTTTATCTATAGTGCTTTCTGCGTAAACGATCAACTAACTACACCTTGACATTTGCAGCCCCC
>CAYTNB010000206.1:0-4101 GCA_964439085.1 uncultured Desulfobulbia bacterium | reverse complement strand
TCCATAGGCGGTGTCTGTGCTGATTAAAACGCCGTTATGGGCTGAGGCTGCCCGGCGTCCCGCTTCGCTGGTGGCTGATTTTAGGATTATTACCGGTTTGTTTAAAGAGGCATCTTCGGCACTTTTTACAAATTCATCACCCGAACTGATATTTTCCAGATAGGCGGCAATTATTTTGCTTTGCTTGTCCCGACCCAAAACCTTAAAAAGGTCAATTTCTGATAATTGGGCCTTATTGCCAGTGTTGATTACCTTGGCTACTCCCAAGTTGCGGCTCTTAAGCTGCTTAAGAAAGGCGGTGCAGATGGTGCTGGACTGTGAAATAATTGAGATTGGCCCGGTCTCGGGCATATCCACGCCATGCAGGGCGTTTAGTTTGCGACCGGTATTTATCAGGCCCAGGCAGTTTGGCCCCAATAGGGCCACTTGGCGCAGCGTGCATATTTCAGCTATTTTTTCCTCTAATCTGGCGCCCTCTTCATCAGCCTCTTTAAAACCTACGGAATTGATGATTATGGCCTTGGCCCCAGCCTCAATTGAGTCTCTGACTGCCTGCAAAACCAGCGGCTGAACGACAATGATGATGCTCAGGTCTATTTTGTCCGGGGATGACTTGATATCCGATAAACATGGTAGCCCCAGGATCTCGTTGGCCTTGGGATTAACAGGAACTATTTTACCGCTGAAACCGCCATTAATGATGTTGGCTAAGATTATATTGCCAAATTTACCGGCGATTCTAGACGCACCAATTATGGCGATTGACTGGGGATTAAAGAGTGATTCCAACATATTGTTTTATTAGAGGATCGTAAATCCATCCTCCTTAAGAGCCGCATGGACGGCGTGCAGATTACAGGTGTTGACCCTGACGTAAATTACTCCGTCTCTCCTCTGATCTTCCAGAGTACCTTTTAGGACGATGCGGCTAAAATGAATATCGTGTGCCTCCATAATATGGACGATACGGCTTAATGGCCTGGGTTGCCCATCGTTTTTAACTGCCACCAGGGCAGAGCCCTTTTCGCCTAGCCCAAAGAGATTCTGGTAGGCAATGATGAGGTCACGGGTCGAAAATATACCAATAAGACGTTTGTCGTTGTCAATTATCGGTAAGGCACCAACCTTTTTTCTGCCGAGTATAATTAGGGCGTCATCAATGGTCGAGAATTCGTTAAGTGCAACAACCTCCTGGCTCATAATTTCTCGTACCGGAGTTTTCTCCATAGTATTGCTGGCAGGTAATTTTGTACCAGGTGCTGCTACTGAGGAGGGAAGGGCGGAGCGCAGGTCACGGTCGGTCACCATACCGAGCAGACAACCATCACTGTCGACAATGGGTAGATGCCGGAAGTTGTTATCCCTCAGGATTTTATTTACCGCAAATATTGAAGTCTCTGGCCCCGCCGTAAGTGGATTCCTGGTCATGTGGCGGCTTATGTCCATTTGTTAATCTCCGTAGGGAATCTGGCAAAAATGTCTATTTCAAAACGTTGATGTTACTAGGAGGCTGTCCGAGAATAGAAGCCGTAGCGAAAAGTTGGAGAATTGAGGCCAATTTTTCCGGCTTCAATGTCTGCGCTTATCTGCAGTAGGCTCTCTATTCTCGGGCAGCCTCCTGGTGCCTCACAAACCTTTAACACCCCACGAGGGGGTTATAAGTACCTTACATGTTATTTGACGCACCAACGGCGTTACGACTCGAGGTATCTTGCAGTGCCAGCCCGGCTAGATATGCCTCAACTCCTGCGGCCAGTGATTCCAGGTGATAGCCGCCCTCCAGAATGCTAAGCACCCTGCCGCCACATAATTTGTCGGCCCATGATCTTATTAGAGCTCCCAATTTACTGTATACAATGGTTGAGTAATTGAGACCGGACATATCATCTAAATGGTGGCTGTCAAATCCTGCGGCCACAATAATTGCCTCAGGTTTGAATCTATCTATTGCTGCGCCTACTTTTTCATCAAACATCTGTATAGCGATGTTACCACTAGCGCCGGGTGGCAGGGGGATGTTCATGGTAAAATCTTTGCCATTTCCCGTGCCAATATCCTCGGCATAACCTGTGCCCGGAAAACTATAACTGGGATGCTCATGCAAGCTGGCGTAAAAAATATCTGAATTATCTTCAAAGGCTGCCTGGATGCCATTGCCGTGATGGGCGTCAAAATCTATTATGAAGATTTTTTTTCGTTTATAATGCTTGTGCCAATAATGAGCGGCCAGGGCGACGTTGTTCAGGAAACAAAAACCCAGGGCCAGTTCCTCTTCGGCATGATGTCCTGGTGGCCGCACGGAACAGAATATCAGTTTGGCCTGACCAGCTTCAATTAGATCAATGGCCGTGAGTCCTCCGCCCGCTGCCAAGATGGCAATATCATAAGACTCTAAACAAATCTGGTTGTCAGGGTGGCCCATATAGGTTTGACCCGCCAGTACGGCTTCCTCGAAACGCAAGAGATAGTTCTCGGTATGAAAGGTGGTAAGCCATTGTCGGGATGCGGGCTGTGGCGCTGCGATTGTTATGTGCGATGCCAGTGCCCCCGTCGTGAGTCTCTCCCTTATCATCTTGCTTCGTGCCGGTATTTCCGGATGCTCACCGCCGCTTGTTTCGTGCTCGTCATAACGAGGACTGTCGATGACGGTTATGGGACTGAATCGGCTCATACAACTAAGTTTATTCAGTTCTGTGACAGGATGTCAATCGATTTGCAGAGTGGTCTGATAATTATTAAGAATAGTCAGGCATTCTTCGGTACGGATCACGCCCCGTTCACTTCCCTTTTGTTCGTAATACATTTGGTCTAATTCCGTGGTTTCTATCGCTTTAACAAGCTGAATACTTTGGGCCTTGATGCTTTTTTCTCGCAACGATTCGATAAAATCATTGGCGTCGTTGGGATTATTTATTTTCATGTTGTTTTTCTCTTAAAAATAATATTTATGGGAACGAATTTAAAAACCGAAGAGTACATTATCATAACGAAGCCGTTAATGTCACCTAAGAACTATGGAGCCCGTCATGAAAACTTCCCTGCTTGCCAATCCGCAATTAAGTTATAGGCCGCATAATCAGCAGAACATGCCCACATCCGTCACATCTTATAGTCAGACAGCTTCAAAGAGTCAGCAGGCCAGTATCTTTGTCAAAACCAAGGAAGGTGATACGGTCAGGATTAGCGAGAATTTTTCCACCATGCAAAAAACGGCGCAGCTAGGTTATGGGAATGATTTGGGTCTATTGGCCAGCGAATTAATCTCCAATCATAGCGAGTTCTTGCAGGTGCAGGGAGATTTGAATACGCAAGAACTGGCAGATCTTGGCAGTTTATTAGGAGATTTGTCCAATATTGCTGGTGATTTTTTTAATGGCAATTTTGATGATGCGGTAGCTGGAGCTATGAAGATCGGTGATATGGGTTCTCTTGCCAAGGTTGATGCCTCTTTTACTAATAATACTTTTCTTGCTACTACCTTGGCGGGTTATCATCCTATGCCGGCGGCAAGCTCTAATCTGTTCAATGACCTAATGGCACAGAGTGCGGAAAAAAATGATGTGCCGTCGCAAAAGAATACCTTGTCTGTTAATGATCGCCTCAAAGCCCAATGGCAACAATTTTTGGGCTACCTGGAAGGGCAGGTTGGTAATAGCAGCACGGAACACAATCATCCCGGACATCATAAACATGGCGGCGGGGAGGCTAAAGGTTGGGATCCTGGTCAAGCCATGCTGGCCAGAGCAAAGGAAACCTTAAGATCTCAGCCACGCCTGTCGCCCTTTGTGCCTGCCATTGCTAATCTTGCCCTTGATAAGGCTATACCTGCCAGGGACGTTAAACATACCCGACATGATTTAATTAAGGATATGAGCCATAATTTTAGGGATGCATTTCGAAGTTGGATGGTATAGTTTGGAGTAAAGGTTTATTGTTCGTTATCCCTATTGCTTCGGTGTTTAAATAGTTAATTTAAAATACCGTTATTTCATATCATTAAAGAAGCAACACTGAATTCCGGCTAACAACATGCCGGGATGACGATGTCATTGACAACTGTCATCCCCGAATGTTTTTATCGGGGATCCAGGAAGGCTGTTT
>CAYTNB010000205.1:0-4122 GCA_964439085.1 uncultured Desulfobulbia bacterium | reverse complement strand
CTTAAAAACAGCAACGGTAGTCGCCCGAGTGAAATTGTTTTTCGGCTCTGATTTTTCGCGGGTCGACCGTCAACCAATTGCGAAAACAGCCCCACTGCGGATCGCCATGAATGCGTTGCAAGTGAAACGAGTCGTCGCCCGGCAGGTTGTATCCGCCGTAGGCCGAGCAAACGCCCCAGAAGCCGGCGCGAAAAGCAACACGAAACGCGGCCTCCGACAAGTTCTGAGGCATGCCAAACGGAAAGGCGAAGTAGCGAACCGGTCGGTCGAGCATCGCCTCTAAGTCATGCTTACTGCCGACAATTTCTTCGTACAGATCGTCTTCGCTGGTCAGCTTGCCCAGGTCGGCATGGGTGCGTGTATGGGCACCAATCTCTACGCCGGCCGCGGCCATTTCTCGCAGTTGGTCGATCGAATTCGGAGGCAAAGCATGGCCGGCCACCTCGTCGTGAGTGAACGGCGTGCCGGTTCGTACGTTCTGTGTTGTCACGAAATAAGTGAACGGCACCTTGTGTTCCAACAACCACGGAATGGCAGTGGCACAATTGTCGGCATAGCCATCGTCGAACGTGATGCAAGCCGTGGGGATGTCGTTTTGTCCCGACGCGATGCGAAGCTGTGCTTCTTCCAACGAGACAATTTCCATCCGTTCCTGCAGCCAGGTGACTTGCTTGCGAAACATCTCGTTGGAAATCGTCCAACTGTTGGGATGCTCATCGGCCACACGGTGGTAGAAGAGAACCATGACAGGGACTTGGCCCGTTTCTTGACGAACGCTTGCCAATTGCTTGCGCTTCGGCAACGTTGCCAGATAATACAATCCCAGCACTTGGCTTTTGCAGCTATCGATTAGCATGATGCTTCTCCCGTTTCTCACTCTAAGTTTTTGAGCCGAACATGCCGGAAAAATTTTTGGCCCAACGTCCGGCACTTCGCAGTTGAGTCCACGTCCGCAAACGCATCGTCGCGCCATGACGTGGCGAAGCGATTCGTACGTTGATAAGTTCATGCGGAGTGGCGCGCCAGTGGGCTTTGTAAGGCTCGTCGCCACGAAGCAGATCGAACTCTCGATGGCCCTCATCCATCGCCTTCTGGATAGTGCGGATCATCGAAAGTCGGCCTGGTTCCTGGTCGAGCATCTCGGGCTCCACTCCCCCTTGATAAGCGTAGGTTGTGGTGCCCGAAATTAAGTTATATTCCGCGGCGGCAGGTTGCCCGTCTAGTTCTAACCAGGAAAGCTGCAACCGATTTTCAGCCAGCAATTTCCTGGCAACCTCTTCGTGAAAGTTGGCAAAACTTGGCGAGGCAAAGCAACCAGGTTCGCCCAAGCTACGACGGCGACGTTGGTGCAAGTCGATAAGGATCGGCCAAGCGGAGTCGAAGTCGGCTGTGGACGTGACGGGATGCCAAGTGGCTAGGTCCGTATCGAGGATGCGTCGCTCTAGTTTTCTTAGTTTTTTGCGATGAGATTTGGAGAGCAAGGGCAAGAATTCGTCCCAGGTGTCGGGGAGCGATATCGACCAACGACGCTCGGTGCTGGTGATTTCTGTTAGGCATCCGCTGTCGCGTAATCGATCAACAAGAATGCGCAGCCCGGTACCTTCTGCGTCGATGCCTGAAAAATCGACAAGATCCCATTCGTCCGACTGGTAAAACAACATCGCTGCGATTGCCTCGGCAGCCGATTCTTGATCGGTCTCGCTAACCAACAATCCAAGATGATCGCTACAAACCTCGCCATCGCCCAACAGGCGAAGCACCTTTCCGTGGGCCAGCGATTGTTGCAGATAACAAGGCAAAATCGCTTTCAATTGCTCTGCCTCGTCAAACACAAGCAAAATATACAATCGGCAGTCGGTTCCGTAGTGTTGCCACCAAGTGGAAAGCCAAGTCCAACTTTGAAACAGGCAATCGTCGGCCAGCTCGTCCCAGCGGTGACGATGGGCAGAGAGCTGCTCAAAACTGTCGATCGATTGCACAAACATCGCCACGGCCCAAAACGCTAAGGGGTGCTAAGAGCCTATCCCAGAACTATGCTGGAGGGTGCCAGCGGTCGGGGAATTTTGAACAACTAACTGGTTCTGAGACGTGCTCTAAAAGTAAATCGCTGGGGGAAACCCGCAAACGGTTTCTCAACAATAGGTTATTCCAAGGAAAAAAAGGCGAGCCCCTTCTGTTGCCAAAACGCAACATGGTGTTCTTTCGCCACGGCTTAAAGGGATTGCTCGGGCATCGCCGGGGCCAACACGGAGGCTACCTAAGGCTTTTTTCTGTAACGACTTAGGATGCAAGCTAGGGTTGGATGTGGTTTACTTGGCTTGGTAGGTATGCGACTTGCTTTGGCATGGGTTCGCCGATGGCTCTTCCGCGGCCTCCTCACCGCTGTCGTTTTCCACCAATCCGCCTGAAGGAATTCACACCATGAGCTCCACTCCTGCTGAACTAACGCCTTCGCAAATCCTTCGCCTGCTTTCCACACACCGCAAGCGTTGGTTGGTGCCGACGGTTGTATGTGCGGTGCTAGCCGCCGGTTTTGCGTTGGTGATGCCGCGCTATTGGGAAGCTTCCCAGGCAGTCCTCGTTCGTCAGGAAGTGCGAAGCAAGACCGATCGGCCTGGAAAGTTTGCCGATCTTTACGAGATGCGCACTCTGCAAGAAACCATCCTAGAACTAGCCAGAAGCCGGCAAGTGGTTGCCGCCACGCTCAACACGGTTGCTCAGGCCAAATCGGGACAGTCTCCTTCGGAGCCTACGTCCGAGCAAATCGAAAAATTCCGCCATCGCTTACAAATGTTGCCACCAGGCGGAGCAGAATTCGGAAAGACCGAAGTCTTTTATTTAACCGTGAAAGATACCGATCGCCAGCGAGCGATTCGTCTGGTCGGCGCGCTGGGCCATCAACTCGATCGACGTCTAAGCCAACTTCGCAATCAGCAGGCTCAAAGTCTGATTCGCGATTTTGAAAAACAAGTTGATCTGGCAAACGAATCACACCAGCAATTGACCGCCGAGCTGGTCGCCTTTGAATCGAAGATTGGTCCCGACCTGGGCGAGCTACGGATGCTTCATGCAGCCTCCAGCGGCCAAAGCGACTTGCGACAGCAAGCGGTCAACCTAGAAACCGATCGGCGACGTTTTGAAACCCGTGTGCTGGAATCGGAACAACTGCTCAAAGTGCTTGCCGTTTCGCAGAAAGACCCCAACCAACTCGTGTCGCTTCCTAGCTCTTTGCTAAACTCTCAGCCGACACTTCGCAGCTTGAAAGATGGCTTGATTGCCGCCCAACTGAACACCGCCCGACTTCGCGGCACGCGCACCGCCAAGCATCCGTTGGTGACCGGGGCGATTGACTCCGAATCGCGTATGCGTCACAACCTGCACGCAGAACTGCAAACGGCAATCGACGGTTTGAAAGTGGAATTGAATCTCGACCGCCATCGCCTGGCCAATGTGCAGGCCCATGTGAAAGATGTTCGCGATCGCTTGGGCCTCCTGGCCAATCAACGAGGCAAATATTCTAACCATGTTGCCGCTGTAGAGAATAGCCGCCAAGTGCTCGACCAAACTCGCAGGAATTTGAGCGAAGCCCGAGCCACGCAAGCCGCGGCAAACAGCGGCAGTTTGGTAACGATGATCGATCAACCCGAGACAGGCCCCTATCCGGCCGGAATGGGCCGAGCGATGGTGCTGCTGGTTGGTACCTTTGGTGGTTTGGTCTTTGGTTTGGGCCTGGTGTTTTGGACCGTCAATCCTGCTCCACCTACTTCGGAATCAGCGCAAGCCGATGTTGCTTCTAATGCGAATACAAATACAAACGTGGAAGCTGTTCTGGTGCCTTCCGCTCCGTGGATTCAACCTCGATCGGTGGCAGAGTTTACGGAACCGGTTCCCGTGTCGGTCACCCCTGTTTCCACTTTGAATACGCTGTTTTCAGATGTCTCGCAAAATGGTGTTCAGCAACATTCGCAGAGTTGAAAGCATGCGTGTCCTGGTAGTTCATGGCAATAGGGTTTTTCAAAAAAGTTACTGGCCCATTGATAATATTTGGGATGGATGATTTTTGCCCCAGAGGGGTTTTTGGTAATAGCCCAGCGATTTATCGCTGGGTACGTGAGAAAGAGT
>CAYTNB010000204.1:0-4125 GCA_964439085.1 uncultured Desulfobulbia bacterium | reverse complement strand
GATATGAAATAACGGTATTTTAAATTAACTATTTAAACACCGAAGCAATAGTATGCCGAGCGAACCAAAATGGTTCACGATGCAGTAGATCGGACTTTTTACAACGCCATCAGCTTTAGATTCAATGTACAAGGCTCTCTATTCCCGGACAGCCTCCCCGACAAACCAACCACAACAATATGCCATCTTTAATAAAAAAAATTCTCATTCGGCTACTAAGAAACACTGCCGGACGCTATTCCCAAGAAGCCAGGCTCAGCAAGGCCAAGGCTCCGTCTGACCCTCTGGAGCTTTTCTCCGATTGGTTTGATATTGCCAAACAGATTGACCCGGAACGCTACAATGCCATGACCCTGGCCACAGCCAGCTCATCGTCCAAACCGTCAGCGAGAATGGTTCTCTTGAAGGATTTTGATACCCAGGGGTTTGTTTTTTTCACAAATTATGCCAGCCGCAAGGCCCAGGAGTTAGAGGTAAACCCACATGCGGCTCTGGGTTTCTGGTGGAAGGAGATATATCGCCAGGTGCGAGTTGAGGGGACAATAAATAAGCTTGACGCTGCCGCCTCCGACGCCTATTTTGACTCCCGCTCCCGAGGCAGTCAATTGGGAGCCTGGGCCTCCCAACAAAGCTCCGTCTTGACAAATAGAGCCGAATTAGAAAATAAGGTGGCCTATTTTCGGAACAAGTTCAAAGGAGGAAATGTTCCAAGGCCCAAATTCTGGGGCGGTTATTGCCTCCATCCTACGGATATGGATTTTTGGCAGGGCCGCCAGGATCGTCTCCACGACCGACTCCATTATAGCCTGATACCGAACGAGAAGCAGAACGACCACGATCATATGAAATGGCGGATTGATCGGCTTTCACCATGACGGGTGACAAAGAAAAGTTGGCAATCCTGGCCCTGACAAAAGGCGGCAAAGAGCTGGCTAAGCGCCTTGCCAAATCCCTTACTGCCGAGACGATTCATCTTGGCGATAAGGGCATAGCAAGTGTTACGCAGGAGATATGGCATCAATATGACGGATTTATCTTTATTATGGCCATCGGTATTGTAGTCAGATCCATTGCCCCTTTGCTCCATAACAAGAAATCAGATCCAGGCGTTGTTGTAGTTGACGAGACTGGAAGATACGCCATCAGTCTCCTGTCTGGCCATTTAGGCGGAGCCAATAAGTTAGCCGAAAAAATAGCCACAAGCACTAACGGCCAGGCTGTCATCACCACCGCCTCAGATACTTTGGGCCTTACGCCGATTGATCTTTGGGCCAAACATAATAATTTAACACTAATCAAGGGCAGCTTTACTACGCTCAGTACCCAATTAGTAAATAGCGGCCAACTTAATATTTGGACGGACATAGATGGCCAGTTACCAAGTGATTTTAAGCTTGCAGCCATTGCCAATGAGGCCGATCTAATTATCAGTAACAAAATTTCCCCTAAAGGCACCGCCCAACTCTGCCCCCCAAATATATTCATCGGACTGGGCTGTAATCGGGGGGTTAAGGCCTCTGAATTTATGGACTCTTTAGCGGAAATATGCCAAGCAAACAATTTGACCCGAGAGGCCGTTGCAGGAGCCGCATCCATTGATTTGAAAAGTGATGAAGTGGGCTTGCTTGAGTTTTGCAAGCAAGAGGCACTACCAATAAGCTTCTATCCGGCATCCCAATTAAATACCTTAAATACCAACCGTTCAGAGGTGGTTTTCAAGGCTACCGGTGCCTACGGAGTCAGTGAACCCGCCGCCCTGCTGAGAGCGGCAACCAATAAACTTTTATGTGGAAAAACAAAATGGACGAATGTAACAATTGCCATAGCCGAGAGAAAAATAAAACTAACGGCAGACTATCAATAATAGGCACCGGCCCCGGCAGCGCCGAGCAACTTACCTTTGCCGCCCAAAAGGCCATCCTGGCAGCCGATATCATTATCGGCTACAAAACCTATATTGATCTTATCCCGGAACTATTGGAGGGCAAAGAGGTCTTGTCTTCTGCCATGATGCAGGAGATAGACCGATGCAAGAGGGCCTTGGAATTGGCAGAAAGCGGCAAGATTGTAGTCCTAGTCTGCGGCGGCGATCCGGGCATCTACGCCATGGCCGGGCTGGTCTTTGAACTTGCATCACAAAATGATACACCGGCAACATTAGAGGTCTTACCAGGTCTTGCCGCCTTAAATAGTTGTGCGGCCCGCCTGGGTGCGCCGCTTATGCATGATTTTGCGGCCATCAGCCTCTCGGATCTGCTGACGCCCTGGCCCCTCATTGAAAAACGCCTAAGTGCTGCGGCAGAGGCCGACTTTGTAATCGTCCTCTATAATCCTAAATCCAAAAAACGTACCCAGCACATCATTCGGGCCCAGGAATTAATCATGGCCCACCGTGCCACGCCAACTCCGGTAGGAGTGGTAACTGCTGCCACTCGTACTAACGAAAAGATAACCGTCACCACTCTTGGGAAATTGCATGAAGCCGAGGTAAATATGCAATCAACAATCATCATCGGCAATTCCAAAACCTTTACCTGGCAGAATTTCATGATTACCCCCCGAGGCTACACGGATAAATATAAATTATCCTGAGATCGAGATAGCCTGGATATTCTATTGACAAATAAAATATTAATGTTTTATTTGTGCTACTTTTTTATTTTTAATAACACCACATGTAAGGAGGAGGGAAATTGAAGAAAATACTTTGTACTGCCGCAGCCCTTGGGGGCACACTTTTACTGGGAGCGAGTCAAGCTGCTGCTGTTTCGTCTGAGACAGAGATACTCCTGCAATTATTACAGACAAAGGGCGTTATCAGCCAGGCGGATGCTCAAAATTTCAAAACAATCATTGACAAAAAAATGGCCGAAAGCGATGCAAATGATCCAGAGCATCATCATACGGTACAAGGCATGGCTAAACGTCTCGACAAATTGGAGCAAGCCACATTAGGTCACCCTCGGGAGGAAGGGCTGGCGAACAGGGTTAAACTGAGCGGCGTTATGGAGGTTAATGCCACCACCGGTCGCACAGAGCATAAAAATGGCACGGCAGAAGAGACAAGTGATGTCGCCCTGTCCACAGCGGAGCTGGATGTGGATGTGGCAATCAACAAATATGTCAGCAGCCATATAGCCTTTTTATATGAAGAGGATGACACCAACAATAATGGCAGCGGTATCGTTGTTGACGAAGGAATAATTAATCTGGAAGGCGGGGAGCAAATGCCCATATATCTAAGAGCCGGTAAGATGTACCTGCCTTTTGGCTATTATAACAGTCACTTTATCACAGATCCTCTGACTCTAACCCTTGGCAGAACAAAAGACACCGCCGTGATCGGTGGTTATAACAATTCAGTCTTTGATGTCAATGCGGGTATCTTCAAGGGAGCGGTCAAAGAAACCAATAATGGCAGTAAAATCGATTCATTCGTTGGTAGTGCCACCTATACCATGCCCAAAAGTACTATAGCAGGATTAGACCTGGTAGCCGGCCTCTCTTACACCTCGAATATGGCAGCCAGTGATACTTTGCAGGGTAGTGTCCCAGCCATCGGGCTAGTTGACACGACCGGAGGCTATAGTGCCTTTGTCCATCTTGACTACTTAGAAAAATATACCTTTGACGCTGAGTATCTTGGTGCCATCGAAGATTTTTCCGCTAACGATATAAGCTTCATGGATGCCAAAAACAACAAACCAGCATCCTGGAACTTCGAAACGGCGGCAGCTATTATGCCAAAGCTTGAGGTGGCCTTACGCTACGGCGGCAGTAGTGATACCGGCGCTTACGGAGACATTTCCATGCCGCAAAGCCAGATAGGCTGGGCCTTATTGTATGAACTCCTTCATGATACCTCCGTCACCTTTGAATATCTTCATGACGAATTCAAAAACGAGACCAACGATGATTTAGCCACATTGCAACTCGCAGTCGAATTCTAAAGCGCACCACACCGACTCTCACGAGTCGTAAATACAGCGGTATGACTTGATCATATGCGGTAGAAAGGGAACTGATTCTCTACCAGGGCGTTTATTTCACAGCGCAGCGGTGTTATAGTGAATCATCAGCGGTTCCCGGACGCCCCTGAAACGCAGTGATACTGGAATGTCATGA
>CAYTNB010000203.1:0-4145 GCA_964439085.1 uncultured Desulfobulbia bacterium | reverse complement strand
CTTTAATAAAGGTGTCTCAGATACCTCTCTTTTGACTAGAAGTGTCCCTGATCCTGTTTCCGGGGTGCGGGGGATGCGGGTTAATTTTGTCCGTTTTGTGAACGATAACGGTGAGGCGTGGCCGTTGCCGACACTTGATCGTCCGCCGAAAATTTTGTTGCAAAGTAGCAAGTGGTGGTTTAACGCCTTTGGAGCCTTTGAAAGCGGAGACAGACGTGGTTATGTCTCATAAGCAAGAGGTCGCTAACCAGCAAGGGATAAGTCGTCGGCAGACACTAGAAAAGGGGGGTAAATGGTTAGGCGGTGCGCTTGTCCTCGCCATTTTATACCCATTATTGAAGTTTGTGGGCTTTGATATACCGAAGAAACCACGGAGAATAAGGATCGAGAGGGATATTTTGCCGGGTGGCTTTTATATTGGGGCGAATTTTATAGCTTTCGCTGACGAGCATGGCGATGTGTGGGCATTGTCACGTCGCTGCACTCATTTGGGCTGTCTTGTTTCCTATAATGAAATTCAAAAACAACTGATTTGTCCCTGTCACCAAAGCATTTTCTCCAAACAGGGAAAACGCCAGGCTGGCCCCGCCAAACTCGATTTGCCCAGCTATAAAATAAGCAAAGCTGGCAAGGGAAGAAGTGGATATGTGGTGGTGATTTAGTACCTTACAGATTGTTTTCTCGGAGTCTACGCTTACCTCGTACCTTATAAATTCTTTTCAAAAAACAGGTAAGCGCAGACTCCGATACCCCCTCGTGGGGTGTTAGTACCTGACATTCCTGGAGCACATATGAAGTTACGCTTCCGTGGTTATAAGCTTTTTTGGCATGACCTGAATAAGTTAATAAATGAAATCATTAGTCGAAATAAAATGGGGTGCCAGGGCCGTGGTTGCCCTGTATCTTTCCCTTTTGTCCGGCCTGATTGTCGCTCTGCAATATAACCCGGCTCACCCTTATTATTCCACTTCTATTATTGATACTCTGGTGCCCTTTGGCAGCTTTTGGAGGTCTTTGCACTTTTATAGTAGCCAGCTCTTTTTCCTGTTGATTGTCCTTCACTTTATTGCAGTTTTATTCAATAATCCACCATCTCTACCGACATATAGCTGGATAACATTGGTTTCGTCAATGTTGGTGGCTTTGCTGCTTTTGTTTAGCGGTTATATTCTGCGGGCAGATGCTACCGGCTTATCGGCCGGACGTATAGCCGAAAATATACTTTTATCGGTGCCCTATATTGGTCGAATTTTGGATTCCCTGTTGCTTGATGTTGAAAATGGGGGGATGAAACGGGTTTACGTCAATCATTTGGTGGGCTTTGGGCTGTTGTGGCTGGTTTTGATATGGCCGCATATAAGACGCTATATGGTGGGATGGCGGCAATTCCCTTGGCTTCTATTGACTGTGACAGCCTGGTCTGCTCTTATTCCTGCCCCCATGGAACCCTCTAAAATTGGGGTGTTTCATATCAATGGCCCCTGGTTTTTCATCGGTTTGCAAGAAATATTACGGTATGTGCCGCCATTCTGGGGCGGCATTGTTTGGCCGTCCATTTTTGTGGGGGGACTATTTCTTCTGGTACCTGGAAACGCTTGGCGGCGGCGGGGTTCATTTCTGGTGCTTGGCTGGCTTATCCTTTATTTGGTACTAACTATCTTGGGACTCATGGCAGGGGCAGGTCAACTGTAAAGGTTGTTCCTGTGCCTGGAACACTACTGACTCTTATTTCCCCATCATGGCCCACTACTATCTGCTGGACGATGGCAAGTCCTAAACCTGTGCCTGATTCTTTGGTGGTAAAAAAAGGTGCAAAAATCTGCCGCATAGTCTTTTTGTCCATGCCGGAACCGTTGTCACTAATTTCAATGCGGATGGCAGCTTGTCCTTTATCGGTCACATCCGTAGCTTTTATGGAGACAATTCCTTCGGTTGTCAGAGCCTGGGAGGCATTGTGGATCAGATTAATGAAAATCTGTCTTAATTGATGTGGGTCAGCCCAGCACTCAAGATTTTCAGGGAGATCTGTTTCAATATGGCAGTTTTGCGGTAATTTGCCTCCTTGGGCAAGTATGTCCCGGCTTTCAGAAATTTGATTTTTCAGTGACAACCACTGCTTTTCGGGAACTGCTGGCTTGGAGAATTGAAGAAAATCGTTGATCTTGCCTTCCAATCGCCCACTTTCCCGTAAAATTATTTTTAGCAGACTAATATTGCCAGCATCACCATCAGTATTGCTTTCCTGATTCAAAACTTGGGCCGCTCCAGAAATAGCGGCTAACGGGTTTCTGAATTCATGGGCGATCCCGGCGGCAATCTCTCCGATGGCAGCCATCTTCTCACTTTGTTTAACCTTCTTTTCCATGGTCTTTATCTTGCTTAAGTCCTGTAAGGTGTAAACTCGGCAGTCATCACAGTCATCGGGCATATTTAGTCTTGCCCAGGAATATCCCACCGGGATTTTGACTTTGTTTTTGCGTCTTATTTTAATTACAGGACGGTCTTTTTGGGTATCAGAAAGAGGGAAATCTGCCAATCGATTGATAGAACGTCCTATCGATTCATGGGCGGTATAACCGGTTATGTTTTCAGCAGCCGGATTGAATGAGGTTATAACTCCTTCGCTATCAACCGTTATTATTCCAGAAGAGATATCTGCGAAAATTTGCTTGTAGAGCTGGGTGAGCCGGTCAAAATTTTGAGAGGCGGCACTCAAGGCGTTTTCGGTATAACGTTGACGCTGAGCGAGGAATGAACTGAGCAAGGCTACTAGATAGAAAGAAACCCCATAGATGGAGAGATTTTGGAAGAAGAAACTGGGTAGATTATGAATTGCCTGGCTTAAATTACTCGGTATATGGTTAATTATATTAAGCTGCTGGACAGTGAGAACAATGGTGTAATTGATCAGATTAAAAGTAGCGATAAGTAGACCACCAGATTTAAAGAATAGCAGACCGCTGCTTATCACCGGGAAAAAATAAAGGAAGGTAAATATTGAATGGCCGCCGCCGCTGAAATATACGATGACACCGGCCAGGATTGAATCGACCAGAATCTGGATAAGGGCGAATAGACGATATTTCTTAGTATGATTTAGTATCTTTGCCGAGACAATGCTGAAGACGTATACAGTAAAAATGAAGACCAATATGTGGGGGAGAGGGGCTATAAACAGGCTGGGCAAACTGATCAGGAGAAGGGATATAATGCCCAGAAAAAGAGATAGAATGATGACTCTGAGGAGGAGAAGTATTTTTATATGTCGCCGAATTATTTCCGAGGCTGCTGCGCTTTTGTCGAGGCATTGGCTAGGGGAGGTCAGCACATTTGATTCCATATTTTTTAATTTTATAACGCAGAGAGCGAAAGCTTATTTTTAATATTTCAGCTGCCTTCATTTTTGAATTTCCCGTTTTGCTGAGGGCCTTGGATATCATATTCTTTTCCAGATTAACTACCGCATTCTCCATGCCGAGGTCAAATAGTTCATCGTCACTGCAAAGGAACGCCGCAGGCGATGATTCGGTTCTCTTATGAGCAGAAATTGCCAGACTCTCTGGGAGAATTATATTGGACGATTCGAGGGCGACACCACGTTCTATGATGTTCTCCAGTTCCCTGACATTACCTGGAAAATCATATTTCATTAGGACTTCCATGGCGTAGGATGAAAGCGCATTAATTTTTTTGTCAAAGAGCTTTGAATATTTTTTCAAAAAGTGATTGATTAGCAGAGGTACATCTCCCTTACGTTCTCTTAAGGGAGGTATTCTGATGGGTACTACTGCTAGACGATAGAAGAGATCTTCCCGGAAGTGGCCAGAAATTACTTCCTGTTCCAGATCACGATTAGTGGCGGTTATTATTCGGACATTGACCTTCACCGTATGGGCGCCGCCCACTGGTTTAAATTCCCTTTCCTGAATTACCCTTAATAATTTAGTTTGGATGAGCGGCCTTAACTCACCTACCTCATCCAGGAAGACGCTGCCGTTATTTGCTTCCACGAAGAGGCCTTTTTTATCTGTAATGGCGCCGGTAAAAGCCCCCTTTATATGGCCAAAAACCTCGCTCTCAAAAAGAGACTCGGGAATGGCATTGCAGATTATTGGCACAAATTGGTGCCCAGCAGATTTGCTTAA
>CAYTNB010000202.1:0-4185 GCA_964439085.1 uncultured Desulfobulbia bacterium | reverse complement strand
CTAGCGCCCCTTGCGCGTTTTTGCGGCGCGCTGGGTGTGGTGGACCATTTTGCCAAACGCCCGGTCGCGCGCGCGCGACTGTGCCACTGATTGGGTATTGTGCTGGTCCTGAAACATCAGCTTTTCCCGGCGCGCCAGCCGTGCCGGATCAAGATCGCCCTTGGCAATGGCAGCCTGAACTGCGCAGCCCGGCTCGACCCGGTGGCTGCAATCGGAAAACCGACACGCGGCCGCCAGCTGAGCGATGTCGTCGAACAGCCGCTCGATACCGTCTTCGGCCTCAAACAACTGCAACGCCCGCATCCCCGGCGTGTCGATGATCCAGCCACCGTTGTTCATCCTGACCAACGACCGCGATGTGGTGGCATGGCGGCCCCTTGCATCATCCTCGCGGATTTCAGCCGTCACCGCGTCCCCGCCTGACAACCCGTTGGCCAACGTGGTTTTACCAACCCCGGACGAGCCCAGAAAGGCACCGGTCTGGCCCGGTTTGCACCAATCGGCCACCTGCTGCACGCCTTCGGGGTCTTTGGCGTCGATGCACAGCACCGGAACACTCGGGTCGATTTTCTGTGCTTGCGTTGAATAGTCAGCCGGGTCGTCGCACAGGTCGGCCTTGGTCAGCACCAGAACCGGCAAACACCCGGAATCGTAGGCCAGCGCCAGATACCGCTCCAGCCTCGCGACGTTGAAATCATCGTTGCAGGAAGTGACGATGAACAGCACATCCACATTGGCCGCAACCAGTTGCGCACGGGCGTCGGTGCCCGCGGCGCGGCGTTGGATAATTGTCTGGCGGTCCAGCCGCCGAATGATTTGCCCGCTCTCATCGCCCAGCACCCAATCGCCAACGGTGAAATCACCGATCGAGGTATTGCCCAGCGTGATCAGGGTGGTTTCGCCCTCGTTTCCAAGCGCCATCACCCGGTCCCGGTGAACCGAAGCGATGCGATAGGCGGCGGCGTCCTCGTCTGCGTTGATTTGGCGGGCAAAAAAATCTGACCAGCCAAGATCCTGCAATGTGGGGATCATTGATTTGCCTGCGTCAGACGGCAAGGGCAGATCGGGTGTGAATTTGGCAGGGGTAAAGGCAGCTCAGACCGAAGCAACGAAACAACCGGTCCGAAGGGGTGAAACAACATTCATGCGCGCCTGCCTCGCTGGCTGTATCGTGGCGGTTGCGGCCTAATCGCCGCGGTGTTCAGGTGAGAGGCTGGACATCGACCCAAGCGGGGCTCGTTGTGGCTGCTTCCTTCCGGATCTGACCAGGTTGGCGAGGCGCTCGCCCGCGCCAACCTCTCGGCTGGTGATATAGGTCCAAGCGCCAACAGATGCAACCCGCGTGAGGCCAGATCAAAGCCGGATCAAAGCGGCAGGGTCAGCCGCAGAAATCCGTCCGCGCCCGGTCCGTTGACCGTGACGTTGCGATTGGCAAGTTCGTCCAGATGGGCCGAGGCACCGGGGCCGGTCTGCACCGTGACGCTGGTGCCTGGCATCGGTTTGAACCGCCAGGCAGGAAGTGAAGTGGCCAGCGGGTCGCTCGCAAGTGCGCCGGACAGATAGTCACAGATGATGTCGCGGATACTCAGTGGCGAAATCGGCAGTGATTCCGCCTCTTTCACGGCCACAAACCCACCGCCGCCACCGGCCCGGTAGCTGTTGAGCGCCACCACAAACCGTTGGTCCGGCAAGACCGGTGCGCCGCTGCTCAGCCGGACATCATTAATCCGCCGGGTTTCGAGGTCCGCCACGCGATTGCCGGTTTGACAGCGCGGCGCGATCGCCAGGTCAATCTCCCATGTTAGCCCGTGCAGCACATCGAAATCATGGCCCGGTACTGACGGGTCGATCAAGGGCGTTTCCTGATTGGCGGGCGTGATCTGGTGAAACAGCGCGGAAGATTGTTCCAGCCAGTCCAGTATCTGGGTGCCGGTCACGATCACCGCCCGCAATTCGTTGGGAAACAGGTGCAGATCGGCGGCATGGCGCAGCAACACATCCCCCGCCGGTACGTCCGTATAGCTGAGCGGCCCGGCCCGCGCTCCGAACTTGCAGGGTGCTGTCGCCGATAACAACGGCAAGCCAGCGGCGGGCGTTCCGGCCAGCAATGCCCGCAAGGCCGCGGCCTGCGCGGCTGCCACCAATGCCATGGCGTGATCGGCCGCAATAAATGAAAAGTAGGAATGCAGCGCCCGCTGGGTATGGCCCACCGGTTTGTGCATAAGCGCGCGTGTTGCCGCATGGGCCGGGGCCAGCAGGTCGGTCAGACCCTGGTCTTGCCGCGACGCGTTGGTCAGCGCGCCATTGGCTGCGCGCACATAAATCGGCCGCAGGGCACAATCCGTGTCGGCGACCTGCCAACGCCCCTGGGCGTTTGCTTCCAGCTTCAGGTCAATGACCCCCAGATGCGACCCGGCTGAACCCGCCATGACCACTGGCTTGCCATGCACCTGCCCGGTTGACGCATGCACGTGCGTCAGCCCGGAATGGGCCTGCCCCGGCAGGTGAAGATGGGTGTGCCCGGCGATCACCGCATCAATCCCGTCCAGCGCGGCCAAAGGCAGAACGGCGTTTTCCATACCCTGTGTTTCGGGCCTGTCATCAAGACCGGAATGGGCCAGCGCCACCACCACATCGCACCCGACCTGACGCAGATGGGCAGCCCATAGGCGCGCCGCGACGATCATGTCGCCCACCTCAACGTTGCCGCGCAACAAATGCGCGTCCCATTGCATCGTCTGGGGCGGTAAAACCGACAGGATACCGATACGGATTGTTTGCGTACCACCCCCGGTCTGAATCTGACGATCAAGCACGGCGCAGGGAGCTATCCCCGGCAATGCTTGCCCGCCCGGCGTGTACAGATTTGAACAAACAACCGGGCAAGGGGCCGTTTGCAACACCGACAACAAGGGATCGAGCCCGAAATTGAAATCGTGATTGCCCAGGCCAATGGCGTCATAGCGTAAATGGTCAAGGGCCAGCATAAGAGGGTGGAGGCGATCAGAATCTTGCAGCGACGGATCACCCATCGGCGTGCCTTGCAGCGAATCTCCGTTATCAAAAAGTAGCGTTAGCGCGCCGCTTTGCGCGGCTTCATCCCTGGCCGTTTGGATAAGCCCGGCGGTGCGCACCAGCCCGACCGTATTATCCACCCGGTCCGCGTAATAGTCATAAGACATCAGATGCATATGCAGATCGGTGGTCGCCAGCAATCGCAGTCGTGCTTGCGTACCAGAGGGGATGTTCCGGGTATTTTTCATATCACAAGAGACAAATAGACTATGATCACCAATTTCATCGGGTAAATGTGGCTAAATACCCGAGCCCGGGCGGCTGGAGCTGGTGCAATAGAAACATCAACAAAGTACGCAAGACAACGTCCAGCGGTCCATGGATTGTGTCAGGCGTGACCCGAAGCGGCGTCAAATGTATCTGAATCCTCTAATAATTCGCGTGTTTACCTATGGTGACGGTAAAGGATGTGGGTTAGCGATGAAACCGTTCACCGGGCCATGTCTGGTCAAGTCCAACAGATCAGCAAAGGCGGCGCGGGCATGAAACATGCAGAATCTGTGACATTTGGCGGATCGACGCTGGACCGGGCCGCGCATATGCGTACCGATCAGGCGGCACTGGAACGGCTGCGCAAACACGCGGATGCGCAATCGGTGGTGATGTGGCGCGGCAAGCCGTTGGTCAAGGGTGAAGAACGCGACCGGTTGGCGCTGGTGGCGCTGGACCACCCGGTGCTGGGCAACGTTCAAGCCGAGAGTAACGGGTTGTTGTTTTTGGGTATGGATGAACAGGGCGCGCCGTTATTCGCCTGCGATATTTCGACTTGGCAACCGGATGATCTGGACCACTCGGCGCTGGGTCAGTTTCTGGACCCGTCCGAACAGCAGCACCCATCCCTGCCCGAAACCCATGTGTTTGGCGAACTGCGGCGGCTGATGACCCGGCTAAACCGGGGTGACGCCGAACTTGCGGCGACGGCCAGGGCGTTGTTTGGTTGGCACGCAACGCACCGGTTTTGCGCGGTCTGCGGTGCGCCCAGCAAGGTCTCGCATGGGGGCTGGCAGCGGACCTGCCCGGACTGTAACAGCCACCATTTCCCGCGTACCGACCCAGTGGTTATCATGCTGATAACGCACGGGAATTCGGTGCTGATGGGGCGCTCTCCGG
>CAYTNB010000201.1:0-4204 GCA_964439085.1 uncultured Desulfobulbia bacterium | reverse complement strand
TATCTCAGGAATAACAAACGAATTAAACAGCAATGAACGATTTGTAATTGTAACCGATTACCTTCCCCTTTTGGCTGTTGATACCAAAACAGATGACAAACTGGATATTGAACTTAAAGATTTACCAAAATATTACGATTTCTTTTTGCCCTGGGCGGGAATGGAAAAAGCAAAACACGCCGACGAAAATCCTGCTGATGTAAAAGCTGCCGAAAAAATGGCAAAGCTTTTCGATGTAATTAAAAAAGACAACCCCAACGATTCTCCTGAGTTCGTACACGGCCTAAATGTTTTCTTGTCGAGATTGCTGTTTTGCTTTTTTGCAGAGGACACACATATTTTTAAGGAAAACCAATTTACAAATGCCATCGACTCGCACACCCAACAAGACGGTAGCGATTTAAATACATTTTTAGATAGTGTTTTTAAAGTGCTTAACACACCCGAAAATAAAAGAGATGAGTTCCCGCAGTTTTTATTGGATTTTCCATTTGTAAACGGCGGCCTGTTTGAAAAAGAGTATAAAACACCAAAGTTTTCCCGCAGTTCGAGAAGTGCCATTTTAAACAGTGGCGATCAGGATTGGTCTGCAATTAATCCCGATATTTTCGGCTCGATGTTTCAGGCGGTTATTGGAGCTGAACAAAGAGGAAGTTTGGGACAACACTATACAAGTGTACCCAATATTATGAAAGTGATTAAACCACTTTTTTTAAATGATTTATGTGAAGAATTAGATGCTTCGACAAGCTCGGCAGCCATTGGAAACCAAAAGAGACTAAATACTTTATTAAACAGAATACAAAACCTAAAAATATTTGACCCCGCTTGTGGCAGTGGAAATTTCTTAATTATTGCCTATAAAGAGCTGCGTATTTTAGAAATGAAAATTTTTAAAGCAGGAAATATGATGGCTCTTTCCGGCATTCAACTCTCGCAGTTTTACGGAATTGAGATTGACGACTTTGCAGGCGAAATTGCAAAACTTGCCCTTTGGCTTGCCGAACACCAAATGAATGTAGAATTCTTTAAAGAGTTTGGCAGAACAAACCCAACTTTACCATTAAAAGAAGCCGGTAAAATTGTACAGGGAAATGCTACGAGGTTGGATTGGGAAGAGGTTTGTCCGAAAACTGATGATAGTGCCGGCACTGAGCGAAGTCGAAGTGAAGTGTATATTTTAGGAAATCCGCCTTATTTGGGGGCGAGGATGCAAAATAGAGAACAAAAGGCAGATATGAAATTTGTTTTTAGTGATTTAAAAGGTATTAACAACCTTGATTATATTTCCTGTTGGTTTAAAAAAGGCTCTGATTTTATTGTTAATTCATCATCAAAATATGCTTTTGTAACTACAAATTCTATATCCCAAGGAGAACAAGTTGCCATACTTTGGCCTACTTTATTAAAGGATAATTTAGAAATACAATTTGTTCATCAATCTTTTAAATGGATAAATAATGCGAGAGGAAACGCCGGTGTTACAGTTGCAATTATTGGAATTGGAAATAAATCATCAAATGATAAAATCATATATAATAAAGGTCTCTCGTTATCAGTAAAAAATATAAATCCTTATTTAGTTTCTGGCAGTAATTCATTCATTCTGAAAAGAAATAAATCTATTTCGGAGTTACCTTTTATGCCAAAAGGTAATATGCCGTATGATAGTGGTTTTCTATTATTAAATAAAAAGGAAAAAGAAAAACTTTTAATTTCCTACCCAAGCTCCAAAAAGTTTATTAAAAATCTTATAGGTTCAAAAGAATTTATCAATGGAATTGAACGTTATTGTTTATGGATTCATAATGAAGACTTAAAAGTAGCTCAACAGATTAAACCCATATTTGATAGAATAGATTCTGTAAAAGAGGTAAGACTGAAAAGTTCTGATAAAGGTGCACATAAATTGGCAAGTCGTCCCCATCAATTTAGAGAGGTCAATGAAACTACTACGCAATCCATTGTTATTCCTTCTGTTTCATCAGAACGAAGAAGCTATATACCCATCGGTTATGTTGGGTGTGATACAATAATAACGAACCTTGCATTTGCTATTTACGACCCCGAACCATACATAATGGGTATAATCACCTCCCGAATGCACATGACCTGGATGCGAACAGTTGCAGGTAGATTAAAAACAGATTACAGATATTCGTCAACTTTGGTTTACAACACCTTCCCTTTCCCCCCAATCTCCACCCAGCGCAAAAACGAAATAACCCAAGCCACATTCCGTATTCTCGAAGAGCGAGAAAAACACAGCGAGAAAACCTTAGCACAACTTTACGACCCCGATAAAATGCCTGACGGTTTGCGCGAAGCTCACCGCCAAAATGATGAGATTATAGAAAAATGCTACCGTAGTGTTCCTTTCAAAAGTGATGAAGAGCGTTTGGAGTATCTTTTCAAACTTTATGAAAAAATGATTGCAGAAGAAATAGAGCAAGGCACTTTGTTTGCCAAAGAAAAGAAAACCCGAAAAAAGAAAAAATAATGGAAGAACAGCAAAATATACTTCTTTATCAAAATGCCGATGGCAATATTAAATTAGATATTCGCTTGCAAGATGAGAGTGTTTGGGTAAATCGCCAACAAATGGCATCATTATTTAATAGAGATATTAAAACAATAGGCAAGCATATTAACAATATTTTTACTGAGGGCGAATTGGATAAAGAAGTGGTTGTCGCAAAATTTGCGACAACCACTCAACACGGTGCTGTAAAAGGAAAAACACAAACAAAAAATGTAGAATATTACAATCTCGATGTAATTATTTCGGTTGGCTACCGAGTAAAATCGCCACAAGGCACACAATTCAGAATTTGGGCAACCAAGCGCATTCACGAATACATTGTAAAAGGCTTTACAATGGATGATGAACGCTTGAAACAAGGAGGTGCAAGAAGCCGTTATTTTGAAGAACTCTTACAGAGAGTTAGAGATATTCGAAGCAGCGAACGAAATTTTTATCAAAAAGTAACCGATATTTATGCCACCAGTATCGACTATAAAAAAGATGAAGAATTAACCAAGTTATTTTTTGCTACCGTTCAAAACAAAATGCACTTTGCCATTCATGGTCAAACTGCCGCCGAAATGATAAACAGCAGAGCTGATGCCGAAAAACCTTTTTTAGGGCTTACAAACTTCAAAGGTGATTATATTACTCAAAGAGATATTGGCATTGCCAAAAATTATTTGTCAGAAAATGAATTAAAACAGTTAAATCTTATTGTTTCTATGTATTTGGATTTTGCAGAGTTCCAAGCAAGTAATGGTAGATTAATGAAAATGAAGGATTGGATAGAAAAATTAGATGATTTTTTAAAAGCAAGTGAACGGGAATTATTAAATAATGCAGGAACAGTCAGTCATAAAAAAGCATTGGAAAAAGCAAAAATTGAATACGATAAATATCGTAAAGTAGAGGATAAAAAATACATTTCCGATTTTGATCGTGAAATGAAATTATTAGAAAAAAAGATAAAGAGAAAATAATATGCCAAATATAGTAGATGTAACATACAAACAAACAGGACAAAGTAAAAGCACAAATGCCTACGGAATGCGTGAAATGCAAGAACGTGCTTTTGAATATAGAGACGCACAATATTTATTGATAAAGTCTCCGCCTGCTTCGGGAAAATCGCGTGCTTTAATGTTTATAGGTTTAGATAAATTGGTAAATCAAGATATAAAAAAAGTAATCGTTGCAGTTCCTGAACGTGCTATTGGTAGTTCGTTTGCTAAAACCGATTTAAAAGAATTTGGCTTTTTTGCCAATTGGGAACCAAACGACAAATACAATCTTTGTACTCCGGGTAGCGACGGAAGTAAAAGCAAGGTTCAGGCATTCCATATTTTTATGGATAGCAATGAACAACTTTTAATTTGCACCCACGCCACATTGCGTTTTGCTTGCGAAGAATTAGACGAAAAGAAGTTTAATAATACACTTTTGGCAATAGATGAGTTTCATCACGTTTCGGCTGATTTTAATAGCCGCCTCGGCGAACTACTCCGTGATATTATGCGAAAGTCAACTGCACATATTGTTGCAATGACTGGTTCGTTTTTCAGAGGCGACAGTGTGCCAATTTTACTGCCCGAAGATGAAGAAAAATTCACCAAAGTAACTTACAATTATTACGAGCAGTTAAATGGTTATGATTACCTAAAATCTTTAGGAATTGGT
>CAYTNB010000200.1:0-4244 GCA_964439085.1 uncultured Desulfobulbia bacterium | reverse complement strand
ACCGGGGTTTAAGGTTATAAAAGCTGTTAAGGCAGGACGTATCTACTTAGTTGATGAAAAGATAGTCTCAAGGCCCACTTTGCGGCTTTTGGATGGCATCTATGAGATAGGACGATTTCTCTATCCGGCTATTTTTAATGATGTCACAGCCTTTCAGGCTGATTTGGAACTCTCGCGCAGTAAATTTGCTGAAATGTTTGTAAAAATGACGAATATGCCTCTGAAAACCCCGGATTATTGGCACGATATCCGGAAAAGGGCAGATGCCAGGCATAAATACGGCGATTTTAATGACGTTAATTACAGCGGGAATGCCTATAAATTTATCGAGACTGCTGTCTATAGGGGGATCTTCCCGAATATCAAGAAGAAATACTTCTATCCTGCCAAATCCATCAATAGGCGCACTCTCGCCTACGCACTATTTGTCTATTTCGATTTCCCCGAAGTTGAAAAGAATTTTTCAATAGAAGATGTAAAGAGCACTGATCCCTTTTACGAGCAGATACGAACCGCTGTTGGTCTTGGTTTTCTGTCTCTGACCCCTGATGGGTTTTTCAGGCCCGAAGGATCTGTTGCGGGAACGGAGGTATTTAGGATAATCGCCAAGGCCTTGAAAAAATTCCACTGAAATTTTGTGCGTTAGGTGGACATTATTTAGGATCTGATTGGGGTGGGCGTACCGCCTGGGCTTATGGCAATGGTATAAATCGGTCAAAGATACTTTTTAAGACACCATTAATCTTGATGGCGTCTTAAAAAGTATCCAATCCCGTCATCCCTGCGCAGGCGGGAATCCAGTAGAATAAGAGAATTATAGTTTTTACGAGACCATCAATCTTTGCTCACTTATGTTGTTGAAGCTGGTGCTCGCTGACTGTGTTATTTTATAAAAAACCTCACTTACCGTCACCGTCTGTAAAAGAAATGGTAACCGTCAAAGCTGCCAAACCCATCAACTAATAGTCCCTTACTCTCCTGAATTGTAGCAAAACTCCTCCAATATGCGTAGTAACATATTTTTAGCTTGCTTTTATCCGCATATGCGGATAAGTAAGTATTTATGGAATCTACTACTCAAATCTTCAAGGCCTTGTCCGAGCCGATACGCCTCAGAATAATGAATCTACTGCTCCATGGTGAACGCTGCGTCTGCGATCTTATGGAGGTGCTGGCTATGCCCCAATCAACGGTTTCCCGGCATTTGGCTTATATGAAGAATGCTGGACTGGTTAAGGGCAGGCGGCAAGGGATATGGATGTATTATCGGTTGGCTGATGGTGAGGACTGCATTCATGGGGAGCTCTTGGCTATGCTGGACTCTTGTCTGCCGAAGACGGTAGAGGCCAAGACCGATCTAGAGCGACTGGCATCTTTTTTGGAGCTTAAGGGCGACTCCGCCTGTGCAGAATAAGAATCAAGCAGATAAGGACTTACAATGGCGGCAGTAGAAAAAAAACTATCATTTCTCGACCGATATTTGACCCTGTGGATATTCCTGGCTATGTTGGTGGGTGTTATGGGTGGATGGCTCTATCCGGGTATTCGGGAGGTGATCAATAAATTTCAAGTGGGTACCACCAATATCCCCATTGCCATCGGTTTGATTTTGATGATGTATCCACCCTTGGCCAAGGTGCATTATGAAAAATTGCATGAGGTCTTCCGTGATTTCAAGGTTCTGGCACTCTCCCTGGTGCAGAACTGGCTTATTGGCCCCATCCTGATGTTCGGGCTGGCCATCGCCTTTCTCTCTGGCCATCATGATTATATGGTAGGGCTTATTCTAATCGGACTGGCGCGCTGCATCGCCATGGTCATTGTCTGGAATGATCTGGCTGGTGGCGATACCGAGTATTGCGCCGGGTTGGTAGCATTTAATTCTATATTTCAGGTTCTGTTCTTCCCGGTCTACGCCTGGATTTTTATTACCATCCTGCCAAAATGGTTCGGTATTGAGGGGGTGGTGGTAAATATATCAATGGCCGAGATTGCCAAATCGGTGTTTATCTATCTCGGTATTCCCTTTCTGGCTGGCATGCTCACCCGCTTCATCGGGGTAAAGGTCAAGGGCGAGGAATGGTATCAACAAAAATTAATCCCTAAAATCAGTCCGTTGACTTTGGTCTTCCTGCTTTTTACCATCCTGATCATGTTTTCCTTAAAGGGGGAGTTCATTGTCCAACTGCCCATGGACGTGGTGCAGATTGCGATACCGCTCTCCATCTATTTTCTTATTATGTTCCTGCTTTCCTTCTATATGTCCCACCGGCTCGGGGCCACTTATGAACAGTCGGTGACCCTGTCATTCACCGCCGCCTCCAATAATTTTGAGCTGGCTATTGCCGTGGCTATCGCTGTTTTCGGGGTTAACTCCGGCGAGGCTTTTGCCGCTGTCATCGGCCCACTGGTTGAGGTGCCAGTGCTTATTTCCCTGGTCAGTGTGGCCTTACGTTTTAAAAAGACATTGACATTTGCCCAAAAACGCCTGCCGATATAGGCCGTGGCAGCTGTAAAAATTAACATGGAGCTTGAATCTGTGAAAATTTTATTTTTATGCACCGGTAACTCCTGCCGCAGCCAAATGGCTGAAGGCTGGGCCCGACAGCTTAAAGGCGATGTCATTGATGCCTATTCCGCCGGTATTGCAAAACACGGTTTAAATCCGCTGGCGATAAAAGTTATGGCTGAGGCCGGTGTGGATATCTCCAGGCAGGAGTCAACTCTTATTGAGGAGTTGCCTGTAACAAGATTTGATTATGTCATTACCTTGTGTGGCCATGCCAATGAAAGCTGCCCTTTTTTCCCCGGCAAGAAAATCCACCATGGATTTGCCGATCCTCCCAAACTTGCCGCAGAGGCTAAAACTGAGGAGGAACAATTGGGACATTACCGCAGAGTCAGAGATGAGATAAAGGCATATATTGAGACATTTCCTGGAGCATTGAAAAAAGACGAGGGTGAAAAAGGCTTTTTGAAGAATGGATAAAAGAAATAATCTGGCCGCATGTTGGATCGATGCCCGAAGGCGGTCAGTTGCGAAAAATTAAAGGAAAACTATGAAAAAAATAGAGGTATTTGATCCGGCCATGTGTTGTTCAACTGGGGTATGCGGCCCCAGCGTTGATCCAAAACTTGTTGAGTTTGCCGCTGATCTTGACTGGCTGAAGAAAAAAGGGGTAGAGGTGGAACGGTACAATTTGGCTCAGCAACCAGATAAATTTGTCGACTGTAAAGCCGTAACTACGGCTATGACCCTGGCCGGAGATCTCTGCCTGCCCCTGATTTTGATAGATGGTGAGATTGTCAGCCGTAATATTTATCCAATTCGCCCTGAACTTGCCGCTTTGGCTGGTGTGGATTTGGCTTAGGAGATGATGATATGGATTTTTTAACCTTGCCGACCCGATACCTGTTTTTCACTGGCAAGGGTGGCGTGGGGAAGACCTCGCTTTCCAGCGCCACGGCCATATCTTTAGCAGATAAGGATCATAGCGTCTTACTGGTCTGTACCGATCCTGCCTCAAATCTTAGTGATGTCCTGGGGGTTGAAATCAACGCCTCCCGCACAACTCATCCAGATGTTTCTGGCTTAACAGCGATCAATATTGATCCCGAAAAATCAGCAGAGAAATATAGGGAAAGGGTAATCGGTCCATATCGTGGAAAATTGCCGGATGCTGCCCTGGTTTCTATGGAGGAACAGCTCTCAGGTGCCTGTACCATGGAAATCGCCGCCTTCGACGAATTTGCCGGATTGCTTGCAAATGGCAAGGTGTTGCGGGAGTTTGACTATGTAATTTTTGATACGGCTCCCACTGGTCATACCCTGCGCCTTCTCCAACTGCCGTCTGCCTGGGACGGTTTTATTGAGGCAAATACCACCGGCACCTCCTGTCTTGGGCCACTAGCCGGGCTAACTCAGCAGCATCAAATATATAAGGAGACGATTAAAACTTTGACAGATGCAGAGTTAACAACGGTAGTACTCGTCTGTCGGGCTGATGTGCCAAGTTTGAATGAGGCAGCTCGCACTAGCACTGAACTTTCTGTCTTGGGGATGGCAAATCAAAAATTGATTGTTAACGGAGTGTTTCAGACGAGCTCTCAAGACCCACTAGCCCAAGCCTGGGGGAAAAGTAATCAAAGGGCATTCTCTCCTATTCCTGATCTCTTTTGAGAAGTTGGCCGTATCTTTGTGCCTCTGTTGCCTTTCCCCCCTCTAGGTGTGGAAAAGGTACTTC
>CAYTNB010000199.1:0-4249 GCA_964439085.1 uncultured Desulfobulbia bacterium | reverse complement strand
TATAAATTCTTTTCTAAAAAACAGGTAAGCACAGACTCCGAGAAAACAATCTGTAAGGTACTAAACTCGTACGTGTAACTGCTCAAGAGGGTGCTTGAACAGTTATTTAAAAAGAACTGTAAATGTAAGGTAAAAAACCAGCTGCTTATCACTAGTCATAATCTTGATTCTGTCTATTCCTTTTATATATGGCAGGGTCAATAAATCCAAAATGAAATTACGCAATCTGGGGAAACGGCCATGTAATTCAATTTTAATAGGCAATTCGTGCCAGTCGGTCGTTTTATTTTCGATATTGGGGCTGATGTCGGCAACTTTCAGATGTGATGATTTGGCGATTGATTTAATATCTGAAAGTATATTTCCGGCTTTATTCATGGGTAATGGAGCACCCTTGAATCTTGGTAATATTCCATGTTTGGCAGCAGCAAGTTTGTGATCAATTGTGGTCAGGAGAGAGGAGAGCTGGCGCTGTTCCACTGTCTTGTTTTGCAGAACGGTAGTCTTGTTGTCCAAGCTGACGCTCTGTTCATAAAGAGGTCGCAAGACCAGGAAAGCAAGAACCAGCAGGCCGCTAAGACAGATGACAGCGAAAATTATATTATCTTTATAGGAGTTCAAAAAGGTTGATTGCATCTCTACAGTTATTTGTGGGGCTTAATTGGATTAACGGTCAATTCAATATTAAATTTTATAATATCAGAATTAGTATAGTTACCATGCTTTTTGTCGATTAAAATAGGATCACGGGCCAGGTTTAATGAACTCAGATCTTTAATGAAATTTAATAGAGTAAAATCCTGTTGGCTTATCGAGCCGTTGACGTATCCCACGAGTATTATCTTCTTTGGCAATTTTTTATCTAAATTGCTCTTGTTGCCACCACGTTTTCGCCGGTTTTTACCATTGTAGTCGGTCATGAGCAGGAATGTTAACTTAATATGCTTAGGAATTACGGCATTAAGCTCACTAAGAGCAGCAAGTATTTGAAAACGACTAATTTTAATCTGATTATCAAGGTTTATATTATTTAATTTTTCCAGAGCTTGGGTAATAAAAGTTGAATTCCGGGAACGAGGGGCTTGCTTGTAATTTTGCTCTAATTGGGCGTTAAGATTTTTAATTTTTAATTTTTTCAACGAGACCTGATGTAATTGATAAAAAATTAAACCACCAGCCAGCATAGCGGCAATAATTGTCGCTATGCTAATATTCCGATTATTTTTTTTAATTAATATATCTTTCCTACGGTCGGCATAGGTGTATAAAAAATTCTTTGTTTTGGTGCGAATGGAAAGAGCTAAGCCTGCCGCTGTACTCAGGTTATTTTGAATGCCCTGTTTAAATGCGGGCCGGCATTTGTTGTTTGTGCCCAAAGGCGGCAGTATTTTACAAGTTACATCTAGATTTTTCTGTATTTCTAGTAGGATAGAACTTCTAAGAATATATTCCCCGGATGTGCACAGGGTATTTATCTTGGGGATATTAAAATTATTGGCGCAATACTCAAAAGTGCGGTTTAACTGGCGGGTAAGTCGTTCTATAACCGGGAGTTCGGTAAGATTAATTTTTTGGCTAATTTCTTTATAATCTGCTCTTGGTGTCCCGCTCTCATCGCTATTTCTGAATAAAAGGTGTGAGGCGGTCTGCTCATCTATATCCAGCCCTAATTTGCCTGCTACTTCCTGACATGATTCTATAAAGCTGTTGGTGTCAGTTTTTATTTCTCGGCTAAATATCATCTGGTTGTTACAAAAAAGGTCGATAAAGGAATTGAATTCCTTAAGCCTTAAATGAACCGCCACTTCTTTGGGGTCGCTAATATTATAGAAACTTAAAAGATTTTGAGTTGCAGCCGGAGGATAACTAATCCCGGTGAGTTTAAAGCCAATATCCTTAAAAGTTTTCTGCAAGCCGCTAATGTCATCTTTGGAAACCAGAGTCACCAAGGTTAAGAGCCTGGTTTGGCCGTGCTTGACGATTTCTTTCAGAATAGAAAAATCAAAAATTTCTTTTTGGGGATCAAATTCAACTGATTTCTTTGTTGACCAGAAAACCGCATTTGAAATCTCCGACTCTTTAATCTTAGGTATGTCGATATTATGGATGATAACCTTGAGGGTGCCGAATGAACACCAAATTTCTGGCCGTCTATCATTACGGCAAAAGTTCTTAAGAGTTTGTGCCAGGATTGCTTTAAAGTCATTATTGTTAAACAGTGGAGTGTCATCTGTATCATGGAGTTGGAACTTTTCGGTATGACAATCTAAAAGTTCCTTCGTCTTGCCCTGGGATTTAACAAGATGAATACAATTGGGCTGGATATCAATTCCAACCTTAACGCCAGACGATTTAGTGAACATCTGGGCAAATATGTTTTTATGATCAGACTGGGGCGGATTTGTAGAGCCAGTGAAGTGACATTTATTTTGTGCTGCCATTGAAGGTTTTACTGGAAGTTTAACCCCCTGCGAGTCTTCTGATATTGAAAATTCAATGCCGGAATCTTCATCTATTTCTGGATTTGATACGGTGGAAACCTGAATAGGCTCAGGGGAATTATGCTCATGCCGTTCCATGGCCAGAATATTACCATCTCTCTCTGGTTCGGCGATAAATGAGTTTATTTCCGGCTCGGTTGAATCGTCTGTGCGAATCAGATCCAGAAGTTTCTCTGTGGCAGTAATTTCTGCTTTGGTCATTGAACCTTATTTCTTATTTAATAGTTGTTTAGTACCTTACAGATTGTTTTCTCGGAGTCTGCGCTTACCTGTTTTTTACAAAAGAATTTATAAGGTACCAGGTAAGCGCAGACTCCGACACCCCCTCGCGGGGTGTAAGACGGTTTTTGTTCCACATGCGGAAAGCATCAAACGGTCAAGGGGGGGGAGGAAAGTAAACCGGTAATCCTGTCAATAATATGCCTTGCGGTAGCATCCTTGCTTAATAATGGCAGTGTTTCGTGCTTGCCGTGTTTATCGATTATAGTTACTTGATTGGTATCAGCAGCAAAGCCGGTTTCCTGGCCGATTATATCATTGACAATAATTAAATCCATATTTTTGGCCTGTAGCTTTTTAAGACCTGCCTCAAGGTGTTTTTCGCTTTCGGCCGCAAAACCAATTAAAATTGGCCGGTTATTATTGCCCTTAATATTGCCCAGAGTTTTTAGGATATCCTTATTGGCAGTTAGTGGCAAGTTGATATCCTTAGTTCCCTTTTTGACTTTTTGTTTCTGGTAGTGACAGGGGCGATAATCGGAAACTGCAGCCACCTTAACTATGACCTGAACTGTTGCTGCCTGTTCCTGGACGGCGTTATACATTTCATCGGCGTTACGGACTTTGATAAGCTCGATGCCGGGTGGAGGCGGCAATTGACATGGGCCACTTACCAGGATCACATCCGCTCCACGTTGTCTGGCGGCTTTGGCTAGGGAGTAGCCCATTTTTCCAGATGAACGGTTGGTTAAAAAACGCACTGGATCCAGATCCTCATGAGTTGGACCGGCGGTTATTAAAAATCTTATCCCACTTAAATCCTGAGGACAAAAGGCGGCAGATATATACTCATAAGCGGTAGACCACTGCGGCAGTCGTCCTGGTCCTTCAGTATTACAAGCCATCATTCCACAATCAGGCGGCACCACGATATAATTATATTGCCGCAGTTTATCAAGATTTTCCTGGGTGGCAGGATGAAGGAACATATTGCTATTCATTGCCGGGAAAATAACGACTGGTGAGCGAGTGGCAAGAGATATATTCGTGAGGAGATTATCTGCCATGCCACTAGCCAGTTTAGCTATTGTGGCGGCGGTGGCTGGAGCGATAATCAGCAAATCACAATTTGCAGCCAAATCTATATGTGGGACAACAAATTCTGGCCCGGTAGAAAATATGTCGGTGTAAACCTGCTTGCCGGAGAGAGCTGCAAAAGTCAGTGGTGTTATAAATTTTGTCGAGGCAGCAGTTTGAACAACGGTAACTTCCGCCTCTTCGCGAACCATTGATCGTACCCAGTCGGCAACTTTATAAGCAGCAATGCCGCCGGTAACGCCAAACAATATTTTTTTTTTAGCAAGTAGTGACATAGTTGTAAAAGAATTTCCTGTAACTATTCAGGAACACCCCTGAATAGTTACAGGAAATTTAATAATTCTATCATGATTGATCGAATTTATTCAATAATAATAATTAGTACCTTACAGATTGTTTTCTCGGAGTCTACGCTTCGCTCCGCTTACCTG
>CAYTNB010000198.1:0-4335 GCA_964439085.1 uncultured Desulfobulbia bacterium | reverse complement strand
TGTCCTGATGGATAATTCTGGCAGTATGGATTTTGGGGTCTATGTACAGAATGTGGATTATGGTGCCATGTTCGTCTATCTGGTTACCGTAAATGATAGCGGCAGCCAGGATGATGACATCTACGATACCGTTAATAATAGCAGCTATTATTATCAAAATCACGAGGTAAAGCAGAAAATATTTTTATGGATGGGGGCCATAGGTGTTACTCTCGCCAACGTCAATGGCAAAACTGTAGCTTTTACTGGTGACGCCGCAGACCCTAATTATTTGTGGTACTCTAATCAATTGGTTGATACTCATACGGTGATTGATGCAGATGGTAATTTGGCTGATGATGGTACGGGTAATCAGCGGTTAACGGTTAATGCTGCCGGCCATGTCTTGTTAGATGGGCAAATATTGCCGCTAAATATGGACATTCAGCTTCATGATCCGCAAACTCTGTATGATGGAAGTCAGGTTGATAATGGGTTTGGTGGACTTTTGAATGCGCCGGGTTATTATTTCAGCGGTTATGAAGGGGTAGCCCAAAACGCCCTAGATGTGGCTGAAAGCGGTGATACAAATGTATATTTCTTTGTTACGGGTAACTGGGTTAATATGCAGGCCATGTACAATCTCCATTATACCACTAATCCGCCTGGGACGGCTGCTAATGGAGATCCTGCCTGGAAATATGAATTGTTCCCTATTGCTGTCGGTAGCTGGTCGCCGGTCACCTTTAGTTTAAAATATCCCGACGTAGTGAATGGAGACCCTACCGGCTCTTGTTCAACCGGTAGCCTGACAACTCCTTGTTACACTAATAACCAAAGTGAGACAACAACCTCAAAGACAATCACTCATCCTGGTGCCAAACAGATTCAGGTCCATTTTTCACGTCTTGACCTTGAAACCAATTATGACTATGTGGCCCTTTATGATAGTACCAATACTCTGGTTGCCAAATATGATAAGGGTAGTGCTCCGGCTGATGGCTGGTCGGCGGTAGTTACCGGTGAAACCGTTTATTTGAGGGTCTATACCGATTATTCCGTCCATTACTCGGGATATGAGGTAGATAAATACCGGGTTACCTACAATACGAATTCCTATCTTATGCAGAATCGGCTTGACGTGGCCAAAGATGCAATGACCTATGTGGTCAACGAGTTTAAGGGGCGTATGAATTGGGGCTTTGCCACATTCAATTATAATGGTACTACGGCCAATGGGGCAAATATACGGGTGCCGCTTAATCCTTCCGAGAATGATGATTTACATCGGCAGGCGATAGTGCAACAAATCGCCAATGTTTCGCCTAAATATGGCACTCCCTTGGGAGAGGCCCTGCAGGATGTTTTTGAGACGGGTTATTATGGGCATAGAAATTCTCTTAATAATCTCTTGTGCCGCAAAAATTACACTATTGTTATGACTGATGGTTTTCCTTCCGGTGATGATGACTGGTCAAGAATAAGTGCGGCAGGTACATTTACAGATGCTGATGGCGATGGTTGGACAGAGGATCCTTATCAATACACAACCCCGCCGCCCGATTATTATGATGATGTGGCCCATTGGATGTACACCCATAGCTGGATAGATCACTCACTGGTAACCGATCCGGTCAATTCATATGTCAATGTGATTACGCATCATATCGCTTTTGGGGCCAAACATCCGCTCCTGGAGGATGCGGCTAGTGCCTCTGGTGGAGAATATATTACGGCCTATAATAAGGTGCAGCTAGTCAATGCCTTTTATTCTCTGGCTCTACAGATGGTTCAGGCTGTTTCCTTTACCGCTCCAGTGGTGTCCGTTGATGCGGCTAACAAGATTCAGAGTGGCGATGACCTTTACATGGGCCTTTTTTTGCCTGTTGATGGTGGTTATTGGGAGGGTAATCTAAAAAAGTTCAAGCTTGGTGATGGTAGCTATGCGCGTCCTAATGCTTGGATGATCTATGATGGTGCTGATAATGAAGCTGTTGACTCTACCGGTACCTTTTTGGATAACACTGCGGCATTCTGGGATGATGATAATGATGTCAATGATTCTGATAATCATGGTAGTGCCGATGTTACGGAGGATGGAGCCGGCTCGGTATTAACGAAAAGGGTAGCGGCTGATTTCGTAAGCCTGGATTATTGGGAACGGCCCATTTACACTTATATTGGCGGCTTGAAGGTTAAGTTTGATCGGAATAATGTTACGGCTGCCGATCTGGGCGTGGCTACCGATGCTGAACGGGATAAAATAGTTAATTTTGTCTATGGCTATACCAATGATGCCGATATCTCTGGAAATCCCACGGCGACAAGGGATTGGGCTTTGGGGCCAATTGTCCACTCAAGACCGGTTGTCCTGGATTATTATGATTCAACTGATTTTTCTCATTTAGTGGATCGTTATGTGGTTGTTGGGTCTAACGATGGTATGCTGCATATTTTTTACGACATGCATATTAATTATGATACCAATAATAATGCGACTACGGTAAATGAACATGGTAAAGAGGTTTTTGCCTTTATTCCTCCGGAGATACTTCCCAAACTGGCTAATATTATTGCTGATCCGGGAAATCTTGTTGATACCGTTGATGGATTGGTGACTCTTTTCAGAAGGAACAAGGATCCTAAATATATGGTTTTTGGTGAGCGGCGTGGCGGCACTAAATATTGGAATTTGGATGTAAGTGACTCTAATCCTTTGAATTGGCTGGTAAAGTGGCAATACAGTAACGCCGATCTTGGACAATCCTGGTCGCAGCCCGAGGTGGCTCAAATTCCGGTGGCAGTTGATGCCACAACCGGCGAGATCACCTTTAAAGATGTTCTGGTTTTTAGCGGCGGTTATGATCCCTTGGAGGATAATTATCCGGAACCTTTTGATGATTTAGATAATAATGGTACCCCATATAAGGCTAATGGCACAATAGATGCGTTGGAATGGGGAAAAACTAATTTAGCCCAGAATTTAAATGGTAATACCCAATATGATAAATATAATGTGGATAAAGACACGATAGGGCGTGGCCTGTTTGTCGTCGATATTGATGATCCAACCACAGCTGTGAGCGGGGCCTTACCTTTTTCCGTCACCTATGGGGCAAGTAACGTTACCACCGGTCTCAACCAGACCCTGACAGGCATGAAATTTTGTTTCCCTGCTGATCCATCACTAATTTATGGTACTTATAACTATTCCTACAAAGATGCTGGTGGTGTTGTGCAGGTTAAGCATATTAGCCAGAATTTGCAGGTTGTCTATTCCACGGATGTTTATGGCAACATCTATAAGCTGAAGTGGAATTTTGCGGTTCAGAATACGGGGACGGATGTTGCGCCTAATTGGCAGATAAGTAAAAATGCCTGGGAAATCAAGAAAATATTCTCGGCAAATCCTGGGAGCTTAAGCGGTAGTGGTGATATGCGGGTTGGACAAGATACCGCGGATACTGGCCGTAAGGCTTTCTATTCTCCCGCCGTTTCGGCTGGTGGAACTGGAAGTTATTTTGATAGTCACAACTATCATTATGCAAATGTGAGCTTTTCTAATCTTAGCTCAATATATAGTTTATTCATGGGTACAGGTGACCGGGAACATCCCTCATATAGTATGATCAGGAATCGCATTTATGCGATTTATGATGATTCTGATATCACCACAAGCCGGACGGATATCACCCAGCCTGTCACAAATAGCAGCGGTGGTTCTATAATTTTCCCGGCGGCAGTTTCATCATCAACATACACAGAAGATAACTTGCTTAATTTAACGTGTGATGAGCTGGATGAGAGTACCACCCTTGGCTCGCTACCCAGCCATTCGACTACTATTACTAATCCCGTTGACAAGGATAATACCCTGAAACAATTTCTACAGGATGATCTCTTTGATGATGCGGTATACACAGATTTAGTTGATGGTTTGGATTATCTTGAGGAGGGCAGTTCGCATGAGAATGACGCTAAAGGCTGGTATATTATTCTCCCGGATCAGGGAGATTCTACCATCTGTTCACATTGCACCTATGCGGCAGGTTATACAGATGGACTTCATACCGGTGAAAAGGTTCTGAGTAAGCCCAGTCTTTTTTATGGAACCATTTATTTTACCACCTATCAGCCTGATTCTGCTAATCCATGTAGTCCCCAAGGTAACGGTTTTGTTTACGCCCTTAATTATCTTGATGGCACCAGTGCTCTTAACCTTAATACCGGGAACGATACGGTGGTTGATAATAAACCAAAGAGCCAGTTTGATGTTACTGATCGCTATCGTAAATATACACACATCCATGGTATTCCTGCCACCTTTAATATTGTTGTCCGAAATGGTGAGGCCGG
>CAYTNB010000197.1:0-4382 GCA_964439085.1 uncultured Desulfobulbia bacterium | reverse complement strand
TGCAGATGTCACTTGGAGCAACTGCTGCTGCTAATATTGAGGCACTGATGGAAAAAAATGATCTGGGAATTCATTCCCAGTATGTGACCAATACCATTATTCGACTTATGGCGATGGGGGTGGTAACTAATCGTAAGAAGGGGTTTAACGATGGCAGGATAATTGCCAGTAATGCAATTGGTACTCAGGATCTGTACGATCTTCTTGATAACAATTCAGCGGTTGAATTTCATCCTTCAAAATATGTTAATGATCCAAGAATCATTTCCCAGAACAGGAAGATGGTGGCGATGAATATTGGTCGGGAAATTGATTTGACCGGTCAAGTTGCAGCCGACGCCCTGGCATTTAACAATTTTTCCGGGGTCACCGGTATGGTTGATTTTTTTCGTGGTGCCTCCATGTCCAAAGGCGGAAAATCAATTCTGATGATCACTGCAACCAGAAATGGTGGTGAGGAGAGTCGAATTGCACCTTTCTTACAGAATACTGCGGTGGTTGTACCCCGTGGGGAGGTGCAGTATGTGGTGACGGAATACGGTTCGGTGAATCTGTTTGGTAAAAGTATCCAAGAGAGGGCCATTGCCCTTATCAGCATTGCTCATCCGGATTTCAGGGACTGGCTGTTTGACGAGGCAAAAGAACTTGGTCTGCTGGGGCCTGAACGTTCCTTAAGGGAGGAGATGCATTCAATATATCCGCTGGGGCTGGAGGAAACCAGAATAATCGGTGGAAAAAAAATAACCTTCAGGCCGGTGAAAATCACAGATGAACGGGGACTGCAGGAACACTATTATGGCTTGGATAAGATCGATGTTGTTTCACGATTTTTTCATGAAAAAACCAGCTTTGTCCGCAAGCAGATTGAGCAGACATTTATCATCGACTATCATAAAGATTTGACGATTGTTGCAGTGGAGGGGGAACCTGGATTTGAGCGGATTCAGGCCGTCGGTGAATATTATCTGAATCCGGACATAGAACAGGCTGAGATTGCTTTTTCCGTTGTCAAAAAGTGGCAGGGGAGAGGAATCTCTTCTATTGTCATAAAAAAACTGGCAGAGGCCGCAAAAGAAAATGGCATCAAAGGGCTTACCGCCTACACTTCAAAAGCCAATAAGAGAATGGTAAAACTTTTTAACTCTCTTAATTACGCAGTCAAACAATCGAGTCAAGGTAATATGATCTATCTTGAACTCATGTTTGATACGGCAAAAGTATCAGCAGAATAGAAAGATATATGGCAACTGTTTTTCCGGTTACTGTATGGACTTACTGTATCGGTTGAGGACTTTAGCCGTAATGGAGTCTATATAATCTGCAGCTTCCATATTCCAGGAGAGGCCCGATTTTGCATAGGTTTTTCCCGTAACCAGGTCAACCAGAGTAAAGTTCATATTGCGTACAGTACAATTATCAGACCACCTGCAATGGATATTTATCTTGCCAGTTATGGCTATATCTATGTGTTGTTCTTTGCCATATCGCCGTAACACAGCTAAGTTAGGTTCCGCACCGTTAAACAGATTTGATGCTCGTATCGATTTGTCGAGAGGGGGTACTCCTTTCACGTAGTAATATGATTTTGTAAGAGTTACCTTTGGCATATCGCCTATCTTGCTTGTAATTCTGTCAATCAGGATTGTGGTGAAACTATTTGCTTCTTCTGTCAGTATCCAGGGGAATATTGCCGTTCTGTATGTTCTGTTTTTAATATCGACCGCTACCACTGTCTTTTTATTCTGCCGAGCGGCGGCTATGCGCTGTTTTTCTTCAAGTCGGATAGCTTTGTCATATTTTTTAAGTACGTTAGCCGTAATGGAGTCAATATAATCCGCAGCCTCCATATTCCAGGAGAGGCCTGACTTTGCATAGACTTTTCCAGTAACCAGGTCAACCAGGGTAAAGTTCATATTGCGTACAGTACAATTATCAGACCACCTGCAATGGATATTTATCTTGCCAATTATAGCTATATCTATATTTTGTTCTTTGCCATATCGTCGTAATACGGCTAAATTTGGTTTAGACCAGTTAAACAGGTCTGATGCCCGGATTGATTGGTCGAGAGAAGGTATCCTTTTCAGGTGATAGTATGATTTTGCCAGGGTCAATTTGGGCATATCACTTATCCTGTGTTGAATCCTGTCGATTAGGATTGTTGTGAAACTATTCGCTTCTTCAGTCAGTACCCAGGGGAATATGGCCACTCTGTACTGTCTCTTCCGGGGATGGACTGCTGGTTTTTGTTTAACAGTTTGAGAGACTTTTTTTGCCCTGTCTGGTTTAATTGCGATAACGGTTTGTGTGGTGTTTTTTGGAGGGGAGAATTTTGCCGGCTGCAGCGTCTGTATACCTGCCATTTCGGGAGTCTTTATAGGAGATACTTCTGGTTTCTGGTCGCTTTTTACAAGCTGACCGTATTCAATCCCATCGGCTTCTTCACTTAAAATTGTTCCTTCTGCAACATTTCTACTGACTTTTGTAATACGGATACGACCGGTAAGAATCTGTTCTACATCCAGGACTTCCCCCGTTTTCGGACGCTTGATAACTTCACCTTCTTTGTAAACGATAAATTCTGTTCCGGGTGTAAGACCTGATGCAAGGCCTAGATCAATAATGACTGAGTTGGGGGTTTTTTTGACCACATAGCCTGTAAGAGGGAAATTTCTCATTATTTTAGTGGTCAGTTTGTAGACAAGAGCCTGTAAATCACTGCTGGTATTAGAGCGAATATATTCCGCAGCAATAATCGATCCACTCTCAACACTGATTACACGGGCATTAATTTCAATGCTGTTTTTGATTTTTACCAGAGATCCTGAAATAATGACTTTTACTCCGAGTATTTTGCCCAGTTCGCTGGCACTATTTTCATCTATCAGTCCCGTGGTGGAAAGTCGCTGTTCGGCAATAATCTTTTGCAGCATGGCCCGTTCAACAACATCAAAGCGACCACTTTTGACAATACTGGTTATAAACCATTCTGATAAAATCGCGCCCATATCTGCTGTATCAGGTTTGTCGCCGATTAATTCAAAATCAAGAACGGCTATTTTTGTTTTTTGAAAATCAGCTAGAGCTGTCTGGGCAGTTGCAAGGAATGTAGAGACAAGCAGGAGCGAGGTAAAGGTGATGGCCGCCAGTGATTTGATATGATATTTCATAAAGCGCCTTTTCATGTTGAGAAGATAGTGACAATGTCAACAACACTTTATCATAATTTTTAATGAAATAAAAGAATCTTGCTTTGCATATAAAGGAGTCCTACTTTGTATGTAAAGGTTCTGTTTGTGTGTGGGAGATTGTTGCTGTCAATATGTCATTGCCTGCATGGCATGATGTTTATGTTGGATATAATGAATAATACCACAATATTATTATGTTTTTTATGGTTATGCTGGTGTATTATGCACAGCCTGTTAATTGATACATCGATAACTGGTGCCATAAGACGACGTGTTCCGAATGGATATCGATATTACAGGTTGCTGTATAATGGGATCTCGTTTTTTACTTTTATCCCGTTACTGATTTTTACTCGGGGGGCAGGTGGAGAAGTGACCTTCAGCTGGACGGGTTCGTGGATTCTGGTGCGTGGCCTATTTTTTTTGGTTTCTCTTGTGTTGTTTTCCGCCGGATCAAAAAGATATGATGGACAATATTTTCTTGGCATAAAACAGATCCAGACTGGAGTGGCTTCAACCCTGCTCGGTGAGTCTGAAGAATTCTCGGATAAGGGAATTTTTGGTATTATCCGCCATCCCTGGTATCTTGGTTCTCTACTCTTTATCTGGTCAATTCACTCAGCCTATTCCTTAAATGTTTTTCTTGCTACATGCATATTGAGTGTTTATCTGGTGGTGGGGACTTTCCTTGAGGAAAGAAAAATTATAGCTGAATATGGTGATAAATACAGGGACTATCAGCAACGGGTCTCCATGCTTTTTCCCTGGAAATGGGTATGGCGAAAAATGTGTTAGATATATGTTATAAAGCTGGACATAAGCGTTAACACGGCTGGTTGTGCTTCCAGGTGAGGGATGTGGCCGCAGTTTTTTATGATTTTGGCCGTGGCATGACCGCCCGAGCCGTTAACAATGGTGGTAACCTGATTCAGTGAGCCATACTGGTCGTTTTTACCTTGAATGGCCAGCAGTGGCACCTTGATGCTTGGCAGAAGATACTCAATATTCCACGATTTGAACCATTCACTTTGCCATGTAATGGCCCATGCCATAAAGAGTGTTTCAGTTTTTTCTCCATGATATTTGTTTAGGCCGCTCAGTTTTCCTTTGTGCCAGAGAGTGTCAGCTCTTGCAACTCCGGCTACGGTTTGCGGGTCAACAAAAACGTGTGCCGCTTCGGTGATAATACCT
>CAYTNB010000196.1:0-4418 GCA_964439085.1 uncultured Desulfobulbia bacterium | reverse complement strand
ACAGCGCCTGATGCACATTGGCTACAGGGGAGCCCAGAACCTGTTTGATCTTATTGCTAACACCTTATTAGATCAAAAGCAGAGCAACTCCGAGGTTGGCTACAGTTACATGTGAGGCAAATGAAGAAAACAAGCTGCTATTCAGCTGCACCGCATCCGGAGTTTACGCTTACCTGAACAGTTAAGTTTCCGTGGTTTTACAATCTTTTTTGGCATGACCTGAATAGTTACGAAAATAGAATTTAGAGACACATTCAATATTCACTCTTCAAAATCCCAAATTTCATCTTAAAAAGAGGGCTATTATGAAAAAACAAGTTCACCAGGATTTCAGTAAACATCCATGTTTTAACCCCAAGGTTAAAGGCCAATTTGGGCGGGTTCATCTGCCGGTTGCCCCTAATTGCAATATCAAATGTAATTATTGTAACCGCAAATATGATTGCGTTAATGAATCACGCCCAGGGGTAACCAGTAATTTATTGTCCCCCGGCCAGGCTCTGGTCTATGTGGAAAAAGTTTTGGAGAAAGAACCCAGAATTTCGGTGGTAGGTATTGCCGGACCAGGTGACCCCTTTGCCAACGCCAATGAAACCTTGGAGACCATGCAACTCATCCGAACCAAATTTCCTGAAATGATACTTTGCCTTTCCAGTAATGGCCTGGCACTGTCTAAATATGTCAATGATATAGCCGAAATTGGCGTCTCTCACGTAACGGTTACAGTGAATGCTGTTGATGCCGAGATCGGCCAAAATATTTATAGCTGGGTTAGGGACGGCAAAATTGTATATCGTGGTAGACAGGCCGCCGAATTATTGCTGTCCCGGCAGCTCAAGGCTATTGAAGGTCTTAAAAAACATGGCATAACCGTGAAGATTAATACCGTAGTAGTTCCTGGGATAAACGATCATCACATAACCGCTATTGCTAAAAAGATGAAGAGTCTGGGAGTTGATCTCCTAAATTGCATGGCAATGTTCCCTAACGCCGGTACCCCTTTTGGTGAAATTATAGAGCCCGACAAAAAGATGATTGCCGAAATCAGACTGAAGGCAGAAAAATATTTGCCTCAAATGCGCCATTGTACCCGTTGCCGGGCCGATGCTGTGGGATTACTCGGACAAGACCAGAGTTCTGAGATGGCTGGCTGCCTGTCGGCCTGCTCCAAAATGCCCATGAAACCGAAAGATGAGAGGCCATACGTCGCCGTGGCCAGTATGGAAGGTGTCTTGATTAATCAACATCTTGGCGAGGCTGAAAAGCTACAGATCTGGGTGCAGGACGGTGACGGATTCAAAATGATAGAAGAACGTGATACCCCAAAGGCTGGCTGCGGACCAAAAAGATGGCTCTATATGGCCAGAACCCTAAATGATTGTAAAGCCATTGTGGTCAGTGGAGTTGGGAATAATCCCAAGAATATTCTTGAAAAATACGGCATCCGAACCTATGTAATGAATGGTTTCATCGAATTGGGACTCGAAGCTATGTTTTCCGGACGCCAGGATAAATTGGCAGCCATGAAGGGCCGAGCCACCGCCTGTGCGGACAAGTCCCAATGCGCCGGCGGCGGCGGTGGTTGTTTATAATTATATAACTATTCAGCGTACTACGAAATTAAGGGTCGAGAATAGTTTATAAACCTGCTTAAATAATAACATAATTTTACATTTGGAGATTTTTGATGAAAACCATGAAAATAGCAGTCGCCTCTTCAGACGGCGTAAATGTTGATCAGCATTTTGGCCGGGCCAAACAATTTCTGATTTATAAAGCTACTCCAACCGCCTTTAAACTATTAGATGAATTGGTGGTTGATCCTTATTCCCCAGGCGACAAAGATCATTCATTTGATCGGAACCGTTTTACCAAGGTGGCTGAAAAGCTCACCGATTGCCAAAAAATATTCGTTACCAAAATTGGTAAGGCTCCAGCGGCAGAGTTAGTGAAAATGGGGATTGAACTCGTTATCTATCAGGGACCTATCAGTGATATAAGCCTTTAAAAAGGAAATGACAAGATGAAGACACCCAAATACCATATATTGATTTGTTCCAGTTCCCGCTTACAGGGCGAGCCCAAGGGAGCCTGTCAAAGTCGGAGTAGCAGCGGTTTTTTACCATATTTGGAGGAGGAAATCAGCGATCGAGGAATAGAAGATGTACTCCTCACCAATACCGGCTGCCTAAAACTTTGTGAACAAGGCCCGGTAATGGTTATCTACCCCCAGGGTTGGTGGTACACAGGCTTAACGGAGGACAAGATTGACCAAATCCTCGATGCCCTGGAAGATGGTGATGCTGCGACAGAGTTATTAGCCTAACCCCATCGGTCTGGCACTCTATATTATCCCGCTCGTGGAGAGGACTCTGTTCAGCAGCCCCATAAAGTGGTACAATTACCAAACTGCTTAGGCGCTAAATGTAACTGTAATCTGGGGATATAAATCATGGTAAAGAACATACTTGTAGCTTGTCTTGGGGTACTAATCTGTTTTGCTGCCGCCTCCGTCAAAGCGGAAAAACTAACTATTGCCGTGGCTGCTAATTTCACTGCCCCCATGAAAATTATAGTTCCCCTGTTCAAGCAACAAACAGGGATTGAAGTTCTATCCAGCTTCGGAGGTACGGGGATGCTCTACGCCCTGATAAATAATGGCGCTCCTTTCGACCTCTTTCTGGCTGCCGATCAAAGACGTCCGAACCTGCTTTACAAGGAACACCAGGCTAACAAGCCCAGGATATACGCCAAAGGGCAGGCGGTACTCTGGACAGCGAGAAATGACACAAGCGGTGCTGCGACCTGGCAGGAGGCCCTGGGTCTGCCTGGCATGAATCGGATCGCCATTGCCAACCCTAAACTCGCCCCCTACGGGGCGGCGGTTATGGCTGTACTTTCCCTGTCCATAAAAGCTAGACTTGTCGACCGTCTGGTTTACGCCCAAAATGTTGCACAGGCATTTCAATACGCCCAAAACGCTACCGATGCCGGTTTCACAGCTCTATCTTTTGCCATGTCCAAGGCTGGTACAAATGGCCGATTTTGGCCGATAACAGAAGCGCCTCTGGTGAAGCAAAGTGCGTGTATCATACAAAACACCCCCCACCGACAGGCTGCGATAAGATTTTTTTCATTCCTGTTTTCCAAAGACAGCAGGGCGGTCTTAAAAAAATTCGGCTATCAGTAACTTAAAAAATGGACTTTACACCTCTCATACTCTCAGCTAAACTGGCATTGGTAAGCACCGTTCTATTACTGATTATCGCCTTGCCGGTGGCATATATTTTAGTTTATAAAAATTTCAGGGGTAAATTCTTTCTGGAGTCATTAGTTGGTCTGCCCCTGGTCGTGCCACCAACCGTACTGGGTTTTTATCTCCTGGTACTTATGGGCCCCAAGGGCTTTCTTGGACAGGGCTGGACGGCCTTGACTGGCTGGCCTCTGGCCTTTACCTTTGCGGGTTTGGTAGGTGCCTCACTAGTACAGGGATTTCCTTTCGCAGTTCAGCCCATAAAGGCCGCTTTTGAAAAACTTGATCACCGTCTCCTGGAAATGGCATATGTCCTTGGCCTCACACCATTACAGGCTTTTTTTAAGATTATTATTCCCAATACCATTAATGGCCTGATTGCGGCGGCCATTCTGGCCTTTGCCCATACCATGGGAGAATTTGGAATAATTTTAATGGTGGGCGGCAGTATTCCTGATAAAACCAAGGTCGCCTCTGTAGCGGTATATGAATATGTGGAAAATCTGCAATATCATGAAGCAGCGGTCATGTCACTGATAATGGTTGCTATGAGCTACGCCATTTTGCTGGTGGTGAATTACTTAAATACCTGTCAAACAAAGGCCCAGGCAGTAACTTAAAAGGTAACAGTCCCCAGGCTCCAGGCTTTAGAACTGTTACACGATAGAATTAATTACAGGGCAGTTGACAGCCCCACCTCAAAAAAAATTTAAGCGAAATTATTATGCTTGAAGTGAATATAAAAAAACGGATGCCAGGCTTTAGTCTACAGATGTCTTTTAGTTGCGTCAACGGTGGCATAACCGTTCTCACCGGGCCTTCCGGAGCGGGGAAAACGACTCTTATCCGAATACTGGCAGGACTGGCTCAGGCAGATGAAGGCTATATCGCCCATAACAACAAGGTCTGGTTTGACAGCAAAAACGGCATTAATCTACCCCCTCAGAGTAGAAAAATCGGCTATGTCTTTCAGGAACACACTCTTTTCCCGCATCTCACTATTGCAGGCAATATTAATTTGATTAATAAAGATCGGAACGAGACAGAGCGTCTTCTGGAATTGTTCAAAATTGGGCATATTGCCGCAAGCCGCCCTTTCCAAGTATCTGGCGGCGAAAGACAACGAGCCGCCTTTGCCCAGGCCCTGGCCCGCAACCCCGAGGCA
>CAYTNB010000195.1:0-4431 GCA_964439085.1 uncultured Desulfobulbia bacterium | reverse complement strand
AAATTTATCCGGAAGGTTGGAAAAATGTGAAAGCCAAGGCCGATAAATTGGGTGTGAAATTAGGCTTGTGGGCGGCGTGGACAATTCCTTCAGAAAAACTTAAAATGAATTACGACAGCGGTAAATTCAGTGCTTTCAAACTTGATTTTGCCAACCTGAATACCATTGAAAAGCGGGATGAATTGATTGGCAAAGCTCGCGATTTAATAATCTATTCAGGATACAAAACCTGTGTAAACTGGGATGTAACCGAAACTCCGCCGCGTGCCGGTTATTTTTATGCCCGCGAATATGGAAACGTTTACCTCGAAAACCGCAAGGTTACTACTGCCCGGACAAACGTTCAGTATGTACCTTTTAAAGTTTTGCGCGATGCCTGGCTGCTGTCGAAATACATAAATTTGAATAAGTTTCAGGTAACAGTGCAAAATATCGACATGACAAAAGACACTACAAAAACCGATGCTAAAAAGTATAATCACCCTTATGTTGTAGGAATATCATTGATGGGCAGCCCCATATTTTTTCAGGAAACGCATTTCTATTCTGAAAAAGCAAAAACAGAGATTAAACCAATTTTGGCGGTTTATAAAAAACACCGTGAAGAAATGTACGCGGGTTATGTATTTCCAATTGGTTATGAACCGGATAATAAAAGCTGGACCGGGTTTCAGAATTTTAATCCCGAAACGAACTCAGGTTATTTCACTATTTTTCGGGAATTAAATAATAATGAACCTGAAAAACGGATAGCAATGAAATTCATAAAAAATAAAAAGGTAAAGATTACTAATTTGGAGACCGGGAAATCTACAACCGAAATCATTGGTGAAACCGGTGAGCTGAAATTTGAAATTGTCCAGCCAGCCGGATTTCTATTCCTAAAATATGAAACTTTAGATGAATAATATGACAAAGAAAATATTGCCTGCAATCTTAATTCTGTTCGTATTCCAATTAAATGGATTCGCACAAGAAACACGGATTGAAAAGGATTTTAATACGGATTGGAAATTTATTTCGACAGATATTCCCGAAGCCGCAAATGCCGATTTTGATGATTCAGCGTGGCGCAAACTGGATGTTCCTCACGATTGGGCCTTCGAAAAAGGGGTGTCAAAAAATGGAGCGCAAGGTGATAGTGGTGGTTACTTTGACGGAGGCTTGGGGTGGTACAGAAAAAACTTTGAAGTACCTGCCAACTGGAGCGATAAAATTGTAAACATTCAGTTCGATGGCGTTTATATGAACAGTGAAGTTTGGATTAACGGGCATTATTTGGGTAAACGTCCGTATGGATATATCTCATTTCGGTACGAATTATCGGAGTATTTAAAACCGGGCGAAAATATCATTTCCGTTCGCGTTGACAACTCAAAAGAACCTTCTGCGCGTTGGTACCATCCATGTGGAATTTATGCACCGGTGCATTTGGTGGTGACCAATCGTAGGTTTATTGCGCCAAACGGTATTTACATTACCACACCTAAAATTGATGTCAAAAGTGCAACGGTTCAAATTCAAACCACGCTTGAAAATCGTTCCGGTTCAAAGGCAAAAACAATACTCGAAACTTCAATTGTTAATTCTGCTGGGATTGTTGTTGCAAAAAGCAGTCAACCCGTAAAATGGGATAATAATAAACTTCAATTAGACAATAAATTGGAGCTTGAGAATCCGGAACTTTGGAGTCCCAATTCGCCGTATTTATATAAAGTTGTAAATCGGCTTTTGGTGAAAAAGAAGGTGGTAGATGAAGTGCAAACCAATATTGGGATCCGTTCGATTGAATGGAATCTTGAAACGGGATTTTTGCTGAATGGAAAATCAACCAAACTTTTGGGTGTTTGCGAACATTACGAAGGTGGCCCGTTTGGAGGTGCCTGGACTAAACCCTGGCTGGTTTGGAAATTAAGTTTATTGAAAGAAATGGGCGTAAACGCGGTTCGCACTGCACATAATCCTGCCCCGCCAATGTTTTACGATGTGTGCGATGAATTGGGAATAATGGTGATGGATGAAGTTTTTGATGGTTGGAAGCGAAAGGCGAAAATGGATTATGGGGAACAAGCTTTTAATGAATGGTGGAAACGTGATATTACGGAATGGATTATGCGAAACCGGAACCACCCATCGATAATCATTTATAGTTTGGGTAACGAAACCAGTGGCGAAATTGCAAAAGACCTTGTTGAAACGTGTCATCAACTGGATATTACAAGACCGATAACTTCGGGGCACAGTGCATCGGAAGAGATGGATGTTTTTGGTGTAAACGGCGGAAGCGAAAAAGTTGGCTTCTATAAAAAAAAAGCGTCTTAATAAACCTTTTGTAGCCACCGAAGCGCCGCATACCTGGCAAACGCGCGGTTATTATCGCACCAAAACATGGTACCGCGATGGTTATCCCAACAAAAGGCAGGAGCCTTTCGAATTGCCCGACCTCACTCAAAAAGAGGTATTTCAGTATGAATGGGCGCCAAAAAATAAATGGACTAACAGAAAGCAACATTTTAACTCTTCGTACGACAATGCAATGGTACGTATTTCTGCCCGTAAAAATTGGGAATTAATGCGCGACCTGCCTTGGTACAGTGGCCATTTCCGTTGGACTGGGTTCGATTATTACGGTGAAGCCGGATATGTGCACGGTGGTTGGCCATTTCGCCTTTTTATGGGTGGGGCACTGGATGTGGCCGGATTCGAAAAAGACCTTTTTTATTTCTACCAAAGTCAATGGACGGAAAAACCAATGATACATATTCTTCCACACTGGACGCATCCAACATTGAAAAAAGGTACCAAAATACCCGTTTGGGTCTATTCCAATTGCGATGAGGTGGAACTGTTTTTAAATGGCCGTTCGCTGGGGAAAGACAAACCCGGTACAAAATGGGATGAAATGCAATGTGAATGGCTTGTGCCTTGGGAACCGGGTACGTTGCTTGCCAAAGGATTTGTCGATGGAAAAGAAGTAACGAACACGAAACAAATAACAGCGGGCATCCCGGCAAAAATTCAACTTTCGCTCGATACTATAAATATAAATACAGAAAAAGACAATATTGCAACAATTACAACTGCCATTACCGATGCGGCGGGAGTGTTTTATCCTTTCGGGGAAAATCAAATATTTTATCATTTTGATGGTCCTGTCCGGGTACTTTCGCTCGAAAATGGCGACCCCGTGGATACCACTTTAAATGTGGGTCTCAACCATCGAAAAGCTTTTATGGGACTTACCCGCGCATTTTTACAATTGCCAAACGACAATAAAGCAGTAGCAATAACTACCGGGGCTATTTTAGGTGAAAAACAACTACTAACTTCAACCCGGGTAGCCATCGATGTAAAAACGGTTGTTTTATGTGGAAAAATTCTAACTCATCAAATACAAATTTTTTATACCTTGGACGGAACTCAACCCACGACCAAAAGCAAGTTTTATCAAAAACCGTTCGCAGTTAATTTGGGGACAACGGTAAAAGCCATTGTTGTGCGAAACAAACAGATAATCCTAAATATGGAGGAACAATTTGATAAAGAGTTGGGCTTGTATTGGGGCGAGGAAAAGGAAAAACAACAATCTGAAACTTCAATAAAAGGAATGTAAGCGGTTGATGCTGATTTTTCAGGCGCAACAGTTCAATCCAATACTGGACAGAAATGCCTCGATTTTAATGGAAAGAAGGGCAAAATACGCTAGTACCAAGAGAATGATGGCAGTGCTGGCAAATTTATTTTGAAAATTAGATATGCGTGCAATGATCCAAGATCTAATCGCCCAATGGTACTTTTTATAAATAACAAAGAAGTTGCTGAGGTTGAATTTAAAACAACGGGTTCATGGAATTTGAACTGGCATGAAATTGTTTTAGAACGGATATTGGTTGCCGGTGCCAATAATATTGAATTGCGTATTATAGGTAAAAGTGGTCCAAATATATTAAGTTTAAAAGTTAAATAAAATTAAAATTACAATGAAAAACAAAATTGTCTTCTTATGTATGATTTTTGTGTCAGCTCTTTTTGTTCAATGCTCAAATGCAAAAAAGAGTAGTTCTGAAAAACCATCTGCCAAGCCAAATATTCTTTTAATAAATATCGACGACATGGGTTGGCGCGATGTAGGTTTTATGGGTTCTGAATATTACGAAACGCCAAATATCGATGCGCTGTCAACGCAAGGTATGATTTTTACAAATGCGTATGCAGCAGCGTCAAACTGTGCGCCCAGCCGAGCTTGTATGATGAGTGGCCAGTGGACTCCCCGCCATGGGATTTACACGGTTACAAATTCCGATCGTGGGAAAAGCTCAACCCGCAAACTCATCCCAACCCACAATAACGAATACATGCCCGATGACAATATACTTATCCCCGAATTGTTGAAAAAAGCGGGCTACATTACTTGTCACGCCGGAAAATGGC
>CAYTNB010000194.1:0-4502 GCA_964439085.1 uncultured Desulfobulbia bacterium | reverse complement strand
ATCTGTAAGGTACTGATATGGTTGACACCCGTAACACATTGAAATGATGACCAATCAATTTTGTCAACTATAGGACATTCTGGATGACTCCCGACGTCGTTACAGGGGGTCATCCATGACGTCTAAACGATTTCACCACTTATGACCGTATCCGGCCCGGCAATCCCCAAAGTTCATTCTACCTTGGACGCCCTCTGGACAGGATGGGGCGCATTGAGACAGCCGCCCCCACCGTTATTACGCCTTTTTACAGACAATACGACAGGGGGAGGAGGCAGGATTCGCCTACAAACGGCTAGTCCAGTTGGGATATATTAAAGAAAAAGCCGCTATTCCATCCAGCCCTGCAAAGCAGCAATAATTTTTTCAGCCTGATCACGACTGGAGATATTAAACTTACTCTTGGGGGAGTATTCACCATTTCTCTTTTGATAACGCCGAATGGTGTATTTGTCCGGGCCATACTCCTCTTTACTACGATCCCATTGCTGATAACGAAAAATCAACGTGGCCCAAGCCCCTTTGGACAGAACCGCCTTGTCCAGTTCCTTCACAACCTGCACGCCTTCTTCTTCATAGTTTATCGTCAATTCTTCGACATTAGAGGCCATCTTATTTTCTCCTTATTTTAGTACCTTACAGATTGTTTTCTCGGAGTCTACGCTTCGCTTACCTGTTTTTTAGAAAAGAATTTATAAGGTACTTATACCCCCTTGCGGGGTGTTAGTTTGATTGATCATCATTAAAGTTATGGCATACCAAGTACAACCTACCCCTGAAATGTTGCTCCATATCCGTCATCTATCTTGTCGGCATGGCAAATTAAGGCGATGCTTCCGCCTTCAGCCTACCACCTCATTTCACGCTCGCTTTTCTTCCAACTCCTCCCAACGGGCATAAAGCTGATCAACCACGTCCTGGGCCTCCTGCACCTCTCGGCAGCAATCAGAAAGTTGAGTAGCGTCACATTGCACCTCGGGGTGTTCAAGACGGCTTTGGCATGCCGCCAACTTTTCTTCGGCGACGTGGATTTTCGTTTCTATTTTGCCTAGCTCAAGCTTCTCGCCCAGGGTAATTTTTTTCCCCTTTGGAATCTCGGATACTTTTTTTGTTTTTTTTACTGCCGGTGCCGATATTTGCCGAGCGGCCTTTTTCTCCCATACCAACCACTGATTAAAATCGGCCAGTTTTTCTGTCCGGCCACATCCGTCAAGACCGATAACATAATCCGCCAGATTATCCAACAGAAAACGGTCGTGGCTCACCAGAACTATCGCCCCGGGGAATTCACGCAGACCCTCTTCCAGTACTTCCAAGGAGGGAATATCCAAATCGTTGGTAGGCTCATCCAGCAACAAAACATCGGCGGGCTGCCGCATCAGGTTGGCCAATAAAATACGGGCCTGCTCCCCACCAGACAAACGACTTACAGGTAAATCAAGCTGATCCGGCCGGAACAAAAATCGTTTGGCCCACGACACCACATGCACCGAGCGGCCATTAAAGACAACCGCATCTCCATCAGGAGACAGAGCCTGTCGCAGGGTCTGCGTCTGATCAAGATCATCACGTTTCTGATCAAAAAGTACCACCCGCAGGCCAGGAGCCATCTTGACATTTCCCTGATCAGCATCGAGGCGTCCGGCCAAAATATTCATTAAAGTAGATTTACCGGAACCGTTATTTCCCATAATCCCAACACATGAACGTGGTGAGAGCAGTAAATTCAATTTACTAAAGACGCAGCGGCCACCCCATGATTTGCCTAGATTATGGGCCGTGAGCAATTTCTTGGTCTGGCGTTCAGTTCCCGCAAAGGCCAATTCCATCTTACCACCCTGGGAGTTACGATTCTTGACATCCCGGACATCGTCCTTCAATTTCTCTGCTGCATCTATCCGATAGTTGGCCTTAGTGGCCCTGGCCTTTGGCCCACGGGAGAGCCATTCGATCTCTCGCCGCAAGCGGTTAGACATAGAGGACTCCGTTTTCTCCTGCGCCACCAGTAACTCATCCTTACGCCGCAAAAAATCCTCATATTTTCCTTCAACCCGCAAATATCCCTTGGGATATGCCCGGTTTAGCTCAATAATTCGATTAGTAACGTTGTTTAAGAAATAGCGGTCATGACTAATCAAAACAAAGGCAAAAGGGGCTCGGGCCAAAATTTGTTCCAGCCACAACACCCCTTCCATATCCAAGTGGTTGGTGGGTTCATCAATGAGGAGCAGATCAGGTTTTTGAATCAGAACCCGGCCTACGGCCAGACGTTTACTCCAACCGCCGGAAAGATCGCCAACCCGTTGTTCCATATCAAAGAAACCACATCTGCCGGCCATTTGACAGGCCTTGACGTACCTAGCCGCCTCGTCCATCCCGGAACTTTCATCCAAAACTTCCAGCAAACTATCTTCAATAGTATGCTCAGAGTTAAGCTCATCATTCTGAGCCATATAGGCCATTTTAACCCGCTTATTCAGAAAGATTTGGCCACTGTCTGGAGTTTCAAGACCTGTTATTATCTTCAACAAAGTGGATTTGCCAGCCCCATTAGGGCCAATTAGTCCAGTTCGTTCACCCACAGAGATACCAAGCGAGATATCGTCAAAGAGTCTTTGCGCCCCAAAGGCCTTGCTAATTGTTTGACAAGAAAGTAAATGTGACATTTTTTATGTTAACTCTTTCAACTTTGAATTTTACGAACATAACGCCCGGCGGGAGAACTGCTTTTTTAGCCACAGGTAAGCTAGCATACGAAACTCCGAAAACTTTGTTTTTCCTATTACATTAAATTATGATAAATCCAGCCCAATATATCCACAAGATTTACGTTGCAAAAGACTGCCTTGACCTGCCTTATACCAGACGAATACTCGACCGGGCAGCTAACATACCAGTTCAGGAGATAAAAGGCCACGACCTTCCGAATTTTACCAGTGGTGACCATTATCACCATCAGTTAACCGAGGGCAAGAAGAATCTGCTCCTCTGCCGCAATCAGGGCCATTTTTTTAAGCCCTGCCCTGGCACCAAGGAGTATCGCTGCTGCGACTATCAGGTCTTAAACATCGGTATGAACTGCCCGATGGACTGTGTTTATTGCATTCTACAAGCCTATCTCAACAAGCCCTGGCTCACCTTTTTTGTTAATATAGACGAGTTACTGGCGGAAGTTCGGCAATCTCTGGAAACGGACAGACAGCGTTTCTGGCGCATCGGCACCGGTGAATTCACCGATAGCATGGCCCTGGATAAGCTCACCGGTCTAAGCAAAATTTTAAGCGAATTTATGGCCGGGCAGCCCAGGGCGGTTTTGGAGCTTAAAACCAAGAGTGCCATGATCGACAACTTGGCGGACATCGACCACCAGGGGCGCACAATTATCGCTTGGTCACTAAACAGCACGACCATTATGCATCGAGAAGAATTACGCACCGCCACCCTTAATGAACGACTTGCCGCCGCCGCCCAATGCGCGGCATGGGGATACAAACTGGCCTTTCACTTCGATCCAATAATTTATCATCGGGGTTGGCAAGAGGGTTACGCCGAGACCATTGATAAACTATTCAAGACCGTTCCGGCAGAAAGTATCGTCTGGATCAGTATGGGTGCCTTACGTTTTCTGCCCTCCCTAAAACAAATCGCCGCCCAGCGTTTCTCACATTCAAAATTTCTCTTTGAAGAATTTGTCATGGGCCTGGATGGTAAATCCCGTTATTTCCGTCCTCAACGGGTTGAAATGTATAAGCACATATATCGCCTCCTGCATGAGAATACGCATTCTAACACCTGCCTATATTTTTGTATGGAGAGCGACGAAATTTGGCGTGAGGTCATGGGATTTGCGCCCCAGGAAAGGGGGGGGCTACCAGCCATGCTGGAAAGAACGATACAAAAATATGAACATGATCCTTGTTGACAACACCTTTGATTATCTGAATTTCAAATGGCTCACATGTTTACCGTACAAGCTCTTTATTCATATTTAATTAGGGGGAATAAAAATGAACATTCTGTTAATTGCATTAACAAATTGGCCTTTTTAGGTTTTGCTGGGACGGCCTCATCTGCCAATTATGTTGGCTCTGATCAATTTAATGCTTGGAAGGCCTCTGGTCATCCCTGGAAACTCAGGAAAGCCTCAAAGTCCCGATATTCTAAGCCACCCTTGCATCCAGGCTACTCATGGGATGAGATTTCCTACGTCATTGCTGGAATGTCATAATCCACACCAGTGCGCCATCCTGACCAAAAACAATTGCGGCAAATGCCATGAGGATATCGCAAAATCATACGCCAACACCTTGCGTGGCAAAACAAACATCAAGTGTTTTGAGTGTTATGGCCCGGGCCTCCAGGCCCGCTGTCAAGGACAATAAAAACAGTGGTGATGTCCGCACCCATATCTTTAAAATTAACACCGACGCCAATGCAGAGATGTTTGTTTCCCCCGGTGTTAGGATAGTTGTCGTCTCTTATTAAAGAGTTGTGTGTGAGTA
>CAYTNB010000193.1:0-4592 GCA_964439085.1 uncultured Desulfobulbia bacterium | reverse complement strand
CCTTTACTGCCACTCACCAAGGCCACTCCTGGTCAATGGCCCATAACGGTAATTTGGTCAATACCCGCCAGTTAAGGGATGAGCTGGAAGACAAGGGGGCAATTTTCCAATCATCCACAGACAGTGAAGTGGTTGTTCATCTTCTGGCCCACAAAGCCCATCTGGGGTTCGAGAAGTCTTTACTTGCGACCTTTGAAATGCTGGAAGGCGCTTATTCTATTGTCCTCATGACCCGTGACCAACTAATTGCCATTAGAGACCCTTACGGTTTCCGGCCCCTCTGTCTGGGTAAATTGAAAAACGGCGGTTATATTGTCGCCTCAGAAACCTGCGCCCTGGATTTGGTTGAGGCAAAATATATTCGCGACGTGGAACCTGGAGAAATTTTAGTTATAGACAAAAATGGACTTCGCACCATCTCACAGCCCGTCAAGCACTCCCCCAGACTCTGCATATTTGAGCATGTCTATTTTGCCAGACCGGACAGCAATATTTTTGGCCTAAACGTCTATAGTTGTCGTAAGCGGATGGGGGCTATTCTGGCCAGAGAGTGTAATCTTGAAGCTGATTTCGTTATGCCCTTCCCTGACTCCGGCAATTACGCCGCCATCGGTTACTCACAAGCCGCAAACATCCCTTTGGAAATGGGGATGATTCGGAACCACTATGTAGGACGAACATTTATCCAGCCCACCCAATCCATGCGTGATTTCGGAGTACGAGTCAAGCTGAATCCAGTACGCCCATTACTTGTGGGCAAACGAGTGATCATCATGGAAGATTCGATTATCCGAGGCACCACAGGCCGCAGTCGGGTAAAGGCCCTGCGTGACGTTGGTGCTAAAGAGGTGCACATGGTAATAAGCTGCCCTCCTACCCGGTTTCCATGTTTTTATGGGATTGATTTTCCAACAGGAGGCCAACTTATCGCCGCCGACAATTCAGTAGAAGATATCAGGAAATCCCTTGGTCTGGATTCACTGCAATATCTCAGTTTGGACGGATTAGTAGAAGCCACTGGAATGCCAAAGGGCAATTTTTGCATGGCCTGTTTCAACAACGACTACCCGGTTCCGCCCGATCCAGAATTCAACAAGTTGGCTTTTGGAGAATAAAGTTCCATAGCGTATCGCTTAGAGTCTATCTAATCCCATGACTATTTCCCTGGCAAAACAAGTTTTACAAATAGAGGCAGACGGCATTCTTGCCATGAGCGCAAGACTTGGCGCTGGTTTCAAAGAGGCAGTCTCCCTCATTATGGCCTGCCCCAGCCGGATAATTATCACCGGAATAGGTAAATCAGGCCTCATCGGCCAGAAAATTGCGGCCACTCTGAACAGTACAGGCACATCCTCATTTTTTCTCCATCCGGTCGAGGCCATGCATGGTGATTTAGGCATTGTTGATGCTGGCGATGTAATACTCGCCATCTCTAACAGCGGCCAAACCACCGAAGTTAATATGCTGTTGCCAACTTTTAAAAAGAGAGGAAATAAGATTATTGCCATGACCGGTAATATCCACTCTCCTCTGGCACAAGCGGCCCAGGCCGTTCTTGATGTGGGAGTGGAGCGAGAGGCATGTCCATTAGGACTAGCTCCAACAGCCTCTACAACCGCCACCCTGGCGATGGGTGACGCCCTTGCCGTGGTTCTTCTACAATTAAAGGATTTCAAGGCAAGTGACTTCCGCAAAAATCATCCCGGCGGCAGCCTGGGAGAGCGACTGAAGATAAATGTCTCCAGGGCGATGCTCACTGGCGACCAGATTCCGGTCATACTTGGAACAGCTTCCTTACGTGATGCAGTGAAGATTTTAAATGAAAAAAACATAGGGGCAATTTTAATTGTATCACAAAAAAACAGAGTGATAGGTATTCTTACCGATGGCGATATTCGCCGACTTATGGTTAAATTGCCGAGCGTTTTTGAGGCACAGGTGAAAGATGTAATGACAGCATCACCCAAAACAATCACCGCCGACTCGCTGGCTGCCGACGCCTTGAGCATTATGCAACGTCACGAGGTAACTGTTTTGCCGGTAGTAGATAGTGAACAAAGTCTAATTGGCATCCTGCACCTTCACGACCTGCTAGGTAAGGGCGAGTTTAGACTTCTCATATAAGCAAGTTTTGTAAGAGTTCACCAGCACCTCATACCTTATAAATTCTTTTCTAAAAAACAGGTAAGCGGAACGAAGCGTAGACTCCGAGAAATTAATCTGTAAGGCACTAAAGCTCTTTTGTACTATTTTGGTGCCCCTGGTGAACTATTACTAAGTTTTATGCGTACGCCTGAATAGTTACATCATTGTTAAGGCTCTTAAAAATAGTAAAAAAGTTAGTTACTGCTCATATGTGCCTCACAGGTAATCAGCGCACAGGTGAGATGCAACTGAAAGTTACGAATGATAAAGAGGAATCTCATGGGAGTTACCAGTAAGGAAATTAATTCTACATTCAGCGGGCAGGTAAGCAGTATGCCCGGCGGAGAATGGGTCAACCGCTGTTATTCATGCGGGGCCTGTAGCGGTGTATGCCCGGTTAGTCAGGCCATACCGGAGTTTGATCCCCGGAAAATAATTCACATGATCCGCATGGGACTAAAAGACAGGCTATTACACTCTGATCTGCTGTGGTTTTGTTCCAGATGCCGTTCATGTGTTTTTGTCTGCCCTCAAGATGTGGGATTTGCGGATATAATGCTGGCCTTGCGCAATATTGCTGTTAGGGAAGGTTACGTTGACGAGCAAGATCTTAAAGACAAAGGTAAAATTGCCTGGGTCGAAAGAGACAAATGCGTTTCGTGCCTAACATGTGTTCGCGTCTGCCCTTGGGAAATTCCCAAAATGGACGATCAAGGCGTTGCCAATATAAACCCCAAAAAATGCAGAGCCTGCGGAATCTGCGTCGGCGAATGCCCCGCCCAGGCGATCCAGTTAAACGTGGCTGAAGACGAAAAATTGCTGGCAACCTGCGGTACCGAGTAAAACAAGGAGATTTCCATGAGCTTTACCCCCAACATTCAAGCCTTCTGTTGCCATTACACCTCCCAACAGTCCTGTACAGAAAAAGGCGGCAGTCTCCAAGAAGACGGCTTTCCGGATAATATTACCATTAACAGACTAGCCTGTGGCGGTAAGCTCCAGGTATCAGACTTGTTAAAAGCATTTGAAAATGGCGCCGACGGAGTATATGTCGTAGGCTGCCCGGCAGATAAGTGCCATAATATAATGGGTAGCCAACGAGCGGCAAAAAAGGTTCTAGCTGTCAAAAAGGCCTTGGAAGAACTTGAGATAGAGCCGGCAAGACTGGAAATGTTTCACTTAGAGAGAGGTCTGCATCCTGAATTCATCACCGTTGGTAAAAAGATGGCCGCGCAGATAAAAAATTTGGGCCCGTGCCCCTTTAATGGAGATAACAAATGATTATCGCTAAACGAAAGCCAGTGGCGGAAATTGTAGATATGGTTAAGGACTATGATCGGGTTCTGGTTCTTGGTTGCAGCGGTTGCGTTTCCGTTTGTTCAGCGGGGGGGGCTAGAGAGGTAGAGATCATGTCATCCCTTTTGCGACTGGGATGCAAAAAAGCTGGCAAAGAACTTAAAACAGTTGTAGGCACCTTGGTTCGTCAGTGCGATAAGGAATTTATAGACTCCCTAGACGACTGGGATGGTCAGTATGATGCGATTATTTCCATGGCCTGCGGAGTTGGAGTTAATTTCATTGCGAATTTACGGCCTATGACCAGAGTGTATCCAGCAGTGAATACTACCTTTATGGGCGGATCAATGGAGCAAGGCGTCTGGACTGAGCAATGTGCCGGATGCGGAAATTGTGTTTTGCATCTGACAGGAGGTTTATGCCCTGTGGCACGCTGTGCCAAGAGCCTGATGAACGGCCCATGCGGCGGTTCTGTAAACGGTCATTGTGAAATAAACAAGGACATCCCCTGTATTTGGCAGGAAATTCACGACCGTTTAGGCCGCCTGAATCGTCAAGACGATCTTCTAAATATCGCCCCCATCAGAGATTGGAGCACCGCAGGACACGGTGGTCCACGTACAGCTATGCGTGATGACCTGACGATCTAGAAGCACTAGGTTGCAAAAATTGAGATATTTATTGTTTGCCTGATTAGATAACGATTTTACTGTTGCCCCCTTCTCCCGGAGCTACGGTTAACAGTCGTTGTCCAATATGGTGTTCTATCATTGATCATCTTGGGGTTATGCTTAACCCCAGCGGCAGGTTTTATATTATTCAGCCACTTTTTTATCTGAACTCCATCGTCCATGCCAGATGGCGAGCTTACTGCCACGGCTCTGATTTCGTTAGCGCTAATATAATTATCAGCTGTCCAACAAGTCGAAATTGAGCCGGCAGCAAGGATAACTCCAGCCATCAATAGTACAATTCCTTCACGCATTTTATTTCCTCCCCCAAGTATTATAATTACACATGCATAACTGCATTGCCTATGCCAAAGACACGATGCATTTTTTTTGGGTTTAGGAATATTGCATCATATTTTTTATTTACATGAGCCTTTTGCAAAATGATCTCAGTTTGGTGTATGGACACACCATTAGTAT
>CAYTNB010000192.1:0-4681 GCA_964439085.1 uncultured Desulfobulbia bacterium | reverse complement strand
GCACATCTGAGCAGTTACACTCCTGGGCTATTCACGGTATTTCCGTTTACGCTGAATGGGTACAAAACATTAGGGAAAAAGCAAAGTGAGACATGGGCATCTCGGTGGCTAGACCACGGGTTCGGGATTTAAATACTTTTCAAGGCGGGTGATGATTTCTTCTTTTCCTTCCCCAGTCTTGGCGGAGAACAATACTCTCTCCGATGAGCTGATATTAAGACCGGCATCCAGAGCAGCAGCATGTTTTTGCCTCTGGCTCCTGGTAATTTTGTCCAGCTTTGTATAAACCGGCAAGACAGGAACCCCGATGTCCACAAGCCAGGAAACGAGATTGAAGTCTAATTCTTTTAGTGGATGACGGATATCAATAATTACTACAACGCAGCGCAAAGCTTCTCGCTGAGAAATATAATCACTAATCAACCCCTGCCAAACACCCTTTAATTTTTTGGGCACCTTGGCATAACCGTAACCAGGCAAATCGACCAAATAACAACGCTGGTCAACCAAAAAAAAGTTCAGACTTTGGGTTTTTCCGGGCCGGGAACTTACTTTAACCAGCTTGCGCTGATTCACTATTTTATTTATAAGGCTAGACTTCCCCACGTTGGATCGCCCTGCAAAGGCGACCTCGGGCAGGAGAGGATCAGGCAGCTTATTAATAGCAAAAACGCTGTCTATAAATTCAATTTTAGAATAATTAATCAAGTCTCATATCACCTTATTTAAAGCATATTCAACTATCCCTTCAGCACCAGCCTTGACCAATTGTGGAACAACATCACGAACCTGATGTTCTGAAATCACCGTCTCGATAGAGCACCAGTCTTTATTATAGAGATGGGCAATGGTCGGGGCATTCATACTGGGCAATAAGGCAATGATCGCCTCTATGTTATCATTGGCAACATTCATTTTAAGACCAACAATATTATCGGCTCGTAACGCCCCCTGCAACAACATGGCAATATTTTCGATCTTCTCACGCTGCCAACTATCGGCCCAGGCCACCTTGTTAGCAATTAACTGCGTGTTGGACTCGATCATCTCATAGATTATTCTAAGACCATGAGCACGAATAGTTGTCTCGGTTTCAGTAACCTCCACAATAGCATCTGCCAATTTGGAAACTACCTTGGCCTCAGTAGCACCCCATGAGAATTCGACATCTACATTAATATTTTTTTCGGCAAAAAACTTTTTGGTATAACTCACCAATTCCGTAGAAATCTTTTTACCCTCCAGATCTTCCAGGGTTTTGATATCTGAATCACCTGGCACTGCGACCACCCAGCGCGTTGGATTGCGGCTTACCTTGGAATAGATAAGATCAGCCACCACAACAACGTCTGAGCCATTCTCCATGGTCCAGTCTTTTCCGGTAATTCCGGCATCCAAAATACCATCCTCAATATAACGGGACATCTCCTGAGGACGGCAGATAGAACAGGATAGTTCGGGGTCATCAATCTCCGGGAAATAGTTTCTAGAGACCGTCTTTATCTTCCAGCCAGACTTTTTAAAAAGCTCAATAGTAGCCTTCTCCAAACTGCCTTTGGGAATACCTAACTTTAAAACATTCATTTCTTGTAAACCTCCACCGGGTCAAAAACCGGTTCATCCTTAACCTCAAAATCATCCCCTGCCCAGTGACGGAAGAAACAACTGCGATAGCCCTTATGACAGGCAGCACCGCCCTGCTGTTCCACCTTAAAGACAATGGTATCCTCATCACAATCCAGCAGAACTTCCTTAATTATTTGAAAATGACTGGAGGACTCCCCCTTCAGCCATAATTGTTGACGAGAGCGGCTCCAAAAATGAGCTTTGCCAGTTGCAATGGTCTTCTGCCAAGCTTCGGCATTGATATAAGCCAGCATCAATATATCACCACTTTCAAAATCCTGGACAATTACCGGTAGCAAACCGCCACCCTTTTTAAAATTTAATTCAGTCATACCATTATTTCCATCATCATTTTTTTCATGTATTTTTCACAAGCCAAATCCATAACCCAACTAGATTATGCGCATCTAGGTCATTTGTCAAGTTTGATAATACCGAAAAATATATCATATTTTTACATTTTTATATTTTATATAATATCTTTTGAAGGTACTATGGCGGTTTTTCTTCTGGCTAAATACACTTTTTACCTAATCAACTTTTATGGATAACCTAAAACAAGCCCAAGATATTCTGGCAAACAACAGGGTCTACCTCCTGGCTGAAAAAGAAGAGATAATTAAGCGGCTGAAAGATCCAAGGATAACAGCTTGGAGCAAAATCAAGTTTTCTTCTCTGGATAACATGCTTAAAGCCCTGGGTATTTCCAGTGCCGATCTGCAAAAATCTTTAAAGAGTTATCCTGTCCTGGGGAGAGAGCTCTCCAGGGCCATTAAAGCGTGTAATATCGATATTTCAAACCAGTTGGCAGACTTAATCGGCTGTAAATCGCCTGACAAGGCCTTACTTTCAGCAGAACAGATTAAGCCGAAACTTGAAAGTTTGGCAGAACTTAAACTTGCTCTCTACAATGAAATTAAAATATTTATCACAGCCGACAAAGTTCTAAGACAAAGCCTCAATATTGAGGCACTAATCCCCCTGTCCCGTCGCCTTGCTCAAAAGCAAAAGCACCTCTTTAGTGAGGGATTGGATGTTTACCGGTTAATTACTGAGCAGACCGCCTCAGACAAAACAACTTTAAGTTTGGATGAAGCTAACAGGGAAGTCAAAAAACTGGAATCCAGGTACAATAATATAGACATCCTGGGACTTCCGCGCCTGGCGGAAGAAATAGCCTGCCACTATATCAAGATTGGCACTGATACTATTAAGCAGGTATCTCTCTTCACAAAGGCCACAACTGGCTTGTTGTCCTCTGACATTGGCACCATTCATAATATAAAAAGCGAGCTCTCAACATTAAAAACGGCGGAGACGCAAATTATAATCAGAGAAATCAACAAACATGCCATGGCTCTAAGCAGTCTGGTTGGCAGCCTTTACCACAAAAGAGAATTAAAAACCACTCTTGCAGAAATAACAGAGACCCTGGAATTACTTAATATTTATCATCTGGCCATAAAAAACAAAATACTTCCCACCATCAAAACGCAGATAACAGATCCATGCGCCGAGATAAATCCCGTCGTTATAGCGGGAACAATGACCAAATCGTTTTTTACCGGTGCCAAAGGAATTATCCTCACCATGAAGCTCATGGTCAAATCTCTCTCTGGTCAAGAAGCAATTAATCAGGTAGAGCTGCAAATTATCCTGGAAAAGGCGATCACACGTTGCAAGGTATTTTATGGCAAGTCCCCCAAGGATATAAAAGAACTTAGTATGTTTATAAACGATTTAATTAAACAATTTAGCAAACCATTTCCCTACGATAATATCTTCATTCTAGTCAAGCAGACTATCGGGGCTTATGGAAATAACCTGGAAAATCTCATCAAACAATACGAAACAAGAAAAGAATTTCAGGCAATTGCTAAAACCAAAATTCCTGGCAATTTTGGTAAACTGGCGGCCACTCTAATTAATAAACGAGATACGTTTGCCAAAGCTAATAAATAAGGCCCTAAGGAGAAAACGAGATAATGAAAGTTAAAGCAGGGGATCAGGTAGTAGTCATTTATGATGGCTTTTTAAAAAATGGTGATTTATTTGAGTCATCGAAATCATCTGGGCCTTTAGAGTTCAAAATAGGTTCAGGGTTTGTAATGCCTGATTTTGAAAAAAATATTATCGGTATGCGAGTCAAAGAGAACAAAACCTTCACCATACCTGCAGTCCAAGCTCACGGCCTAAGCCAACCAGAGTTAATCCATACTATGAAGCGTTCTCTATTACCTAATCAGAAACAACTTAAAGCAGGTATGATTCTGGGTCTACATGTCGACCGAGAGAATAAAAAACATAAAATTCCAGCCATGATTACTGCTCTTGATGAAAAAACCGCCACTGTCGACTTCAATCATCCCCTGGCTGGCCATGATCTGACCTACAAGGTAACCCTGCAAGAAATTCAGCCAGACACCACTGCCAAGCAGACTAACACCCCACGAGGGGTATAAGTACCTTATAAATTATTTTCTAAAAAACAGGTAAGCGCAGACTCCGAGAAAACAATCTGTAAGGTACTAACTAACTTTAGTTGGTCACCGCAAAAATGTCCTCCCAATTAATCAAATCAATCTTAACCATTGCCGGTTCAGACCCTTCGGGTGGAGCCGGAATCCAGGCCGACCTGAAAACCCTTGCCCGGCTTAAGGCGTACGGCAGCGCCGCCATCACCAACCTGACTATCCAAAACTCCAGGGGTGTTAAAACCAGTTATGCCGTTGCCGGGCATATTGTTAGTGAACAGATAGAAGCGGTTCTAGATGATCTGAATATCAGCCATATAAAAATTGGCATGATAGGCACAGCAGAGATCGCCCAGGCCGTTCGCCGCTCTCTGACCGGATTTCAGGGCGAGATAATCTACGACCCGGTAATGACCTCAAGTAATGGTCTGCCCCTGCTCGAAGGAAATGGCGCAACGGAGGTTCTCCGTGAGTTAATCGGACTAGTCACTGTCCTTACCCCAAACCTTGGAGAGTTGGCCGCCATTAGCGGCCAGGAATGCCCGACTACAGCAGCCGCACTGGAGGCGGCCCACCAGTTG
>CAYTNB010000191.1:0-4727 GCA_964439085.1 uncultured Desulfobulbia bacterium | reverse complement strand
TATGAAAATTCTTGTACCCATAAAATGCGTGCCCGATCCCGATCAAACGATCCGCATACGCGAAGATGCCACGGGGATCGATCTCCAGGGGATGACGCTTGTGATGAATCCCTTCGATGCCATCGCGCTGGAAGAAGCGGTTCAGATCAGCGAAAACTCTTCGGAAGAAGTGCAAGTCTTGGCGGTAAGCATTGGCTCCAATGCCTCGGGCGAGCTGGAAGGAGAATTGCGGTCGGCGTTGGCTATGGGTGCCGATCGTGCTCTGTTGGTCGACTGTAATGAAACGCTCGACCCGTGGAATGTGGCCCGGATATTGCAAGTTTTGGTCGAGCGTGAACAGCCCGATTTGGTTTTGATGGGCAAGCAGGCGGTGGACGACGATGCCAATCAGACGGGCCAATTTCTTGCCGCACTGCTGGCTTGGCCTCAGGCGATGTTTGCGTCGCGCATCGAATTTGCAGAAGGCAAAATTCGTGTCGCACGCGAAACCGACGCCGGCATCGAAACCGTCGAAATCGGCACCCCGGCGGTCATCACAACCGACCTGCGATTGAACGAACCTCGCTATGCGTCCTTAGCAAGCAAGATGAAGGCGAAGAGAAAACCGTTGGATCGGATCGAACTCGAAGAATTGGGTGTCACGATTGAGCCGCGGGTTCAGGTGTTGCACATGGAGCTGGCTTCCACACGCCGCGATGGTGTGATTGTGGAGACCGTCGACGACCTGTTGGCCCGGCTTCGAGACGAAGCCAAGGTAATATGAAAGGCAAGCATTGATGCGAATTCTGGTAATCGTAGAACATGATGGAAAAACCGTTCGGGCGGGCAGCGACTCGGCCCTGGGGTTTGCCAAGACCGTGGCCGAGCAGACCGATGGCAGTGTCGAGTGTTTGGTGCTGGGCGATCAGATTCAGAGTGTGGTCGAGCGAATGGCGAGCTACGCGCCGGTGCTTCAAGCGGAGAGCCCGGCGCTGGTCCATCCGATAGCCGACCGTTTTGCAAAAGTGATTGCCGAGGTGGCTGCTGAGCGCGGGGCGGAGTTGGTGGTTGCTGCGTCGACCACTTTTGCCAAAGACGTGGTTGGCAGGGCCGCAGGCTTGTTGGGCGGAGCGATGGCCAGCGATGTGGTTGGCCACGAATTTCGTGATGGCCAATTGTTGCTGCGCCGGCCTATGTTTGCAGGCTCGGTGACAGCCACGGTAGCCCTTCAGGGAAGCCCGCAAATCGTGACGATTCGCCCCGCCGCCTACGAACGGGCCGAGCCAGCCGAGGCTGCTTTTGAAATCACACCGATTGCCGTGCAAGAAGATGCGCTGCCCGATTCGATCCACTTTGTGCAGGTCGATTCCACAACCAGCCACCGGCCGGACGTTACCGAAGCGCGCGTGGTTGTCTCCGGCGGTCGAGCTTTCAAGAACTCGGAGGACTACGAACGATTGGTCGGGACGTTGGCCGACCGACTTGGCGGTGCCGCCGGCAGTTCCCGCGCGTTGGTCGATGCGGGCATCACTCCCAACGAACTGCAAGTTGGCCAAACCGGAAAAATCGTTGCGCCAGAATTGTATATCGCCTTGGGCATCTCTGGAGCGGTGCAACATTTGGCCGGGATGAAAAACTCAAAAGTGGTGGTGGCAGTGAACCAGGACCCCGAGGCACCGATTTTTGAGGTTGCCGACTACGGGCTGGTGGGCGACGTCTATGAGCTGGTCCCTCAGATGATCGAAAAGATTCATGCTGGATGATTCTGTAACGCGAGAAATCCTTGGCAACATCGACGAGACTTCGCAGCGTGTGATGTATGTGCTCGCGACAGCCTCACTCGCTTGTTTCTCCTGGGGTATTTTTCGACGTGCCCGGCTGTGGAAACTGGGCCGAAAAACGGGCGAAAAAATTGCGTGGAAGGCCGCCTGCATCCGGTTTTTTACGCACGTCTTGTCCCAAAAAACCGTACGGGCAGGCCGGCGCCGGGTCGGCATCTCCCATGCCCTTTTGTTCGGCGGTTTTGTCGTGCTGTTTATCGGCACGATTCTTGTCGCGATCGAACATTATGGGGCGGCCATCCTCGGGTACGATGCGACCAACCCGCTGTTTCATAAAGGCCTGTATTATGCGATTTTTGAAGTCGTTTTAGATACGGCTGGTCTTGCGGTGTTGGTCGGTTGTGTTCGGCTGGCACGTCGCCGTTGGAAGGGCAAGGCAAGCATTGCATACACGCCCTGGGATTGGGCGGTGTTAGGCATGTTCATGGCCATTTGTGTGACAGGCTACTTTGCCGAAGGGCTTCGTATCCTTCGCGAACAAACCCCACTGCCGGCGCTTTCGTATGTCGGCTATGGCGTGGCTATGTTGTTTCAGGCAATGAAAATCTCGGCAGAAGGTGTGACGGCCCTGCACTTGGTGCTGTGGTGGGTCCACACGTTTTTGGCGTTTGGCCTGATTGCCGCATTTCCATATACTCGTCTGTTTCATTCGATTGCAGGCGCGCTGAATGTTTCTGCCCACAGCAAATCGATGGGGACGATGGTGCCCATTAGCATGGAAGAGGTCGAAGAGACCGGCCTCATTGGGGTGGGGCAGGTACAAGATTTCACGCAGCGGCAGCTTCTGGAATTGGACGCCTGTGTTTCGTGCGGACGCTGCCAAGATGCTTGCCCAGCTTTTGAGGCGGGCAAACCCCTCTCGCCTCGCAACGTAGTTCAGGACATCCGTTCGCACCTGAACCAAGTTGGTCCTTCTCTTTTGCAAGCAGCAAAAAATCAAAACGGGGAAGATCAACCGCAAGCGTTGGCCTCGCCGTTGGTGGATAGCGTGATTCTGGCCGAAACCGTTTGGTCCTGCACAACGTGCAACGCTTGTGTCGATGTCTGCCCGCTCGGCGTCAGCCCGATGGGCCTCATCACCGACATGCGACGCCATCTGGTGGGCGAAGGCCAATTGCGGGGCGCCCCGGCTACGTCGCTGCAAAAAATGCAGCGGTCGGGCAACCCGTGGGGACTGCCGGCAGAAGAACGCTTCGATTGGGCCGAGGGGCTAGATGTGCCGCGAGTTCAGGAGAACCCCGACTTCGACGTTCTTTATTGGGTCGGTTGCGCCGCGTCTTATGATCGACGCATTCAAAAAGTAGCCCGGGCCGTGGTGAAACTATTGAAAGCGGCCCAAGTGAATTTTGCCGTGCTCGGCCCAGAAGAACGCTGCACGGGCGAATCCGCGCGGCGCATGGGCGACGAGTTTTTGTTTCAAGAGTTGGCCGAGGGCAATATCGAGGTGCTGAAGCAGCACAAAGTGCGAGAGATCGTCACCCACTGCCCGCACTGCATGAACAGTTTTAAGAGCGACTATCCACAGATGGGCGGATCGTTCGAGGTGAAGCACCATAGCCAGTTTCTTGCGGAGCTGATCGACCAGGGAAAACTTCCCGATGTGCGTAAGAATGCAGAAAAACAAGGCGACAAGCTGGTCTATCACGACCCCTGCTATCTGGCGCGTGTTCAAAACGAAACCCGCGCACCACGCCAGTTGCTGGAAATCTACAACCAATCTCAAGGCGGATCGCTGGCCCAAGTAAAACGCTCCGGGCAGCAGACAGCCTGCTGCGGCGCGGGCGGGGGACGCATGTGGTTCGACGATACGCCCGATCAGCGCATCGGGGCGGGCCGTATTGAAGAACTGCTGAAAACAGGGGCCGAAACCATCGCCGTCTCGTGCCCATTTTGCCTAACCATGGTCAGCGACGGCGTGGCGGCAGGCGAGAATCGGGTAGAAGTCCGAGATATCGCTGAACTGCTGGCCGAGGCACTCGACATCGGCAACCCAAATGAACAGAATGGATAGAACTTTGGCCCTCGGTTGTCCCGGTAGGGACAAATGACAATAGCCCAGCGATTTATCGCTGGGCTATTATCAAACAGTCCTTCCAGGACAAATATCAAATAGTCCTTTTTTCGATGGTTGAAATTCACATGGCCCCAAAAACGTACGACGCAATTGTAGTGGGTGGCGGTATCATCGGTGTCTCGGCCGCTTATCAATTGGCTCGCCGAGGCTTGAAAAAAATCGCCATTCTCGAAAAAGGGCCGCACGTTGGTGTCGGTTCCACCGGCCAATCGTCGGCGGTCGTTCGCCAAAGATATGGGAACATCGAAGTAGTGCGCTTGGCCCAATGGAGCGTACAGATGTTTCACCATTGGTGCGAACGGCTGGAGCTAAAAGAAAATCGATCGGGCTTTTCTCCCGTCGGAGTCTTGTGGGTGCCGGGCGAAACGCCCGACGAAGCCGCCGTCCCTTTGCAACATTTCAAAGAGGTGGGCGTTCCCGGAGGATTGTATTCGCTGGAAGAAATTCAAAGCCGCTACCCGGCTGTGAACCTTTGCAAACACGCGCTCGACTTGACCGGGCTGGAGCATGAATGTGAAAACCCCAAGGAACTGTTCTTGGAACCCGATGGAGGCTACGCCGATCCGCAAGGCACCACAGAAGATTTGCTGCAAGCGGCGATCAACAACGGGGTAGAACTGTTGGTTCGGCACGAGGTCACCAAAATCGATGCCGGCAGCAATGGCGAGGCCCACACGGTCCACTGTGCGGGTGGCGAAACCCTGAGTGGCAAGTTGTTGCTCAACGCTTGCGGCCCCTGGTTCCAGCAGCTCAACAACATGGTCGGTGTCACGTTGCCCATGGACCTGACGCCGGTAAGGGTTCAAATTGTAACACGCGACCGACCGGCCGAG
>CAYTNB010000190.1:0-4755 GCA_964439085.1 uncultured Desulfobulbia bacterium | reverse complement strand
AGTTTTGTGGAAGACAAGACCCCTTTTAAGGAAGTTTATGATCCATCGCATCCTGATGCCGACAAGAATGGCATAGTGAAGATGCCCAACGTTAACGTAGCGGAACAGATGGTAGACATGATGGGTGCCCGTCGAGATTTTGATGCCAATGTGGCGGCTCTGGATGCGATTAAGGCCATGGCTTTACGGGCCTTGGATATTAGTAGGTAGAGTATTAGGCGCTCTCAATCTGAGGAACCTGTGTTTACCTGGTCTTCTCGAAAACACTGGTATCTTTCGAAATTCAGATAAGTGCAGACATTCCGAAATGAACAAGGTGAGTACCCGTTAATCGTTACTAACAGGAGTTAAAGGTCTTTTGTCGCCTTGATGATTAAAGAGAAAGAGGATGAATGTTATGGATAAATTAGGACTTATTCCAGTTCGGGGCGCAGGAGCCCCGCTTGCCGGGATGTCAATAAATAAGGCGAAGGGCACCGAGGGTAGTGGCTTTGGTGATATTTTAAAGGAATCGGTGCAATCGGTTAATGGCCAGATGCAGAATGCCGCCGCACTTTCCGAAGGCTTAATGGCCGGAGAGCATTCCAATATCCATGAAACGATGATTGCCATGGAGAAGGCAAGTATTTCTTTTCACATGCTCACCAAGGTGCAGAACAAAGTTATTGATGCCTATAAAGAAATTATGCGTCTGCAACTATGATGTGCACCTGAAAGGTAAAACGTTTGTAATACCGGTTTCCGGTGCAGTCCAGAAATGATTGCAAATTCTGATTCAGTTATTTAGAGGAGAAATTATGGCCAGTCCCAAGGAGATGTTTGAACAGATACTGTCAATAATCAAAGATCTTACGGCTATTCAGAAGATGGTTGCTGGTGTTGTTTTGGCGGTGGTTATTATCGGACTTACAACGGTTGCCACTAAGGGCAATGTAGCAAATTACGGTGTGTTGTTCAGTTCTCTTAGTCAATCTGATGCAGCCGACGTTGTTGCTAAATTAAAAGAGCAGCGGATACCTTATCAACTGGCGATGAATGGTTCCGCAATTAAAGTACCTACAGACAAGGTATTGGAGACCCGTTTAACACTGGCGGGAGCAGGATTGCCGCGAGGTGGAGGTGTTGGGTTTGAAATTTTTGATCAAACAAATCTTGGGATAACTGATTTTGTGCAAAAGTTGAATTATCAACGGGCCTTGCAGGGAGAATTGGCTCGAACCATCCGGCAGTTTGATCAAATTAGTGCGGCGAGGGTACATATTGCGACCCCTAAAGAATCGGTATTTGTAGAAGACCAGCGCCCGCCATCAGCCTCGATTAGTTTGACTATGCGCGGAAGAAATAAATTGAACAAATCGCAGATCCAGGCCATTGTTAACTTGGTTAGCTGTGCTGTGGCCGGCCTGACAGAAAATAATATCACGGTGGTGGATACAGCTGGTCGCCTGTTATTCCGGAAGCGTGGTGATGGTCCCGGCATGCTATCATCCACCCAATTGGAGTATCAACTAAAACTTGAAAACAATCTGCGTAATAAATTGGAAACTATGTTCGAAGAGGTTGTCGGGGTTGGTAAGGTTATTGCCAGAGTCTCTGCTGATGTGGATTTTAGTCAGGTGGATAGTACTGAGGAGATGTATGACCCAGAAGGCCAAGTTGTTAGAAGTGAGCAGCTCCTAAATGATGCTATTTCAAAAGATGGTACGGAGGCCAAAGGGATACCGGGTGTCAAAGGTGATCTTGCTTCTTTTGCCGGGAATGGTGTCGGTGTAAAAGGCGGCGGCAGTCAGCGTAATACGATAACCAGAAATTATGAGGTAAGTAAGACCGTTAAGCACATAAAAGAGGCGGTTGGATTTATTAAAAAGATGTCGGTTGCAGTAATGATGGATGGCACATATAAAAAGGTCGTTGACAAAAATGGTAAGTCGGAAATAAAATACATACCAAGATCTAAGAAAGAGCTAAAGCGCTTTACCCAAATGGCTCAGAATGCTGTTGGACTTGACTCTGAGCGTGGCGACAGCCTGGAGGTTATTAGCGTACCCTTTACGTTATCTACGGCCCCAGAAGTAGAAACTGGCAATGTAGCAAAATGGCAAGAATTACTTGAGCGCTTGGCTCAGCCCGTTATCTATTTTATCTTTGCTGTTTGTGTTATTTTGTTTGTAGTTAAACCATTTTTTAGGTTACTTTCGAACAAACAAATTGAGGAACAGAGGCGGGCGATTTTGGCGCAGGCCGCAGAGGAGGAAGTTAAGGTTCAGGAAGATGATTTAACTCTGCCAAATATGGGGCTTAGTGACAAAGAAAAAATTTATAAACTTGCCCAGAGTGATCCTGATCGAGCTGCCGATCTGGTTAAAAGATGGCTTAGGGAAAAGGCGTAAACATTGGTTGCTAAAAAAGAACATCAGGGTGATCTTTCCGGTCCGGAAAAGGCGGCAATTTTTCTATTGACTTTGGGCGATGATTTTGCCGCAAAGGTGTTTCAACGTCTTGATGACGGTGAAATTAAGAATGTTGGCCGTCAGATGGCCAAAATGGATCATGTTGATAAGGATGATATTGGTGCTCTTTTAAAGGCCTTTCGCACTGACGTTGGCGGTGATGACTTGTTTCTTTCCGGTGATGATATGCTGGAGTCGGCCTTGAAAAAGGCCCTTATGAATGATAAGGCCAATGAAATTTTAGATGATATTCATTCAGATTGGCGGCTAACTTTGTTTCAAAAGGCTCGTAAACTTGAGCCGCAGATCCTGGTAAACTTTTTGCGTAATGAACATCCGCAAACTATCGCACTGGTTTTGTCAGTTTTAGAACAAAGTCAGGCTGCTGCTATTCTTGGTGAGCTAAAAGAAGACCAGCGAATTGAGGTAATTATGCGGATGAGTGAGTTGGATAAAGTCAGCCCGGAAATCCTGGTTGATATTGATCGGGTGTTGCAGGAAGAATTATTGTCAGTTGAGGGGATGGAGGGTCAACGTCTAGGTGGTGTTGAAGCGGTGGCCGAGATTTTGAATAATGCTGATCGATCTCTTGAAGCATCCATTATGGAGGGTGTTGAAGAACAGCGGGAAGAATTGGCTGATGAAATCCGAAGGCTAATGTTTGTCTTTGAGGATCTTATTGGTGTGGATGATCGTGGTATTATGGCAATCTTGAAGGAGGTCAGCACCGATGACCTTAAGCTGGCCTTGAAGAATGCCTCTGACGATTTGAAAGAGAAAATATTTAAGAATATGTCCAAGCGGGCGGTTGAAATGCTGAAAGAAGACATGGAAATAATGGGGCCAACTCGTTTGAAGGATGTGGAGGGTGCCCAACAGGCCATCTTAAAGATTGGCAAGCGCCTTGAACAAGAGGGTAAGGTGCAGTTGGCAGCAGGTGGTGGTGGAGATGATGAATTTGTCTAATGTCATAAAAACACAAACCTCCCGGCCTGTGGAAAATGAAATACTAACCACACGCCCAGGACTTGATGAACTGAATCAGAACGAATTCTGTACCCTCGATTCTCTTTGGCAAAGCGGTAATACTGAATATGCTGATGCCATTAGTAGAATGCGGGCTGAGACAGCGAAGGCTCATAAAGAGAGTGAAGATATGCTTGCTAAGGCACGGTCTAAGGTCGCTGAAATTGAGAAGGAGGCCTACGATAAAGGCTTTGCCGCTGGCCATGAAGAAGCATTGAAGCTCGGCCGGGAAGAGTCCCGGGGCAGGGTGGTTAGAATTGACGAGTTATTGCAGGTTATATCTAAAGAACGGCGGCAGTTGTATGAACGATACCAGAATGACCTGCTTTCTATAATGCGAATGATGCTGGAACGTGTTTTGTTTCACGAGGTGTCAGTAAACCCGAATATCATTAAGGCCTGTCTGAAGACTACCTTGGGGTATGTAGTTGAAAATTCCAGTGTTATCGTTCATTTAAACGTCAAAGATTTAAACCTTTTGCAAGAGGCTGGTTTTGATGATCCAGAATTATTGGCTGGGGTAAAACAGCTGGAACTCACGGAAGATCCCACAGTTTCAGAGGGGGGGTGTCTCCTTGAAACAGGTTTTGGTGAGGTTGATGCCACCCTGGAATCACGCCGGGATAAATTGTCCAAGGCCATTGAGGCAACCTTTATGCAGGCCATTGAAAAAGGTGTTGAATAGTTTTGATGGCGGTTGTAGAAAATTTTCAGGCACGACCGCCACATGTATGGCCTTGCGCCCGAGAAATCACTATGCCTCGGAGTCTCACTCTGTTCGCTTACCTGTCAAACTTTTCGCAGTCTACGCTTAGCTACTTAGCCATCCCGAGACTTTTTACGAGACCATCAATTTTAGCCACAGAAAAAAACATTTAAAAATTATGAATGTATCTGTGGTCCCCAGAAAAGGTTTTTATGCCGTTTGAAGATTGCCTGAAAGTTATAGCCGATACCGAGCTTATTGAGGTTAGGGGACAGGTCAGCCAGGTAATTGGTATGGTGGTTGAGAGCCATGGGCCGGGAATCCCTGTAGGTAGTATTTGTGAAATTAGCACATTTCGGGGTAAAGGGTCTGTTCTTGCTGAAGTCGTGGGGTTTCGGGAAGGGCGTGTTTTACTTATGCCCTTGGGCGAGATGCGGGGTGTTGAGCCGGGAAGTATCATTCGGCAGGTTGGAGGGCAGGCTCGGGTAGCGGTGTCAGAGGCTATGCTGGGTAGAGTAATTGATGGCCTGGGAAATCCTGTTGACGGTAAAGGTCCACTGGTCAGGCAAGCCG